>CAMBSS010000091.1 GCA_945870465.1 Bordetella parapertussis | reverse complement strand
ACAAAATCTAATTTCCTGGACGATCTTTAATTATCTTATCGGGAACAGCGACGCGCACGGCAAAAATCTGTCGCTGCTGATGATTCCCGCCGGCGTCGAGCTTGCTCCGTTCTACGATCTGCTATGCACCGCGGTATATCCAGGGGTGACGCACAACCTTGCGTTCAAGATCGGCGGCGACAACCGGCCGGAATGGATTCAGTTGCGACACTGGGAGAAACTCGCAGACGCTGCAGGCGTTAACAAACGGTACATCGCAAGTGTTTGCATCGAATTGGCCTCACGTCTTCCGTCCATAGCGTTGGATGTAGAAAAATCGATAAATTTTTCGAACGAGGAAAAGATCCTGGTTGAAGGTATATTAAAAACCATAGCCGACAGGTCGGCACGGCTACAGCGGATTTTTGAGCACAATAAGGACTCCCGATAATCCACTCGTCGCCTGTGTGCGACGCTACGGCGCCGCGCCGCAAGCCCTTTTCCATTTTTGGCGCGTGTGCCGCCAGCCAAATCCGGCGTTTTCGCGCATTCGCTGAACGCGCATTATCATTAGGTATAATCGCCACCCCTGAGCGGCGCCACAGGCTCTCGGTTATAATGCAGCCATCTGATTTAAAAGGGTTTCGAATCCACTTTGAAACACGCATTTGAGGCCATGCGCCAGCTTCTGGCACTGTCGCTGACCGTGATACTGCTGACGACCGGCGTCGCGTACGCCCAGCTGCGCACGCTGCCGGCCAACGCCAAACCCGCGAAGGTCGGCGCGCAACGGCTGCCGCTGCCCTACATCAACTTTGGCGGGACCGCGCCGTTCAAACTGGCGCCGGGCGGCGTTATTTACGACGAGAACAACCGCTACATCCTGCACGAAGCTTTGCCGCCGGGAGCGGACGTTGTGTACACCCTCGACATGAATGGCGACATCGCGCGCATCTATATACTGACGCCGCAGGAACAGGCGCAGGTCAAGAAGCCCTAGTGCCGTCCAAGTACTACATCAAGACCTTCGGCTGCCAGATGAACGAGTACGACTCGGGCAAGATGGCCGACGTACTGCACGCGGCGCACGGCATGGTGGCGACCGCGAGCCCCGACGACGCCGACGTGATTCTGTTCAATACCTGCTCGGTGCGCGAGAAAGCGCAGGAAAAAGTCTTTCACGATCTGGGCCGCGTCAAACATCTGAAACAACTGCGGCCCGAAATCATTTTCGGCGTCGGCGGCTGTGTCGCCAGCCAGGAGGGTGCCGCCATCGTCAAACGCGCGCCTTACGTTGATCTCGTGTTCGGCCCGCAGACCCTGCATCGCCTGCCGGCGATGATCGCGGCGCGGCGCGCCACCGGCAAACCGCAGGTCGACATCTCGTTTCCCGAAATTGAAAAATTCGATTGCCTGCCGCCGGCGCGCGTGCAGGGCGGCAGCGCGTTTGTTTCGATCATGGAGGGCTGCAGCAAGTACTGCACTTTTTGCGTGGTGCCGTACACGCGCGGCGAAGAGGTATCGCGGCCGCTCGAAGACGTCCTGACCGACGTCGCCGAACTCGCACAGCAGGGCGTCAAAGAAATCACCCTGCTCGGGCAGAACGTGAATGCCTACCGTGCAACGGTTCGTGAATCCGCTACGATGGTGCGTGATGCCGGCGCCGTGTCCGCGGACGCGCCCGCCGACCTCGCCCTGCTGCTCGAATATGTTGCCGCCATTCCCGGCATCGAAAGGCTGCGCTACACCACTTCGCACCCGCGCGAATTCACGCAGCGCCTGATCGACGTCTACGCGCGGCTGCCGCAACTGGTCGATCACGTACACCTGCCAGTGCAGTCGGGCTCGGACCGCGTGCTGGCGGCGATGAAGCGCGGCTATAGCGTCCTCGAATACAAATCCATCGTGCGCCGGCTGCGCAAAGCGCGGCCCGATATTTCGATTACTTCCGACTTTATCGTCGGTTTTCCGGGCGAAACCGCCGACGATTTTGCGGCCACCCTGAAGCTGATCGAAGAAGTCGGGTTCGACGCGAGTTTCAGCTTCGTCTACAGCCCGCGTCCGGGCACGCCCGCCGCCGCGTTCCCTGACGACACGCCGCACGAGGTCAAGCTCGCGCGCCTGCGCGAACTGCAGACGCTGCTCAAAACCCAGGCGCAAACCATCAGCGCAGGCATGGCCGGCACTACGCAACGCATCCTGGTCGAAGGCGTGTCGAAAAAAGACCCGCGTGAGCTCGCCGGCCGCACCGACAACAACCGCGTCGTCAATTTTATCGGGCAGCCGCGGCTCATCGGACAATTCATCGACGTCACCATCACCGCCGCGCTGGCGCACACTTTGCGCGGCAAGCCCGCGCTCGTCCACGCTTGAAACCCGCCGAAGTCTCTTTTAAGCCGGTCGACAACCAGCGCCTTGCCAACCTGTGCGGCGTGCTGGATGAAAACCTGCGCCAGATCGAAACCGCGTTCGACGTGGTGATCGCGCGGCGCGGCGAGCGCTTCGCGTTGAGCGGCGAACCCGACCAGACGGAACTCGCGGCACAGGCGCTCGAGAAATTCTATGCCCGCGCCAAGCGCAGCCTGTCGGTGGAAGACGTGCAACTGGGCCTGATTGAAGTCGCGCGCGTAAAACCCGCCGCTGCCGGCGACGCGCCGCAACTGAAGACCCGCCGCCCCGACCTGCACGGACGCACGCCGCGCCAGGTCGGCTATCTGCAGCAAATCCAGAAGCACGACATCACATTCGCGATCGGCCCTGCCGGCACCGGCAAGACTTATCTGGCGGTGGCGTGCGCGGTTGATGCGCTCGAGCGCGACAACGTCAAGCGCATCGTGCTGGTGCGCCCGGCGGTCGAAGCCGGCGAGCGCCTGGGCTTCCTGCCGGGTGACCTCGCGCAGAAAGTCGACCCCTATTTGCGGCCGCTCTACGACGCCCTTTATGACCTGATGGGCTACGACAAGGTGGCGAAACTGCTGGAACGCAGCGCCATCGAGGTCGCGCCGCTCGCCTTCATGCGCGGGCGCACGTTGAGCCAGGCGTTCGTCATCCTCGATGAAGCGCAAAACACCACCCCCGAGCAGATGAAAATGTTTCTCACCCGCATCGGTTTCGGCAGCAAGGCGGTGGTCACCGGCGACGTCACGCAAATCGATTTGCCGCGCGGCCACAAAAGCGGCCTGATCGAAGCGAGCACCGTGTTGAAACGCGTGCGCGGCATCGCCTTCACCCATTTCCAGTCGAGCGACGTGGTGCGCCACCCGCTGGTGCAACGTATCGTCAATGCCTATGAGCGGCACACCAAAGCGCAAGCCGGGCCGGACGCCTGAGCCCGCACTCTCGCTCCAGTATGGCGTCCGCTCCGCACAATTACCGTCGCGCGCCAAGCTCAGGCGATGGGTGCGCGCGGCGCTGCGCAAAAAAGCCAGCCTCACGCTGCGCCTGGTCGGCGCACGCGAAGCGCGCCAGCTTAATCTCAATTACCGCGGGCGCGATTACGCGACCAACGTGCTGACTTTCATCTATTCCGAAAAAAACCCGCTTGAAGGCGACATCGCGATCTGCGCACCGGTGGTCACGCGCGAAGCGCGCCTGCGCGGCGTGGACCGCGAAGCGCACTACGCGCATCTGACGGTGCACGGCGTGCTGCACCTGCAGGGCTTTGACCACGAGTGCGCCGCCGACGCGCAGCGCATGGAAAAACTCGAGACGCGCATCCTCGCGCGCCTCGGCTATGCCGACCCGTACGGCGAAACAACGAAAAAAACCCGGCCCTCACGCAAACATGAACGATAGCCCCCCCAAACCCACCTGGCTCGAACGGATCGGCGCGCTCCTCATGCGCGAACCGGAAGACCGCGATCAGCTGGTCGAACTGCTGCGCTCGGCCTACGACCGCAACCTGCTCGACAGCGACGCGCTGTCGATGATCGAGGGCGTGATGCAGGTGGCGGAAATGCAGGCGCGCGACATCATGATCCCGCGCGCGCAAATGGACGTCATCGATATCGGCGAGCCGCCCGACAAGTTCATTCCGCTGGTGATCGAAACCAACCACTCGCGGTTTCCCGTGATCGAGGACAACAAGGACCACGTCATCGGGATATTGCTCGCCAAGGACCTGCTGCGCTATTACGCAGGCGAAGAGGAGTTCAACGTGCGCCAAATGCTGCGCCCGGCGGTTTTCATTCCCGAATCCAAGCGGCTCAACGTGCTGCTCAAGGATTTCCGCGCCAACCGCAACCACATGGCGATCGTGGTCGACGAGTACGGCGGCGTGGCCGGCCTTGTCACCATCGAAGACGTGCTCGAGCAGATCGTCGGCGACATCGAGGACGAGTACGATTTCGACGAAACCGAGGACGACATCATCGCCGACAAGAGCGGCGCCTGGCGCGTCAAGGCGGTGACCGAGATCGCCAAGTTCAACACGACGTTCGGCACGCGCTTCGACGATGCCGACCACGACACCATCGGCGGCCTGGTTCTGAAGCAGTTCGGCCGCATGCCCAAGCGCGGCGAGCAGATGGCCGTCGAGGACCTGAATTTCAAAGTGCTGCGCGCGGACAGCCGGCGGCTGCATTTGTTGCTGGTCGAAAAAAAGCCCGGCGCCAAGAGTGCCTAAAGTCCGGGCGTGAGCATAGTCCCGCACGGCGTATTGTCCCGCATCCCTGCGCTACCGCTCGCGGCGCTCGCCGGCGCCATGGGCGTGCTGGGTTTCGCGCCGTTTTATCTTTATCCGCTGCTGATCGCCGCGCTCGCGCTGTTGATGGTGCTATGGCGGGACGCCGGCAGCCGTCGCCGCGCCCTGTTGATCGGCTTCGTGTTCGGGCTCGGTTATTTTCTTGCCGGCGTGAGCTGGGTATACGTCAGCCTGCATGACTTCGGCGCCATGCCGGCGCCACTGGCCGCAGTACTGACCCTGCTGTTCTGCTGCATCCTCGCATGCTATCCGGCCGCGATCGGCTACGCGTATCACGCGCTCGGCACGCGCTCGGTGATGGCTACGCTGGTGGTCCTGCCCGCGCTGTGGACGCTCGCCGACTGGGTGCGCGGCTGGCTCTTCACCGGGTTTCCGTGGCTCGCGCTCGGCTATTCGCAGGTTCCCGCCAGCCCGCTCGCCGGTTATGTGCCGGTGCTGGGAGTCTACGGCGCCACTTTTGCCACCGCGTTGACCGCCGGCGCACTTGTCGCCTGGGATGCATTTGCAACGATGAAGGGTGATCGTGGCAGCCGCCCGCGAATTCCGTCAGTCATCCTGCATCCTGCATCCTTCATCCTTGCCCTTCTCTGGATCGGCGGCTATCTGCTGCTGCAAATTACGTGGACCGCCCCGGCTGGCGCACCAGTCAGCGTGAGCCTGCTGCAGGGAAATATCGCGCAGGACATGAAATGGCGCCCCGACCGCGTCGCGTCTACGCTAGATACGTACCGCGACCTCGTCGTCGCCAGCCATGCGCGCCTGATCGTGCTGCCGGAAACCGCGCTGCCGCTGTTTCTGCATGAAGTGCCCGCGGACTACCTGGCCGGGCTGGCGACACACGCGCGCAGCAACGGCGGCGACGTGCTGATAGGCGTGCCCGAGCGCAGCACCAGCCGCGACTATTACAACAGCGTGCTCTCGCTGGGTATGGCGCCGACGCAAATGTATCGCAAATCCCACCTGGTGCCATTCGGCGAATTCGTGCCGTTAAAACCCCTGTTCGGCTGGTTTTTCGAAGTCACGCAAATTCCGCTGCTCGACTTCTCGCGCGGCGCGGACACGCAACAGCCGCTCGAAATCGCCGGCCAGCGCGTGGCTGTCGACATCTGCTATGAAGACGTCTTCGGCGCGGAAATCATCCGCCAATTGCCGCAGGCCACACTGCTCGTCAACGTCAGCAATGTGGCGTGGTTCGGCCGCTCGATCGCGCCCCAGCAGCACCTGCAGATTTCGCAGGCGCGCGCGCTCGAAACCGGCCGCTATATGCTGCGCGCGACCAACACCGGCATGACCGCCATCATCGACCAGCGCGGCAAGGTGCGCGCGGCCGCGCCCGAGTTCGCGCGCGCCGTCGTCAACGGCGACGTGCAGGGGTATGCGGGCACCACCCCCTTCGTGCGCTGGGGCAATCTCCCTATCATCGCGCTTTCACTGGTACTGGCGCTCGGCGGAGGGTGGCTAGTGGTGCGGGGAACCAGTAAAATTCGCGACTTGCCAACGCACTAGCGCAACGGAAACACTATGCTGACTTTTCAGCAATTGATACTGCGGCTTCAGCAATACTGGGACCAGCAGGGTTGCGCGCTGCTGCAGCCGTACGACATGGAAGTCGGCGCCGGCACTTCGCACACCGCGACTTTTCTGCGCGCGATCGGTCCCGAGCCGTGGCGCGCCGCCTATGTGCAGCCGTCGCGCCGTCCGAAAGACGGGCGTTATGGCGACAATCCGAACCGCCTGCAACACTACTATCAATACCAGGTCGTGCTGAAGCCGTCGCCGCTCGAGATTCTCGATCTCTATATCGGCTCGCTGGTTGCCATCGGCATCGATCCCAAGGCGCACGACATCCGCTTCGTCGAAGACGATTGGGAAAACCCCACGCTCGGCGCCTGGGGCCTCGGCTGGGAAGTGTGGCTGAACGGCATGGAAGTCACGCAGTTCACTTATTTTCAGCAGGTGGGCGGCATCGATTGCAAACCGATTACTGGCGAAATCACTTATGGGCTCGAACGCCTCGCCATGTACCTGCAAGGTGTCGAAAACGTGTTCGACCTGGTGTGGACGCCGGGCGTGACCTACCGCGATGTCTATTACCAGAACGAAGTCGAGCAATCGACCTATAACTTCGAGCTTGCGGATGCAGCGACCCTGTTCCGGCATTTCGCCGACCATGAAACCGATGCGAAAAGCCTGATCGCCGCCAAGCTCGCGCTGCCCGCCTATGAAAAGGTGCTGAAAGCAGCGCACACCTTCAATCTGCTGGACGCACGCGGCGCAATATCGGTTACCGAGCGCGCGGCCTATATCGGCCGGATCCGCAATCTCGCGCGCAGCGTGTCGCAGGCGTACCTGGATTCGCGCGTTCGCGCCGGTTTCCCCATGTGCAAGCCGGGGACGCTGCAGGCGCTGGACATCGACCTGGCCGCGCTCAGGACCGTCCTCGACCAGCGGGATGCGGCATGAGCGCCAATCTGCTGGTCGAACTCTTCACGGAAGAATTGCCGCCCAAAGCGCTCAAGCGGCTCGGCGCAGCGTTCGGCAACGGCATTGCAGCGGGCCTCGCCAAAGCGCAACTGACAGCCACTGATGCGAAAGTAGTCCGCGTCTTTGCCACGCCGCGCCGGCTGGCAGCGCTCATCCCGGACGTATTGACCAAGGGCACCGACCGGGCCGAATCGAAAAAGCTCATGCCTTCCAAAGTCGCCTACGGCGCGGATGGCAAGCCCACGCCTGCGCTCGCCAAGCGTTTGGAGAAGGAAGGCGCCACGGCCAGCCAACTCGAGCGCAAAACCGAGGGCAACGCCGAATACGTTTTCCTCAACCAGACCATCGCGGGCGTTACGCTGGCGGTTGGACTGCAGACCGCACTGGACGAAGCGATCGCAAAACTGCCCATCCCCAAAGTGATGGGCTATCAACTGGCTGACGGCGTGACTACGGTGCAATTCGTGCGTCCGGCGCATGGCCTGGTTGCGCTGCACGGCGCCGAGATCGTGCCGGTCAGCGTATTGGGACTGGCAGCAGGCCGCGTCACTCACGGGCACCGTTTCCAGGGTGTCAAAGATATCTCCGTGGCGACGGCCGATGCGTATGAAGAGGCCCTCGCCGCCCACGGCAGTGTCATCGCATCGTTTGACGAGCGCCAAACCGACATCGCGCGCCAGCTCGCGGAGCGGGCGTCTGCGCTTAAAGCCTCTTTAGGCGCGGATGCCGACTATGCTCCCCTGCTCGAAGAAGTCACTGCGCTGGTCGAGCACCCGTCGGTTTACGTCGGCGAGTTCGAAACCGAGTTCCTGTCGGTGCCGCCGGAATGCCTGGTGCTCACCATGCGGCAAAACCAGAAGTACTTCCCGCTGTTCGATGCCGCCGGCAAGCTCATCAACAAGTTTCTGATCGTGAGCAATATGCGGCTCGCCGACCCGAAGAATATCGTCGAAGGCAACCAGCGCGTGGTGCGCCCGCGCCTTGCTGATGCGCGGTTTTTCTTCGAGACCGACAAGAAAACCCGCCTCGAAGACCGCGTGCCGCAACTTGCCAAGGTCGTTTATCACAACAAGCTGGGCAGCCAGCTCGACCGCGTCGGGCGCGTGCAAAAACTCGCTGCGGCTATCGCGCAGAAAATCGGCGCTGACCCGAAACTCGCGGACCGTGCCGCTTTGCTGGCGAAAGCGGATCTCACCACCAACATGGTCGGCGAGTTTCCCGAACTGCAAGGCATCATGGGCCGCTACTACGCGCTCGCCGATGGCGAAGACCCGCGCGTGGCAGAAGCTGTCCAGCAGCATTACCAGCCGCGATTTGCCGGCGATGCCCCGCCCAAAAACAGTATTGCGATTGCACTTGCGCTGGCTGACAAGCTGGAGACTCTGACCGGGATGTTCGGCATCGGCCAGCAGCCGACCGGCGACAAAGACCCTTTCGCATTGCGGCGTCATGCGCTGGGCGTGGTGCGCATCCTTATCGAGAACAACCTCGTCATATCCCTGCACGACCTGGTAAATGAAGCCTTTGCCGCGTTCCCGTCGGGAATGCTGGGTGACGCGCACACCGATCTGCAGCTTTTTGTACTCGAACGGCTGCGTGGCTACCTGCGTGAAGCGGGTTACACGGCAAATGAAGTCGAATCGGTGCTCTGCATGGGGCCGACCCGGCTCGACCAGGTACCGATTCAATTGGCGGCCGTGCGCGCCTTTGCCAGCCTGCCGGAAGCCGCAAGCCTGGCCGCGGCGAACAAGCGCGTTGCCAATATTCTCAAGCAAGCCGAGGGCAAAGGCGAAACGGTTGCGCACGCCGAAGCCGGAAAATTGCAGGATCCCGCCGAGCGCGAGCTTTTTCAGGCCATTGAAACCGCCGTCAGGCAGGCGACGCCGCTGTTCGAAAAAGGCGATTACACTGGTTATCTCAAGACCTTTGCGATATTGAAAAAACCGGTGGATGCGTTTTTTGAATCAGTCATGGTCATGGCCGACGACCTCGAGCTGCGCAAGAATCGCCTCGCCCTGCTGAGCGATTTGCGCCTCGGCATGAACCGCGTCGCCGACCTCTCCAAGCTCGCCGCATGAAACTCATCATCCTCGACCGCGACGGCGTGATCAACGTCGACAGCGCGGAGTACATCAAGTCGCCCGCCGAGTGGAAACCGATCCCGGGCAGCCTGGAAGCCATCGCCCGTCTGAACCAGGACGGCTATCACGTGGTGGTGGCGACCAACCAGTCCGGCATCGGCCGCGGACTCTTCGAAGTGGCGACGCTGAACGCCATTCACGACAAGATGCACAAGGCGCTGGGGCTTGTCGGCGGCCGCATCGATGCGGTGTTCTTCTGCCCGCACGCGCAGGATGCGGGCTGCAACTGCCGCAAACCCAAGCCCGGGCTGCTGGAAGACATCGCGCACCGCTTCAATACCGAACTGGCGGGCGTGCCGTGCATAGGCGACTCGCTGCGCGATCTGCAGGCGGCGGCAGCGGTCGGGGCAAAAGCCATCCTCGTGCTGACGGGCAAAGGCAAGCAGACCGCCGCAAAAGGCGGCCTGCCGCCGCATACGCAGACCTTCGCCGACCTCAATGAGGCAGTGAAGTCCATCACGCAATGAGCGTCTTGTTGCGCTCCGGCCTGTTTGCAGCATTCCAGATCGTCATTACCCCGCCGTTCGCGGTCATCTCGCTGCTGACGTTTCCGTTCGACCCATTCACGCGCTATCGCGTCATCACTACCTGGACGCGGCTGGTTCTGTGGGGCGCCGAAACCATTTGCGGCATCCGTTACCGCGTGCTGGGCGCGGAGAATGTCCCCGCCCAGGCCTGTGTCGTGCTGTCCAAGCACCAGTCGGCATGGGAAACGCTCGCGTTCCAGGTGATTTTTCCGCCGCAGGTTTACGTGATCAAGCGCGAGCTGCTGTGGATACCGTTTTTCGGCTGGGGGCTCGCCATGTTGTCGCCGGTGGCGATCGATCGCACTGCCGGCATGCGGGCGCTAAAGCAGATGCTTGCGCAAGGCAAGGATCGCATTGCGCGCGGCTTCTGGATTATCGTCTTTCCCGAAGGCACGCGCATCGCGCCGGGCGCGCGCGGCACGTATCAGACCGGTGGTGCTGCGATTGCCGTGCATGCGGGCGCGCCGGTGCTGCCAGTCGCGCACAACGCGGGCACGTGCTGGGGGCGCCACGCCTTCCGCAAGTACCCGGGCACCATCACGGTCAGCATCGGCAAACCGATCGACAGCCGCGGCAAGAAAGCCGCTGCGCTGACGCGCGAAGTCGAAACGTGGATCGAAACCGAAATACCGCGCCTGGAACATGGCCGCGCGTAGGCCTTCATTGCTGGATTTCATGCGCGGCACCGCGCCGCTGCAAGCCGTGAGCCGGTGTCGTTTCGTGCTCAGCGGTAGCCCGATCGAATACACGCTTAAGCGCAGCCAGCGCCGCCGCAGCATTACGCTGATCATCGATGAGAACGGGCTGCGGGTGGGCGCGCCGTGGCGCGCCACCCAGTCGCGCATCGACAACCTTTTGGCGTCGCACGCGCACTGGATCGCGCGCAAGCTGACGGATTGGCAGGCGCGCCGCCCGCCGCCGTTTACCTGGCAGGCCGGCGCCACCGTGATGGCGCTGGGCGAACCGCTGACGCTTGAGGTTGACGCCGCCAGCAAGATCACGACGCGCTGCGGCAAATGTTTGACTGTCGGCACCGGGACTGACGACCCCGATATTCTGGCGCGGCACGTGGTCGCCTGGCTGCGCGATACCGCGCAAGGGTGGTTCGAGCAGCGCGCCGGGCATTTCGCGCGGGTGCTCGACGTGCGCGCCCCGACCATCCGCCTGTCAAACGCCAGAACGCGGTGGGGCACCTGCCACCCCGACGGGCGCGTGCACCTCAACTGGCGGCTGATCCAGGCGCCGCCGGCGCTGATCGATTACGTCGTGGTCCACGAGCTCGCGCATTTGCGGGAGCCCAATCATTCGCCGCGTTTCTGGCACTGGGTTGCGAGCGTGCTGCCCGACTACAAGGAAAGGCGACTGGCGCTGCGGCGCGACGCGATCCGTTACCTGCTGGCGTGAGTGACCTCTGTGCTAATATTCCCGGGCATATAACGCGCGAAAAATCATGCGTAAAACTTTTCTGTTGTTGATAGTGGCGGCTACCCTGGCGGCTTGCGGCCTCAAGGGGCCGCTGTATATTCCCGAGAAAAAATCCGCCGCTGCGCTGCCCGCCACTGCAGACACGCCCGCCGACGAGAAAAAAAGCCCGGGAGCGAAGTGAGCTACTTCGCTTACCGCGATGAGACGCTGCACGCTGAAGCTGTCGCGCTCGACCGTATCGCCGCGACGTTCGGCACGCCCTGCTATATATACTCGCGCGCCGCCCTCGAAGCCGCCTATCGCGCGTATGACGACGCGCTCGCGCGACGCGACCACCTGATCTGCTATGCGGTGAAAGCCAATTCCAGCCTGGCGGTGCTCAATGTGCTGGCGCGACTGGGCAGCGGTTTCGACATCGTGTCGGGCGGCGAACTCGCGCGCGTGCTCGCCGCCGGCGGCGATGCGCAAAAAACCGTGTTCTCCGGCGTCGGCAAGACGACCGCCGAAATGCGCGCGGCGCTGGACGCCGGCATCCGGTGCTTCAACGTTGAATCCGCCAGCGAGCTGCAAAAGCTAAACCAGGTGGCCGGCGAGATGGGAAAGATTGCGCCGGTCAGCCTGCGGGTCAATCCCGATGTCGACGCCAAAACCCACCCTTACATCGCCACCGGGCTCAAGGAGAACAAGTTCGGCATTCCTTTTGAGTCCGCGTTGCCGTTGTATCGCGAAGCAGCAGGCATGGCCAACCTGCGCGTGACCGGCATCGATTGCCATATCGGTTCGCAGCTCACGGAAATCCCCCCCTTTATCGCTGCACTGCAAAAATTATTGGGCCTGGTGGACCGCCTGGCCGCCGAGAGTATAGCTATCGCGCATATAGATATAGGCGGCGGCCTCGGCATACGCTATCGCGACGAGACGCCGCCGGCGGTGGCCGACTATATACATGCGCTGACGGCGTGCCTGGGCGACCGCAAGCAGACCATCATGTTTGAACCGGGCCGTTCGCTGGTCGGCAACACCGGCATCCTGCTGGCGCGGGTCGAATACCTGAAGCACGGCGCGGACCGCAATTTTGCGGTGATCGATGCCGCGATGAATGATCTGATACGCCCGGCGCTCTATGACGCGTGGCACGATATCCAGCCGGTGCGGCCGCGGCGCACGCCGGCGCGGCGCTATGAAATCGTCGGCCCGGTGTGCGAGACCGGAGATTTTCTCGGTCACGAGCGCGAACTGAGTCTGGCCGAAGGCGATCTCGTCGCCATCATGTCGGCCGGCGCTTATGGAATGACGATGAGTTCGAACTACAACACGCGGCCGCGCGCAGCGGAAGTGATGATCAGCGGCAGCGACATGCATTTGATCCGCGAGCGCGAAACAATCGCGCAACTGATCGCGCCCGAACGTTTATTGCCGTGATCAACGATGCAAACTGTCGAAATTTCATCGCTTCATCGCATCTTTGCGCAAAAAAAAACGCTTGAATCACTCACGCGCAATAAAAAATCGTGACGCTGTTCACTGTTGCCGCGAAAATTCCGGTGGCATATGTGCAACATACCTACCACACGACTGCAAATTATTTTACAAAAATGTTGCAATTTTTTTTGTAGGTAGCTTAGAATTGGCGCACCAACCATCGTAATCGTGTTTTGGAAACAAGATACGAATCACAAGCCGCACCGTGCACGATGATTTGGGAGTGCAGAAAAAAGTTGTATGCACTTGTAGGTAATTAAACCACTCGTAAGGAGATGAACCATGGCAGCAAAGAAAAAAGCAAAGAAAAAGAAAGCAGCTAAGAAGAAATAACGTTAGTTGCTTGAGCGGGAGCTGGGCTCCCCGGCTCCCGTTATTTGCCTCATCGCAGTAAACGACTGCAGCCAGCGCAGTCGATGTCAGCAAGACCTCCCGCAAAACGCCAGCGTCTCCCTCCTTCACGCCCGCTTTGCCCTCAGCAACTTGAATTCTGTTTTCAAGTCCCTGATTCTTAATTATTTTTCTCGCACGTCCGCAATACCCCCGCAAGCCTGATCGAACGCATGCGTTAGTCTATTCGCTACGCCGCAACGTCCACCCGACTGCATAATTTTTACGTGCATGCAGTGCGCATGCACGATCGTTCGCATTGTGTGCCGTCAACAACACGTGAAATTTTTTGCGTTTGCCGCATATAAAAATTCATCAGCGCGGCCGTCAGTGCTGATATTTTTTCGCTGCTGCCGGAAAAAATTTCACACCGCACACAATAAATTTTCGATTCGCACATTCCGTTTTTTCATGCCGCGACTTTGGCGGACCGAAAAAATGCAAATGGAAAAGCGCGACGACGCGATTGATTTGAGGAGGCGGCAGGATCGGATCGCGGCCTCGATCGCCGAAAAAAAGGGCCGCACTCCCGTCGCGACCCGTTTTTTGGCTGCCGAAAACCCTTTTTTTCGGCCAGCGAACAAGTTATTCGATAAAAATCGGGCGAAAACCGCCAGGCAACGCCACTAAGGATTCAATTGCCGGTAAATAACCTGCGCCACGCGCAGCAGATCGTCTTTATCGATTTCGCCCGATATGGCGTAGCCGAATTTTCCATCGACCCAGTAAAACACGCTGATGCCGCGTTCCTGGGTATAACGAAACGCCGTTTCCTTGTTGTCGCCGGCGCCATTGCGGACGTAAAGCGTCAGGCGCTGGCCGCTGCCGTCCTGGAACATGAATTGCGCGGCCGGCCCCTGGTTGCCCGGCAGCAGACGGCCGCCGACCAATTGATAACCCAGCGTGGCGAGCTGCGGAACCTTGAGGCTGCCGCCGATACGCTTGGACAACCAGGCGACCAGATGCGCCTCCTGGTCGGCGCCGACTTCGACCGGATGACGGACTTCAGGGCTGTAAACAACGTGCGCAATAACCGCCCGGTGCGCAAACGCAACGGTGTCCCCCGATTTCGCGATGTTGTAATCGTGCAGATACCAGCCGGCGACCACACCCAAGCCGAGCCACGCCAGAACCGCCGCGTAACGCAAAAGCGGCTGCATGCGGCGGCGCAATGCCGGCTTGCGCAAACGCACCGGCAGCGATTCCGACAGCACCGGATCGAACAGCGCACGCAGCGCCTGGTTCTGGTCGCGCCACGCGCGCACACGTTGCGCATCCTCGGCATGCGCCGCCAGATATTCCTCGATCTCCACGCGGCGCGCCTCCGGCATCAAGCCGTCGACGTGGGCGTGCAGTTCGGCTTCAGTTACCGCCAATCCGCTCATTTCACCACCTTCAATGCGGGCTGTGCACCGCTACTACCCGCCAACAGGGCACGCAGGCGTTCGCGCGCGCGCGACAAGCGCGACATCACCGTACCTATGGGAATGCCAAGCACGCCCGCCGCCTCGTCGTAAGTCATTTGCTCGAGACCGACCAGCAGCAACACCTCACGCTGCTCTTCCGGCAGGCGCGACAGCGCAATCTGCAGATCGAGGACTTCCAGGCGGTCGCTTTGCGTCGCGCGTATCGCCGGCTGCACGGTTTCGTCGTCGAGCGGCATGATGACAGTGCCGGCGCCGGCGCGCAGTTGGTTGATAAAAACGTTGTGCATGATCGTAAATAACCAGGCGCGCAAATCGCTGCCCGGCTGCCATAAGTGGAATTTGACGAGCGCCCGCTCAAGGGTGTCCTGCACCAGATCGTCCGCGCGCCCGCGATCCCCCGTCAGCGCGCGCGCGTAGCGGCGCAAACGGGGAAGATGCTGAATGAAATCGCGGTCGCGTCCGTCCACTACAGGCTCATGTTTCCAGTCAGCGGCCGCGGCTCGGGTCTGACGACGCGCCACGCATTGCTGAAGCCATCGCCGGTCATATCGCCGGGCTTCTGGTCCTTGTTCCACAGGTAAAGCGGCTTACCAAGGAAGGCCCATTGTTTCGAGCCGTCGTCGCGCGTAACCACTGTCCAGTCGCCGCCCGACTCGTCGCTGGCGCCGGCCAGCAGCGGCGGCCAGTTCGTCGCGCAAGGTCCGTTACAGACGCTTTTACCCGCGCCGGCGACGTCCTTGTCGAACGTATAAAGCGTCATGCCCGCGGCGTTGGTCATGATGCCGTCCGTATATTTCACCGGCGCATAGCCGCTACACGCTGTCAGCACGAGCGCCAGGGAGAAGGTTGTCAACATTGGTTTGAACCGGCTCATCATATTGTTCTCGTTTGGGGTAAGCAGGCAAACGCCTGCATTTTCGTAAACACGCGGCGGCGCGCTTTATTCCCTCCCGCGGGAATAAGTGCCGGCCTGAACGCCCGGCTAGGGCACGAGAAACAGCGTCGCCAGGCCGAGAAAAATGAAAAAGCCGCCGCTGTCCGTAATGGCGGTAATCATCACGCTGGAGCCGACTGCCGGATCGCGGCCGAGCTTGTGCATCAACAGCGGAACAGCGACCCCCATGACGGCCGCAAGCAACAGATTCAGCACCATCGCGCCTGTCATGACGAGCCCCAATTGCCATTTATGGTAAATCAGGAACGCAAATATCCCGACCACGCCGCCCCAGATCAGGCCGTTGATAAAGCTCACGCCGATCTCCTTGGCAAACAGCGTGCGCGCGCTGGAAACCGTGATCTGGCCAAGCGCCAGGGCGCGCACGATCATGGTAATGGTCTGATTGCCCGAATTGCCGCCGATGCCGGCGATGATCGGCATCAGCGCCGCGAGTGCCACGATTTTCTCGATCGAACCTTCGAATATGCCGATCACGCGCGACGCGATAAACGCGGTCACCAGGTTGATCGCCAGCCACGTCCAGCGGTTTTTAACGCTGCTCCATACCGACGCAAACAAATCTTCTTCCTCGCGCAGGCCGCCGGCCGAGAGTTTTTCGCTGTCGGTCTCCTCGCGGATGACATCGACCACTGAATTGACGGTGACGCGCCCGATCAGCTTGTCTGCGCCGTCGACCACCGGTGCCGATACCAGGTCATAGCGCTCGAATGCTGTAGCGGCATCCTGCGCATTCTCATTGGGCGCCAATTTAACGGTCGCCACGGTCATGATGGAAGTCACCCGTGTGTCGAGATCGCTCACCAGCAGGCGGCTCACCGACAACAGGCCGCGCAGGTGTTCCTGCCGGTCGACCACGAAGATCTGGTCGGTATGGTCGGGCATCTCGTCGAGCCGGCGCAGGTAACGCAGGACGACTTCGACGGTAATGTCGTCGCGCACCGTGATCATGTCGAAATCCATGATCCCGCCGACCGTGTCTTCCGGGTACGACATCGCCGCGCGCAACTGGTCGCGCTCTTCGACCGACAGCGAGCGAAACACGTCCTGCATGACCTCGCGCGGCAGATCGGGCGCCAGGTCGGCTATCTCATCGGTATCGAGCTGCTCGGTCGCCGCGACCAGCTCTTTGGTCTCCATGTGCGCGATCAGCGTTTCGCGCACGGCATCGGAGACTTCCAGCAGGATCTCGCCGTCGCGGTCGGCCTTTACCAGGTCCCATACCGCCAGCCGCTCATCGAGCGGCAATGCCTCCAGCACATACGCAACGTCCGCCGGATGCAGCTGTTCGAGCTTGTTCTGCAGCTCGGCGATGTTCTGCTTTTGCACCAGGCTTTCCACCAGCTCATGGCGCGGCATCGCCTGGCGCTCGACGAGGCCCTTGACCAGTTGGTGCCGGCGCAGCAATTCGACTACCTGCTGCAGGCTGTCCTGGACGGTGGGATGATTTTGATCGGATTCAGCCATGATGCATGCAAGCGGAAACGTCTTGGTTGCACATCAGCACGCTGTAGCCGGCAGCGTAACGACGCGACAGGTTGATGCGCACCGGGCAGCGCGCATACCGTGTTGCAGGTGAATAATTGTAGAGACAGTGAGCGTGGATGTCTAAGCATTCATGGTGCAGACCTGCCCGCGCAATCCCGGCATAATTGGCGAACTCCAATGTCATTCGTAGCGTTAAGTCCATGTCTGCCGTCCTGATCCGCAAATTGAGCCAGGCCCAAGAGCGCCTGCAGGCCGGCGATGCCGCCGCCGCACAGCGGCT
>CAMBSS010000090.1 GCA_945870465.1 Bordetella parapertussis | reverse complement strand
TAGTCCGGGCTGCGTTGTCCGGAAACGGGCCCGCCATACTGGCGTTTGCGTGCAAGCGAACGGAAGTTGGCGGGCTTTTTTTGTTGCCTTGAATGGATTGAACCGCCAAGACCGCCAGGAAATTCGAATCCGAGACGGTGTGGGTATTCGGTGGGCTGATCTTTAAAGTGTTACATATGACGTTTTATTTTCCGACTCTTTCTCTTGCAGTTCTTGGCGGTCTTGGCGGCTTGGCGGTTAATTTATGAAACTGATCATCGGGCTCGGCAATCCGGGCGAAAAATACGAACGCACGCGCCACAACGCAGGCTTCTGGCTGATCGAGCGTTTTGCCGCCCAGAACGGCATCGCGATGCGCAAGGACGCCAAGTTCCAGGCGCTGGTCGGCCGCCACGCCGAGTCCGGCGTGTGGCTGCTGTTGCCGCAGACCTTCATGAACGCGAGCGGCCAGCCGGTGCAGATGATGGCAAGCTTTTTCAAGATCGCGCCCGCCGACATCCTGGTGGTGCACGACGAACTCGATTTCGCGCCGGGCGTCGCCAAGGTCAAGCAGGGCGGCGGCATTGCCGGCCACAACGGGCTACGGGATATATCGGCGCGCCTGGGCTCGCACGACTACTGGCGGTTGCGGATAGGCATCGGCCATCCGGGCGATCGCCAGGGGGTGAGCGATTACGTACTGAACAAACCCAGTGCGGATGACCGGGCGGCCATCGACGAGACCATAGGACGCGCGCTGGATGTTATGCCGCTGGTGCTGGCCGGTGACATGTCGGGCGTGATGTTGAAATTGCACACAGTTGAGAAAACGCCGGCAAAAGCACCGGAAAAAGCGGCACCGGAAAAAGCGCCCGCCAAAGCGAAAGAGAAAACGAAAGAGAAAACGCCGGAAAATGCATCCGCGGCGGAATCGGACGCAAAGCCGGCCGCGGCGACCAAACGGCCCAAGGCGGATAAGCCGGCCGTTGCCGAGTCGACCGCGCAGCAGCAAAAGGCCATGCCCGCGCCGGAGCCGCAGCAGGCGCCAGCAGAGGAGAAAAAAGGCGGCCTGAAATCGTTGTTCAAAAAACTTTTGCCGGACGGCAAGAAATGAAGCGAGAAGCGAATAACCGAGAAGCGAATAACCGAGAAGCGAGAAGCGAGAGGAGAGAGGAGAGAGGAGAGAGGAGAGAGGAGTGAAGTGAAGCCTTAGAGCAACTCCCGCCTCCCCACTCGCCTCTCCCCTCTCCCCTCTCGCTCTTCAATCCTCCCCTCTCCCCCTCTCCCAAAACATATGAGCCTCAAATGCGGAATCGTCGGCCTGCCCAATGTCGGCAAGTCGACCTTGTTTAATGCGCTGACCAAGGCCGGCATCGCTGCGGAAAACTATCCGTTCTGCACTATCGAGCCCAACGTCGGCATCGTCGAAGTGCCCGATCCGCGGCTACAGCCGCTGGTCGACATCGCGACACCGGAAAAAACGGTACCCGCAGTGGTCGAGTTCGTCGACATCGCGGGCCTGGTCGCAGGCGCGTCAAAAGGCGAAGGTCTCGGCAACAAATTTCTCGCCAATATCCGCGAGACCGACGGCATCATCAACATGGTGCGCTGTTTCGTCGACGACAACGTCATCCACGTGTCCGGCAAGGTCGATCCCATCTCGGACATCGAGACCATTCATACGGAACTGGCGCTAGCCGATCTGGAGACCGTCGAAAAAGCGGTCCAGCGCGCGGGCAAGACCGCCAAGGCCGGCGACAAGGAGGCGATCAAGCTCGCAGCTCTGCTCGAAAAGGTGCGCGCGCAGCTCGACCAGGGCAAGCCGGTGCGCGGCATGAAGCTTGAAAAAGAAGATGCCGTGCTGTTGAAACCGCTGTGTCTGATGACGGCCAAGCCCGCCATTTACGTCGCCAACGTCAACGACAAGGGGTTCGAGAACAATCCGTTGCTCGACAAGGTCAAGGCCTATGCCGCCGCCGAGCATGCGCCGGTGGTCGCGATCTGCGCCGCGCTCGAAGCCGAAATCGCCGATCTGTCGGACGAAGACAAAAATGTGTTTCTGGCCGACATCGGCATGCAGGAACCGGGACTCAACCGCCTGATCCGCGCGACCTACGAATTGCTGGGCCTGCAGACCTACTTCACCGTCGGGCCGAAAGAAGTGCGCGCGTGGACCATGCACAAGGGCGACACTGCGCCGCAGGCGGCGGGCGTCATCCACACCGATTTCGAAAAAGGTTTTATTCGCGCCGAAGTGATCGCTTTTGACGAATTCATCAAACACAAAGGCGAGCACGGCGCCAAGGAGGCCGGCAAGATGCGGCTGGAAGGCAAGGAATACATCGTGCGCGATGGCGATGTCATGCATTTCCGGTTTAACGTTTGACGGCGTACGGACACGCGCAAAGCGCGTGCCGCGCCGTCTGCGCAAATTGCGGCGGGCAGCAGGGCTGCCGCTGAATTTGCGCGGGGTGAAGTGAGGTCTGGCGATGAGCGTGAGCAGTCTGGAGCAACTGGAAACGCCCTGCCTCGTGCTCGAGCGCGGCAAGGTGGAGCGCAACATCGCGCGCATGCGCGACCACCTCGCGAAACTGAAAGTCGGGCTGCGTCCGCACGTCAAGACGGCCAAGTGTTTCGAGGTCGCGCGCCTGGCGCTGGCCGGCCAGCCCGGCGGCATCACGGTGTCGACGCTGAAAGAAGCCGAGCAGTTTTTCGCGCACGGCATCACGGACATCCTCTACGCGGTCGGCATCACGCCGAACAAGCTCGACCACGTCGCGGCTTTGCGGCGCAAGGGCGCCGACGTCACCATCATTCTCGATAATGTCGAGTCGGCGCGCATCGTCGCCGCGCGCGGCAAAGCGCTCGGTCTTGAATTTCCGGCACTGATCGAGATCGACAGCGACGGCCATCGCTCGGGCGTCAAACCCGAAGATGCGGTGCTGATCGAAATCGGCCGCGTCCTCGCGGCCGGCGGCGGCGCGCAATTGCGCGGAATCATGACCCACGCAGGCGATTCGTACAACTGCGATACCGTGGAAAAAATACGCGCAATGGCGGTGCGCGAGCGCAATGCAGTTGCGCGCTGCGCGGAGCGTTTGCGCGCGGCGGGGCTGCCTTGCCCCATCGTGAGCGTCGGCTCGACGCCGACCGCCACTTACAGCGAAGACCTCGCCGGCGTCACGGAAGTGCGCGCCGGTGTCTACATGTTTTTCGACCTGGTGATGGCGGGCCTCAACGTGTGCGCCATCGACGACATCGGGGTGTCGGTGCTGGCGACCGTCATCGGCCATCAGGCCGACAAAGGCTGGATCATCACGGACGCGGGCTGGATGGCGATGTCGCGCGACCGCGGCACCTCCAGTCAGAAAATAGACCAGGGCTACGGCGTGGTCTGCGATGCCGCGGGTGCGCCGCTCGCAGACCTGCTGGTGGTTTCGACCAACCAGGAGCACGGCATCGTCGGCCGTCGCGGCGGCGGCGCTCTCGACGCGGCGCAGTACCCGGTCGGCACGCTGCTGCGCGTATTACCCAATCACGCTTGCGCGACGGCGGCGCAGCACGATCGCTATCATGTCGTCGATGACAGTGCGCAGATCGCGGCAGTCTGGCCGCGCTTTAGTGGCTGGTGATAAATCATTAGAACTCATCTAAAAAATACAACACCGACAAGCAACCGCCGATGTACGCCGATTAACGCCGATATAATTCCAGAACTTTCCCAGAATCCAGGTCAGAATCCCGTGATCTTATCTGCGTTTATCGGCGTGCATCGGCGGTTCCAAACTGTTTTTGAGGCAGCTTCTAATTAAACATGACTAAGCCCACGCTCAAACTACCCGCGCTCGATCCCGCGTCTGTAGCCGCGACGCAGATTACCAACTATCCCGCGCCATTCAAGCCGGCGGTAGCGGGCCGCCTCAAGTAGCGGCTGGGCGATGCGCTCGGGCTGAAAAACTTCGGCGTCAATCTGACCACGATCAAACCGGGGAGTGCGTCCGCGCTGCGCCACTGGCACTTGAAGCAGGACGAATTCGTTTACATCGTCAGCGGTGAACTGGTACTGGTGACCGATGGCGGCGAGCAATTGCTGACCGCGGGCATGTGCGCGGGTTTCGTGGCCGGCAAGGCTGACGGACATCATCTGGTCAATCGCTCCGGCGCCGACGCCACTTATCTTGAAGTCGGCGACCGCACGCCCGGCGACGGCGCGACCTATCCCGACGACGATATTGTCGCCAAGGCAATCGACGGGGGCTGGCAATTCACGCGCAAGGACGGCACGCCGTACCGCTCCTGATGGAGAGACGAAAAGCAGGACAGACGATAGACGGAGTTTTAACGCTTTTACGCCTCTCGTCTCTCGCCCGGCGCCTCTCGGCGAAGCGCGCCTCTCGTCTCTCGCCTGGCGTCTCTCGGGTCTTTCCTCGCCCCCCTGCTTCGAAAATACGGGGACGTAGCCCAGTTTCTTTTCAAATCTCCCCAGCCTTCAAAGCGCGGCTCACCATCTGAGCGACCGCTGGAGCAGTGTTAATCGGTACCAATCGCACGTCCGGATGCTCGGCAGCGAACACGCGGAATAGCTCGTCCGCGAACGCCTGGCCGATTTCCGCAACGCCCTCGAAATCAAGCACCACGTGCCGGAATCGTTCGAAGCGATGCGCCACGCGCTTCGCTTGCGAGCGCGAGACGAGTTTTTCGCCTTCGTGCTGCGCAAGGCGAATCGGCACCTCGGTTTTGTCGAATGTGTAGTCTTCGTTCTCGGAAAACTTGTCGAAGACGGCTTTCATCGTGCGCGGGCTATCGTTGGCGAGACGCAACTGCACAACTGTTCCCGGTGTGTCGGCAGACCGCTCGGCCAGCAAATCGAGGCGGCGCTGATTGTGCGAGAAATGGAGATTCCCCGACCGGATTTCGAATTCATCAACCATACGCGACGTAAAGAAGATGCCTTCGCCTGAGTGTTGCCTGGGCGCCGTCGTAAGTTTGCCTTTCGCCAGTTCGAGTATTGCTTCACGCGGATCGAACAGCCCGAGCGCGCGCTGGATCTTGAGAAAAATGCCTTCGCCGTCGTCCGCTACCCATGCGTCCGTTAACAACGCGTTGCGCCGGAAGCCAACGTGTATTTGTGACGACCCGGAATGGTCGATAGCGTTATTGATCATCTCGGTCATGGCGTAGTGCCAGATATCGCGTACGTTCGCTGCCAAATCTGCAAGCGCGGGCGCAAACATTTGCCGCCAGACCAGATCTTCCTGCAGACCTTCCCGGGGAAACGACTGATTGGACTCGGTGAGAGTCTTCAAGTGATAGGTCCGGGCACGGGTACTCCCATCGGCCTCGACCAGGCCATCGCGCAACAAGGCCTGCAAGTAGCTGTTCGCGACCTGACGTGAAAGGCCGAATTCCGTCGCCAAGTGCGTTGCCACCCCTTGGCCCTTCTCCGCAATTAGCGCCAATGCGCGGCGTCGAATGTCGTTTTTGGCAGGATTCATAGCGCTAATTGTAAATATTTACTGCCATTATTGTCAATAAATGTTCTAAATGTTGACAATAAGTGCTTAAAGAAGGGATTTAACCATCTTAAAACAACGAAGCAGTATCTGGCGCTCTGCCCGCCTGTCAATACGGGGACGTAGCCCGGTTTCACTATTACGCTAACAAGTCGAGGCGCCGTGGTTTGCGCTACACTGCAAACTGGTTGACCAGTTTGGGAGTTCCGCATGAAGACCGTCGGCGCATTTCAGGCCAAGACCCAGTTGTCGCAACTGCTCGACGAGGTCGAGAAGGGTGAGGCTGTCACGATTACCCGTCATGGCCGGCCAGTGGCGGTGCTCGCGCCCGTCGCGGCCTCCAAGCCTGTAAAAACCGGAGAGCAGTGGCTCGCTGAAATGAAACGCCTGCGTAAAGGAATCACGTTGGGCGGCACTGTTACGATCAGGCAGTTGATCGACGAAGGTCGCAAGTATTGAAGCCGCGGCGAAAGTCCAGGCTGCGCGAGCCGGCCCCCGCCTACTTGCCCGACGCATTCGTTATCGACTGCTCGGCGTGTCTGCCTTGGTACATCAATGATGAGGCAAGTGAATTCTGCGCCCGCTTGGCGGGAACACTCGGCCGGGCCGAGGTCTGGGTCCCGTCGCTATGGCGCCCCGAGCTGGCAAGCGCTTTGCTCAACGCCGAGCGCCGTAAGCGAATGAGCGGCGGGCAACGCCACGCGGTGCTGAAAAGCGCGGACAGCCTGCCGTTGCGGATAGACTATGAAATGCCCTCGGTCATAGAACTGAGCGAGCTTGCGGCCAGCCACGATCTCACGCCCTACGACGCCATTTACTTCGAACTTGCCCGCCGCCGCAAGCTGCCGCTCGCGACACTCGACGCGGCGCTGGTTAAGGCCGCGCGCGCGGCGAAGCTGCCGTTGTTGACCGACTCATCGCTCTACCCGGACTGATGGCTAGAGGCCACTAGCGGGCGACTAGTGAGGACCGCCCGCAGGCGGCGGTTTGATTAATCGCCGGTCTGGTTTTGCCGGCCGTTGGGCGCAGCAAACGCTGACTCACTCCACCAGCCGATGTCGCGCTGATCCTTGCCGATGCGGTATTCGACCGCGGCGCCGCGAAACTTCTCCGCGCAGGGCGCATCCGGTTCATAGGTAATGCGTTCGCCCGGGCCGACCCAGTAAGAGTGATAAGTGCCGCCGGTTTTGCCGTTGGTGCGCATGGGGCAGCCCCGCCAGCCGGTCGGCGCGGACGGCTGCTCGATCACGCGGGTGAGCGCAACGGTCAGGCCTTTCGCGGTGGTGTTTTCCACTACCACCTTGATGCCGTCGTCCTCGGCCTTCAGCATGGGCGGCACGGCGCCGGGCGGGCCATGCGCGTCGCTCGCGCGCAATTTTGCGATCCACGCCAGCCGCGCAGCCTGGTATTTATCGTCAGCGGCTTTTTGCTGCGCGCGGAACTGCTCCTGGCGCGCGCGTTCGCGCAATTCGGTCTGCACCAGCGGATAGACGAGCAGGACGAGTACCGCGACTATCGCCACCGCGTCGAGCGCATGGCGCACGCGCAGCACGCGGCCCTTGATGCGGTAGATGAGAAAATATACGCCGACCGCGACTACGCCCACGACTGCGGCGAGCAGCATGATGGGAATCGCCGCAGTGTTGGTGCCGCTGTTGCACTTGGCCGCATCGCACGCGATCACGAAGGTCTGGTAAGCGGCGGCGCAGCCCACCGCCAGCGACAAGACAATTTCGATCAGCACGCGCAGTGCCGCGCGCAGGAAAGCGCGCACATCGAAGCGTCGCGGGCCGCCGGATTGATTGCCGTCGTTCTCGCTCATGGTTTCACGCGCTTCGCACCGTAGTCGCTTCCGCCTTGAGGCTCACCACCAGCACGCCTGCCAGCACCAGCGCGGCGCCCACGATCTGCACGAAAGTGATCGCCTCGCGCAGGATCAGCCAGCCAAAGAATATCGTCAGCACCGGACCGATGGCCGCGATCATCGCGACCTGGTTCGCGCCTATGCGCTTGATGCCTTCGGCCATCAGCCAGATCGGCATCACGGTGGAAATCCCCGCCATGGCAATGCATAGCCAGTAGACCTTCGCGGGTTGCGCCAGCCCGTCTACGCCATGAAAAACGAAAAACTGGCCGATTGCGAATCCGCATGCAGCGCTCGAAGCGTAGCCGGTGAAACGCGCAGCGCCCACGCGCGGGATCACACAGCCGCTGCCTATCATGTACAGCGCATAAGTGAATGCGCTCAGGAATACCAGCCCGCCGCCGAGCAGGATGGCATGCGGATCCTGCGCAAGATTCAGATTGCTCGCGAACACCAGGGCGATGCCGGAATAGCTCAGCGCCAGAGAAATCACATGATGCCGGCGTATCGCCGTGCGGAAAAACAGCGCCGACAACAACACGACCATGGTCGGTTGCAGGAACAGGATCAGCCGCTCAAGGCCGGCCGTAATGTATTGCAGGCCGAGGAAGTCGAGATAGCTCGACAGGTAATAGCCGATGAAGCCCATGGCGACGAGATTGATCCAGTCGCGTCTATCCAGCTTCTGCGCGTAGTCGCGCGAGATTGCGGCCATCACCAGGAAAAACGGCAGCGCGAACAGCATGCGCAGCGCGAGCAGGGTTTCCGGATCGACCGGGAATTCCGCGTAAAGGACCTTGATGAAAATCGCTTTGAACGAAAAGCCGGTCGCGGCGATGACGACCAGCAGCGGCCCCCACAAGTCGCGACGGCGCGCTAAGCCCGGCATTTGGGACTAGAACCTATCTCAAAAACAATTTGGAACCGCCGATGAATTCTTTTTAATACCCCCTTGAGGGGTACGCGGATGAACGCAGATAAGCTCAAGTGACTGGTCGTTGGTTCGAGGCAATGTCTGGAATTATGTCGGCGTTAATCTGCGGTTATCGGCGGTTGCTTGTCGGGGTAGTGTTTTTGAGATGGGTTCTAGCGGCGGCGACTGCCGCCGCCCAGGATGCTTCCGAGTACGCCGCGGATGATTTCACGCCCGACCTGCGAGCCCATGGTGCGCGCCGCACTCTTTGCGGCAGCGTCGAGTATGCCAGGCGTGTGGCCGCCACGCGGGCCGGTTTTTCCCATTAGGACTTCACCCAGCTTGCCCATCCAGCCGCCGCCTTCAGCGGGAGACGCTGTGCCCGGCGCGGGCGCGGATGTTTGCCCGGCGGAATCCTGCTTGGCGGTGGTACGGCCTTTGAGTTTTTCGTATGCCGACTCGCGATCGACCGCCTGCTCGTAGTGGCCGAAAAGCACTGACGACTTGATGATCGCGGCGCGTTCCACGTCGGTCAGCGGGCCGATGCGCGATGCGGGCGGCAGTATTAACGCGCGTTCGACCATCGCCGGCCGGCCTTTTTCGTCGAGCAGCGAAATCAGCGCTTCGCCGACCGACAGTTCGGTGATGGCGGTGGCGGTATCGAGGCCGGGATTGGCCCGCATCGTCTGCGCCGCGGCCTTGACTGCTTTCTGGTCACGCGGCGTGAACGCGCGCAATGCATGCTGCACGCGGTTGCCGAGCTGGCCCAGCACGGTTTCAGGCACGTCGAGCGGGTTTTGCGTCACGAAATAGATGCCCACGCCTTTCGAGCGGATGAGGCGCACCACCTGCTCGATTTTGTCGAGCAGCGCCTTGGGCGCTTCGTTAAAGAGAAGATGCGCTTCGTCGAAAAAGAACACGAGCTTGGGTTTGTCGAGGTCGCCGACTTCGGGCAGGTGCTCGAAGAGCTCCGACAGCATCCACAGCAGGAAGGTCGAATAGAGTTTGGGCGAATTCAGCAGCTTGTCGGCGGCGAGGATGTTGATCACGCCGCGCCCTTTGCTGTCGGTCTGCATCAGGTCGTTCATGTCGAGCATGGGCTCGCCGAAAAACTGCGTGCCGCCCTGCTGTTCAATCTCCAGCAAGGAACGCTGAATCGCGCCTATCGACGCTGCCGACACGTTGCCGTATTCGGTGGTGAACTGCGAAGCGTTGTCGCCGATGTGCTGCAGCATCGCGCGCAGGTCCTTGGCGTCGAGCAGCAAGAGGCCGTTGTCGTCGGCGATCTTGAAGACGAGGGCGAGCACGCCTTGCTGCGTGTCGTTCAGGTTGAACAAGCGCCCGAGCAGCAGCGGGCCCATGTCGGATATCGTCGCGCGCACCGGGTGCCCGGCGGCACCCGACGTGTCCCAGAACACCACGGGGCAGGCGCTCCATGCGGGTTCCGCGATCTTGAGCGTGGCGAGCCGCTGCTGCATTTTCGGCGAATTGCTGCCTGCCGCGGCCAGCCCCGCCAGATCGCCTTTGACGTCGGCCATGAAGACCGGCACGCCTATCGATGAAAAGCGTTCGGCCATGACTTGCAGCGTGACCGTCTTGCCGGTGCCCGTCGCGCCGGTGATCAGGCCGTGACGGTTGGCGAGCGCCGGCAGCAGTGCGATTTCATGCGTGGATTGCGCGATCGATAATGGTTCAGGCATGGGGCTCACGTCGAGCGCTGTGTTAAAATTTTGAGTCTGCTTTGATTATATCAGCGCAGGTTAGTAAGTAACGGCGCGTAACGGCGCGCGTGCCGGCATGGCGCTCTGCAAATTAAAAATTATTTTATTTGAACGGGCGATAGCCCCCGGGAAAAAGCATGGCAGGTCACAGCAAGTGGGCGAACATCCAGCACCGCAAAGGCAAGCAGGACGCCAAGCGCGGCAAGATCTTCACCCGCCTCATCAAGGAAATTACGGTGGCCGCGCGCATGGGCGGCGGCGATCCGGGGGCGAACCCGCGCCTGCGGCTGGCGGTCGACAAGGCCTACGCCAACAACATGCCGAAGGACAACGTCGAGCGCGCCATCAAACGCGGCGCTGGCGATCTTGAAGGCGTCAATTACGAGGAAATCCGCTACGAGGGCTACGGCATCGCGGGCGCGGCGGTCATCGTCGATTGCATGACCGACAACCGGACGCGCACTGTCGCCGACGTGCGGCACGCCTTCACCAAGTACGGCGGCAATCTCGGCACCGACGGCTCGGTTGCTTTCCTCTTCAAGCATTGCGGGCAGCTCGTGTTCGCGCCGGGCACCAATGAAGACAAATTGATGGAAGCCGCACTCGAGGCCGGCGCCGAAGACGTCATAGCCAACGATGATGGCAGTCTCGAAGTCATCACGGCGTGGACCGAATTTTCGAAAATCAAAGCGGCGCTCGAGAAGGCGGCTTTCAAGTCCGAAATCGCCGACGTGCTGATGAAGCCGGAGACCGAAAGCGAGCTGAAAGGCGACGACGCGGTCAAGATGCAGAAATTGCTCGACGCGCTTGAAGCGGTCGATGATGTGCAGGAAGTGTATACGACGGCAGTGTTCGACACTGCCTGAGAGAGGCGAGAGGCGATAGGCGAGAGGCGGTTAGGAAATGGCACGCAAACACTACGACCTTGTCGTTTGGCAGCAGGCCATACTTCTCGTCAAGGCGGTCTATGCGCTATCTGCGAGGTTTCCGCAGAGTGAGGTCTATGGTCTTACGAGTCAAATCCGGCGGGCAGCCGTGTCGATCCCGGCAAACATCGCAGAGGGTGTGGGCCGTAGCGGCGCAAAAGACCGTGTCCAGTTTTTCGTTATTGCGAGGGGGTCACTGTCAGAGCTGGATACATTGATCGTGCTTGCGAAGGAACTTGGGTTCGCATCCGATACCGCGGAAATTTCGGGAATCGTTGACAGGGTTTTCGCGTTGATTGGGGGATTGATTAACGCGGAGCGCGGAAAAAGCGCGTCCACGTGAAACGCGCCTCTCACCTCTCGCCTCTCGTCTCTCCCCCAGGACGCATTCGCGTCCTGGGAATAGATCCGGGACTCCGGATCACGGGTTTCGGCGTGCTCGACAAGACCGGCAGCACGCTCGCCTATGTCACCAGCGGCTGCATCAAGACACCGGCGGCCGGCGACCTGGCGACGCGCCTCAAAGTCATACTTGATGGTCTGCGTGAAGTCATAGCCAGCGTGAAGCCCGACCAGGTTGCCATCGAAAAAGTATTCGTCAACGTCAATCCGCAATCCACGCTTTTGCTCGGACAGGCGCGCGGCACTGCGATCTGCGCGGCGGTGCTGCATGAACTGCAGGTGTCGGAATACACCGCATTGCAGGTCAAGCAGGCGGTGGTCGGCAATGGCCACGCTGACAAGAGCCAGGTGCAGGACATGGTCAAGCGTCTGCTCAAGCTCACGGGCAGCCCCAGCGCGGACGCCGCCGACGCGCTGGCTTGCGCAATCTGCCATGCGCACGGCGGGCAGGGACTCGGTAAACTGGCGACTGCAGGGTATCGCATGAAACGCGGGAGGCTGGTTTGATCGGCAGGATCAGTGGCAAACTCATCGCGCGGCACCCGCCGCAGGTGATCGTCGACGTGCAGGGCATCGGCTACGAAATCGACGTGCCGATGAGTACCTTCTACCAGTTGCCGGCGACGGGCAGCGACGTCACTCTCTTCACCCACCTGCTGGTGCGTGAAGACGCGCACCTGCTCTACGGTTTTGCCAGCGAGCAGGAGCGCCACGTTTTCCGCCAGTTGCTGAAAATTTCCGGTGTCGGGGCGCGCACCGCGTTATCGGTGCTCTCCGGCATGAGCATCGGCGATTTGTACGACGCGGTGAGCACGCAGGACAGCGCGCGCCTCATCAAAGTCCCCGGCATCGGCAAGAAGACCGCCGAGCGTCTGCTGCTGGAACTGAAAGACAAGCTCGACGTAACAGTGGTGGCGGCGAATTCCGCGGGCGCGAACGGCGGCGACATCCTCAATGCATTGCAGGCGCTGGGCTACAATGAGAAAGAAGCGGCGTGGGCCGTCAAGCAATTGCCGGCGGGCACCGCAGTGGCGGATGGCATACGGCAGGCGCTGAAGTTGCTTTCGAAATCGTGATGTCGGGAGATGTTCGGCTGAAACTGCGTCTGCACTGACGCTGGAGTGGGCAGGCGCATATCTTCGAACGGATTAATCTGCCGCTTGCTTATTAAAGGTTGTGGCGGTAAGCTTTAATTAGACCACCACTAATTAAAGCGGGCTTTACTAACATCCAGTGCCGGCAGCCTCCGCAAATCCACGTCTGGGAACCCACGTGACAACGAGCGTTGGGGGCGAAAACGTACGGGCATTCGTGCCACCCCCGTTGCCGCCCGATCCTCCACTCGACATCGGCCCAGACCTGCACGACTTGCTTGAGAAGGCGAACCGCGGACTCGGGCGCCTGGACGGCATCGCGCGTCTGTTTCCCGACCCGGAACTTTTCCTGTACATGTATGTGCGCAAGGAGGCGCTGCTTTCCTCGCAAATCGAAGGCACGCAATCGTCATTCTCCGATCTGCTGCTCTACGAAAACAAGGAAGTGCCCGGCGTACCCATTAACGATGTCCAAGAAGTATCAAATTACGTTGCGGCGATGAATCACGGCCTCACACGTTTGCGCGGTGGATTCCCGCTCTCGCTCCGGTTAATCAGGGAGATACATCAAAAACTGTTGTCCAAGGGGCGCGGCGGTAACAAGGCGCCCGGAGAATTCCGCACGACGCAAAACTGGATCGGCGGTTCGCGACCGGGTAACGCGTCATTTGTCCCGCCGCCGCCGCACAAGGTTATGGAGTGCATGGGCGCACTTGAAAAATTTCTGCACGACGACCCCGTGAAAGTGCCGCTATTGGTGAAGGCCGCATTGGCACACGTCCAGTTCGAGACAATCCACCCGTTTCTCGACGGCAATGGCCGCGTCGGCCGGCTGCTGATCACGCTGCTGTTTTGTGTCGAAGACGCGCTCGCGCAGCCGATGCTTTATCTAAGTCTGTATTTCAAGAAGCATCGCGATGCTTATTACCAGTTATTGCAACGCGTGCGCACGGAGGGCGCGTGGGAAGCGTGGCTGCATTTCTTTCTGTCGGGCATCATCGACACCACCGAGCAGGCAACGCGTACGGCACAGCGCATCCTGGAATTATTTCGCGAGGACCGCACAAGAGTGGAAAAGCTGGGACGGTCTGCTGCCTCGGCGTTGAGATTGCACGATGCATTCAAGGCGCACGTCGTCTATTCAATACCGCGTGCCGCCAAGCGACTTCGGTTGTCACAACCGACGGTGACGGCAGCGATGAAACATCTGGTTAAGCTCGGTGTCGTGCGCGAAATGACCGGCCGCAGACGCAGCAAGGTGTACGCGTATCATGCATATCTGAAATTACTGGGCGAGGGCGCGGAGCCGATCAAATGAGTGGGAAAATGAAATATGATTGAAACTGACCGACTGATAGCCGCCGCGCCCGCCTCCCCGCGGGAGGAAGCGTTCGAGCGCGCGCTGCGGCCGAAGCAGCTCGACGAATATATCGGCCAGGAAAAAATCCGCGGCCAGCTTGAAATCTTCATCGAGGCCGCGCGCCAGCGCAAGGAGTCGCTCGATCACGTGCTGCTGTTCGGCCCGCCGGGGTTGGGCAAAACAACGCTCGCGCATATCATCGCGCGTGAAATGGGCGTGAACCTGCGCCACACCTCCGGCCCCGTGCTGGAGCGCGCGGGCGATCTCGCGGCGATGCTCACCAATCTCGAGCCGAACGACGTGCTGTTCATCGACGAGATACATCGCCTGTCGCCGGTGGTCGAAGAAATACTCTATCCGGCGCTCGAAGACTTCCAGATCGATATCATGATCGGCGAGGGCCCGGCGGCGCGCTCGGTCAAGCTCGACCTGCCGCCCTTTACCCTGATCGGCGCGACCACGCGTGCGGGCATGCTGACCAATCCGCTGCGCGACCGCTTCGGCATCGTGGCGCGGCTGGAGTTTTATTCGGTCCCCGAACTCACGCGCATCGTCGCGCGCTCGGCCAAATTGCTGGAGATCGAAGTTAACGCCGACGGCGCGCGCGAAATCGCGAGCCGTTCGCGCGCGACCCCGCGTATCTCGAACCGGCTCTTGCGGCGCGTGCGCGATTACGCCCAGGTCAAGGCGCAGGGCAAGGTCACTCAGGAAGTCGCCGATGCGGCGCTGAAAATGCTCGACATCGATCCGCTGGGGCTCGATGTCATGGACCGCAAACTGCTGCTCGCAGTGATCGAAAAATTCGCCGGCGGCCCGGTCGGCGTCGATAATCTCGCCGCGGCGATCAGTGAAGAACGCGATACGATTGAAGACGTGCTCGAGCCCTATCTGATACAGCAGGGTTATCTGCAGCGCACGCCGCGCGGCCGCATGGCAACGGTCTCCGCCTACCGCCATTTCGGGCTTGCGCAGCCGAAGACGCAGGCCACGCCCGAATTGTGGGAAGAACCGCTTAAAAAAAGTGAGGAGTGAGGGGTAAGGCGAGAGGCGAGAGGCGAGAGACATGCTTTGCCGAGAGACGCCAGGCGAGAGGTGGAAACCGTCTATCGTCTCTCCTGCCTTTTCCTCTCTCCAGATTAGAAACGTCTATCCCGCTACTTCGTCTATCGACTTTTAACCCCATTTTGATAGTTGGCGCGTTTATACAGTCAGCGTGAAAACTCCTGAACCCCGTTTCGCGGCGCCCGCTTTCGTGTGGCCGGTGCGCGTGTATTACGAAGACACCGACGCCGGCGGCGTGGTGTATTACGCCAATTACCTCAAATTCATGGAACGCGCGCGCACCGAATGGCTGCGCGCGCTGGGTTTCGAGCAGACTGCGCTGAAAGACGAGCACAACGTGGTGTTTGTGGTGCGCGCACTGGCGGCCGAATATTTGCGGCCGGCGCTGTTCAACGATGAGCTGGCAGTGTCCGTAACGCTGCTCGCCGCGCGCGGCAGCCTGCTCGAAATCGCGCAGACGGTCAGGCGCGGGCAGCACGATCTGGTGACGGGTGCCGTCAAGATTGCGTGCGTCAACACGCAGTCATTCAAGCCCGTTAGAATACCGCAACCCATCCTGAAAAAACTCGCCATCCTGTTATGAGGCAAGCATGAACGTGACGCACGATATGTCGGTACTGAGCCTGATAACCGGCGCCAGCGTGCTGGTACAACTGGTGATGGCCGGTTTGCTGCTGTGCTCGGTATTTTCCTGGTATTACATTTTCATCAAGATTTTTACCTACAAGCGCGCGTCGAAGCAGTCCGACAAGTTTGAAAAAGAATTCTGGAGCGGCGGGGATCTCAACGAGCTTTTTCAGCGCGCGGTCAACTCGCGCGACGCTTCCGGCACGATGGAGCGGCTGTTCGAATCGGGATTCCGCGAATTCACCAAGTTGAGGAAGCAGCCCGGGCAGAGCGGGGCGCAAAACATCGCGGTGGTGATGGACGGCACCCGGCGGGCCATGCGCGCGACCTACCAGCGCGAGATGGAAGTCCTCGAATCCCATTTGTCGTTTCTCGCCTCGGTGGGCTCGGTCAGCCCCTACGTCGGCCTGTTCGGCACGGTGTGGGGCATCATGAATTCTTTCCGCGGCCTCGCGCAGGTCGCGCAGGCTACGCTGGGCACGGTCGCGCCCGGCATCGCGGAAGCGCTGATCGCAACCGCGATGGGCTTGTTCGCGGCGATCCCGGCGGTGGTTGCGTATAACCGTTTCGCCGGCGACTTGAACCGGCTCGCCACGCGCTTCGATTCGTTCATGGAAGAGTTCTCCAACATCCTGCAGCGGCAGGGTTAGGCGCTCGATATGCTGATCGAAAAAAGAAGCAGCCGGCGGCTGATGAACCAGATCAACGTCGTGCCGTACATCGACGTCATGCTGGTTCTGCTGGTGATCTTCATGGTCACAGCACCCTTGATCAACCCCGGCCAGGTCGAGCTGCCGTCGATCGGCAAGTCGTCGAATCCGCCGGTGGCGCCGCTGGAAGTGTCGATACGCACCGACCAGTCGCTGTGGCTGCGCGACCGCGCCGCGGGCAGCGACGATCGCAAGGTGTCGCGCAACGACCTGATTGCCGCCATCAAGCAGAAGCAGACGCAGAGCCCGGAGCAGGCGGTGGTGATCGCCGCCGACAAGGACGTGAAGTACGAAGCCGTGCTCGACGTGATGGACATGCTGCAGCAGAACCAGGTCAAGAAGGTCGGCTTGATGGTCAAGCCGCGCGCCCAATAGGCCCGCCCGCCGCGCGCCATGCAATACGCCCACGTCTACACGACCTCCCAGGAGAAAATGATCTCGGGCGCGTTCGCGTCCACCATGCACCTCCTGTTCATCGCACTGCTGGTGTTCGGCGTCAACTGGCAGAAAAAAGTCGAGCCGCAGGTCAATATCGTCGATCTGTGGAGCCCGCCGTCGGCGACCCCGCCGCAGGCAGCGCCACCCCCGCCGCCGCCCCCGCCCCCGCCCAAGCCCGAAGTGCAGCCCAAGGTCGATCCTGTCCCGCCCCAGCCGGTCGCCAAACCCGAGGTGGCCAAGCCGGACATTGCGTTCAAAGACAAGCAAAAGGTCGAAAAAACGGCGCCTCGCGTCGTCGAGGACAAGCAAAAGGAAGCCAAGAAACGCGAAGACGACACCCAGGCGGCCCAAAAGTCGCAACAGGCGGAAGCGCAGCGCATCGCCAAAGAGCAGGCGGACGCGCAGAACGCAATGGCGGCGCAGGCGGCTTCCGCGCTGGCCAAGATGCGCAGCGAATACATGGAGCGCATCCGCGCCAAGATTCGCAAGGGTCTCATCAAGCCGCAGAACCTGAAGGGCAACGAGGAGGCCGAATTCAACGTGATATCGTTGCCTGACGGGAATATCCTGGACGTCAAGCTGCGGCGCCCGAGCGGCAACGCCGCCTATGACAACGCGGTCGAGAAGGCGATCGTCCGTGCGCAGCCATTTCCGATGCCGCCAGACCCCCAGTTGCTGAAAGAATTCCGGGAACTAAACCTGAAATTCAATGCTCAAGAGTAGGACATTTCTGCGTAAAATACTGCGCAATGAAAAATAAAAACCTGCGGTATCTGTTCC
>CAMBSS010000089.1 GCA_945870465.1 Bordetella parapertussis | reverse complement strand
CGACGTTGAGGGCGTGTTCCTGTTCATGGAAGGCGTAAACGACGGTCGGCGCCTGATCACGCTGGGTGAACGCGCAGCTGAACTCGGCAAACCGATCCTAGTGTGGAAAGTCGGCAACAGCGACGTCGGGCGCCAGGCCGCCGCATCCCACTCGTCGCGCATGGTCGCCGGCTATGAACTTTTCCAGGCGGCTTTCCGGCGGGGAGGATTCATTGAAATCTCCGATAACGAAGAGCTGGTGGACACGCTCAAGCTGCTTCGCATCTATGGCCGCCGGCTGCCCAAGAGCAGGCGCACCGCCATCATTTCGCCGTCAGGCGGCGCCGGCGTGCTGCTGGCAGACCTTTGCATCAAGCATGGACTCGAACTGCCGCCGTTCTCCACGCAAACCACGGCCAAATTGCGCACGTTCATGGCGGCGTTCGCCTCGGTCGCCAATCCGGTCGACATTACCGCTGCCGGCAATAACGACAACAATGCCTCCTTTAACAGGGTGATCGGTACGGTCCTCGCCGATCCCAACATCGACCAGGTGATTGTGCGAACCCCCAGCGCGTCGGGAACCGCTGTCGCGGAGGGAATGGCCGAACTGGCGCGCACCATCGGCAAGCCGATCCTGCTCGACTGGCCGATTTCCCCGGGCGAGAAGACCGACCTTCTGCGGCTTTATGAAGACAATGGCATCCCCTGCATCGTTTCCCCCGGCCGCACGGTGCGCGCGCTCGCTGCGCTCAACGATTTCGCCCAGAAAATGCGCGACTTCGGCAAGCGTCCACGACAGCCCGCACCGCGCATAATCGCCCGCCAAACACTAGAACTTCCGTCCGGCGCAGGCACACTCGGCGAGCATCGCTCCAAGCAAGTGCTCAGCGCCTATGGCATCCCCGTCGTTGCCGAGGCACTCCTGCCGGCCGGCGCGATCGCCGCGCTGACGAGTCCGCCGCTGCCGTTTCCGCTGGCCGTCAAAATCGAGTCGCCCGACATCCCGCACAAGACCGAGGCCGGCGTCGTGCGGCTCGGTATCCGCGATCTCGCCGAACTGAAATCCGCCGCCCTGGAAATCGTTGCGGCCTCGCAACGCCACCGCGATGACGCGCGCATAGACGGCATTTCATTGCAGGAAATGGCGGCGGGGCTGGAGGTGATCGTTGGCGCGGTCAACGATCCCCACTTTGGCCCGGTCGTCGTATTCGGCCTCGGCGGCATTCATACCGAGCTGTTCAAGGACATTACCCACGGCTTCGCGCCGTTTGACGCGGATTACGCGAAGCAAATGATCGACTCCATCAAAGGCAGCGTGCTGCTGCGCGGATTCCGCGGCCAGCCGGCGCTCGACATCGATGCGCTCGCGGATACGCTGTCGCGCTTGTCGCTGCTGGCAGCCGACCACGCGGACCGCATTGGCGAAATCGACATCAACCCGCTGTTCGTGCGCCCAGCGGGCAGCGGCGTGGTAGCGGCAGACGCGCTGGTGGTCTTGAAATGATGCGCGCACGCACATCCTTTGAGCAGCCTCCCTTTTCGGTCTTGGTGGCCGCCGAGGCAGAACAATGATGACACTCAAACGCGGTAGTATCGCCGTGGCCGGCGTCGCCGAGTCCGATCTCGGCCAGATGGCGAAGTACACGAATCCGCTCGACCTGCTCGCGCAGGCCACGGTTCGCGCTCTGGGGGATTGCGGTCTCGAATTTTCTGATATCGACGGTTTGTTCATGTCGTTTACGCAGCTGCGCATGGGCCCGATGGCCGTCGCGGAATACATGGGGATCAAACCACGGTATTTTGACGGCACCCAGATCGGCGGCAGCTCCTTTATGGCGCACCTGACGCACGCCCAATGCGCGATCGAAGCCGGGCTGTGCGAAGTGGCGCTGATCGCCTACGGCAGCACGCAGCTCTCGGTCAGCCGCGCTGAAGCCAGCCCGCGCGAATACAATTATTTTGAAACCCCATACAAGCCCCTGCTTCCGATCAGCGCGTATGCGCTGGCCGCCGCCCGCCACATGCATCAGTACGGCACAACGCGCGAACACCTGGCCGAGGTCGCGGTTGCGGCGCGCAAATGGGCGCTGCTGAACCCGATGGCGTGGGAGAAGGAGCCCCTGACCATAGAACAGGCGCTCGGCGCGCGCATGGTCAGTTATCCCTTTACCGTGCGCGACTGCTGCCTAGTGCTCGACGGCGGCGGCGCGATGATCGTCACCTCAGCAGCGCGTGCGAAGTCGCTCAAGAAGAAGCCCGTCTACGTGCTTGGCACAGGGGAAGCCCTGAGCCACGCGTCGATTTCCAGCATGCCGGACCTGACCGTCACGGCCGCGTCGGAATCGGGACCCAGGGCGTTCAGGATGGCCGGCCTCAAGCCTGCCGACGTTGACATGCTTTCCATCTACGACGCGTTCACGATCCTGCCCATCATCTGCCTGGAAGACCTCGGTTTCTGCCCGAAGGGAGAAGGCGGGCGCTTCGTTGCCAACGGCGCCATCGCGCCGGGCGGAACGCTTCCGGTCAACACCAGCGGCGGCGGGCTTTCCTACTGCCATCCCGGCATGTACGGCGTACTCGTGATGATAGAAGCAGTCCGGCAAGTGCGCGGGGAATGCGGCGCACGCCAGGTCAAGGACTGTGAAATTGCCCTCGCGCACGGCAATGGCGGAGTGCTGTCGAGCGCATGCACTGTATTGTTCGGCGGTCCTTCGACAGTTTAGAAGACGGGCGCGGCAAACGACGCGCTCGCTCCTGATGCGCGCGTTGGTTCGGGTTCCACGCTTTGCTGTGCAGTCCTGGAGGAATACGATGTTGCCAAGGAAATGGATTTTGCCCGCTGTTTCGCTCTGCGCCTTGACAAGTGCCGCACAAAGCCTTGCGCAGGCTCCTGCCTCACCCATGGAAACGTACCCCAGCAAACCGCTGCGCCTGATCGTGCCGTTTGCGCCCGGCGGCGGTTCCGAGGTCGTGCGGATCGTCGCGCAGACGATGTCGTCAAAGACCGGCCAGCAGATCGTTATCGATAACCGGGGGGGCGCGGGCGGGTTGATCGGCGCCGAAATGGCGGCACGCGCGAATCCGGATGGCTACACGGTGTTTCTCGGCGGCTCGGCAAGCCATGGCACCAACCCCAATCTTTACAGCAAACTTCCCTACGACCCCGTCAAGGATTTCAGGCCGGTGACGTTGTTCGCGTCAACGCCCTACATCCTGACCAGCAATCCCGCATTGCCGGCCAGGTCCGTGAAAGACTTGATTGTCCTGCTAAAAGCGAAAGCCGGTCAGTTAAGCTATTCGTCCGCGGGGACCGGAAGCACCATGCATCTGACGGGTGAAATGTTCAAGAGCATGGCGGGGGTGGACATCGTGCATGTGCCGTACAAGGGAGGGGGGCCGGCGATGATCGCCCTCCTCGGCAATGAGGTTCAGATCGTATTCAATCCCGCTTCAGTGGTCGGACCCAACATCAAGCTCGGCAAACTGATCGCGCTGGGTGTCACGAGCGCAACCCGTTACAAGCTGTTCCCGGATGTTCCGACTATCAGCGAATCCGGCGTGCCGGGCTTCGAGGTTGCATCTTGGTATGGCATCCTGGCGCCCGCACGCACGCCGCGCGACGCCATTCGCTGGGTCAATCACGAGGTCAACGCAGCGCTCCAGTCGCCCCCGGTCAGGAACAATTTCGAAACGTTCGGGGTCGAGCCCATCGGCACGTCACCCGAACAGTTCGCCGACCATATTCATGCAGAGCTCGCCAAATGGGCGAAAGTCGTCAAGGTCGCCGGCATCCGGGTTGAGTAGGCCTTGCAGAATCAGTCGACCGACACCTTCTGCAGCCCTTTCAACGTCGCAATCGTTCCTTCCACAAGTTCTTCGAATATTCTGCGTGCCGGTTTGCGCTCTTTCAACATTCCGGCGATCTGACCCGCCGGATTGCTGTGCAGGTCCCAGCGGCCCGCGGTAGCCGCCGCTTGATTGAAATCGTCCATCAGGATCTTCTGATAGGGCATCGGCAACGGGTCGAGCCCGGATTTGTCCCATGCCCGCTTGATCTCATTGTTGTAAGAGCGCATGGTTTTTCCGGAGTAGACGCGCGAGACATCGAAATCACCCGACGTGCCGCCGAGAATCTGGTCCTTGTTAACGTCTGAAATCGCACACTCCTGCGATACCAAAAATGCGGTGCCGACCCACACGCCAACTGCGCCAAGCGCAAGTGCTGCCGCAACGCCGCGCCCATCGCCGATACCGCCGCCCGCAATCACCGGAATCGGCTTCACCGCATCGACGACTTGTGGAATGAGCGGAAAGGTCGCGATTTTCCCCGTGTGGCCGCCCGCTTCGTAGCCCGTCGCAATCACGATATCGACACCGGCTTTGACCTGGCGCTGTGCGTTGTGCACCGTGCCGACCAGGCCCATCACCTTAATCCCCTTGCTGCGCGCTCTCGGCACGACCCAGCTCGGGTCCCCCAGGCCGGCGGCAAATACCTGCACGTCTTCCTCGAGCACGACGTCGACCTGTTCCTCCTGCGGCGTTTTCCGGGAGCCCTGCGCAGCTGCAGAAATGACAAAATCGTGCTCGACCACAGAATCCGGAAGTTGATACTGGTCCATTAGCTTCCGGATCAGCGCGACATGCTGCGGAAACTTCCTCTTTAATTCTTCACGCACCGCCGAGCGCGTCGGCGGCGCGGCGGCCAGTTTGGCCGGAAGCAACAGGTCCACGCCGATCGGCTTGCTGGTCAGCGTGCGTATCTTGCGAATCGCGCTGCGCAGATCATCTGCCGGCAAGCCGGCCCCGCCAAATACTCCCAGCCCTCCCGCTTCGGAAACCGCCGCAACGAGCTCGGGCGGTGTCGCTTTCCCGCGTGATCCCATCCCGGCAAGCACTATCGGATATTCGATACCCAATATGTCGCACAGTGCAGTTCTCAATACCGGCTTCACCATCACCCTTCCCCCTCGATATCCAATGCAACCTGTGATCGCGCCATGCATGATGAAAGCCGTCGATGCAGCAACACCCGCGACGTCGCGCATTGCGTCACCGGTCATTATAGGGCACTCGTGTATCGGGCTCGGGCTCCGGTTCCGCTGCCGAACTCGCGATGAGCCGTGCCCGTTTCACCCCTTGACCTTTGATCACGACGAAGAGCGTGTACACCGGCGGTGGTTTGTTCGGTAATATCGTGCCCAAGGCCGGTTCGCGGTTGCGCCATCCGCCGCGCCGCCCACGCGGTGTTCAGGCAACCGTAAAAATGCCAACTGCTTACCATCTAGGAAACAACCATGAGCATGATTGGATTCTCGAAGTTCACCCGGGTTCTGACGGGAATTGTTACCTGTGCGGGCGTAGCGGCCTCGCACGTGGCGGCGCAAGGCTATCCGGCCAAGCCGATTCGGATCATTCTTGGATACAGCGCAGGCGGCTCGACCGACATCACGGCGCGTCTGGTCGCGCAAAAATTGTCCGACTCGCTTAACCAGCAGGTTATCGTTGAAAACCGTCCCGGTGCGGGCGGCACCCTGGCCGACGAGCGGGTGGCGAGATCCCCCGCAGACGGCTATACGCTGCTGGTGATGGCAGGCTCTGCAACGATCACGCCGGCACTGCGCAAGCTTGCATACGATGTGGAGCGCGACCTCGCGCCGGTGTCGCTGTTGGTGAGCGTGCCGTACGTAATGGTGGTACATCCTTCATTGCCGGTGCGCGACGTCAAAGGGCTGATTGCACTGGCGCAATCAAAGCCCGGCAAGCTCAGCTATGGTTCTTCCGGTATCGGCACGTCGCCGCACCTTGCTGGCGAACTCTTCAACCTGATGGCCGGCGTCAAGACGGTGCACGTGCCGTTCAAGGGCGCGGCGGAAAGCATCGTCGCGACCGCCAGCGGCGAGATCGAGATGAATTATCCCACCATCGCGGCCTGCATTCCTTTTCTGGAATCCGGCAAGCTAAGGCCGCTCGCAGTGACCTCGGCAAAGCGCGCGGTAGCGCTGCCTGCCATACCCACGGTCAGCGAATCGGGGTTGCCGGGATACGATCGTTATTCCTGGTACGGTTTGCTTGGACCTGCGGGCATGCCGAAACAGGTTGTTGCGCGGCTGCATGCAGTAATTGAGAAGGAGGTCAATTCGCCGCAGATGAAGGAATCGCTTGAAAAACAGGGGATGCAGCCGCAGACGAATTCGCCCGAGGAATTTGCCGTGCTCATCCGGCGCGAACTTGCAGAGAACGCCAAGCTGGTCAAATTGGCCGGGGTAAAGTCGGAATAGGCTGGCGTGCCGAATCTGCTGGCCGCTTCAAGACCCGTCTTGTCCCGCGTTCCCGCGTCCGGTCAGGACGGAAGGTTGAGCACCTGCTTGGCAACGATGTTGCGCTGAATTTCCGACGTGCCGGCGCCGATCGTCCGCGACCGCGCCACCAGGAAGGGCGTCAACGCATTTACGCGGCCGCTGCCGCTTTCCCACGGGACCAGTCCGAGGTCTCCCGCCGAGTGCAGCATAAACTCCGTTATGCGCTGGTTGGCTTCGGTGGAAAGTATTTTCAGGACGGACAGGTCGGGGCCCAGCGCTTCACCCCGCGTAGCCTGGCCGGCAAAATAGCCGTAGACGGCCTTGATGTCCGCGAGATCCAGGCGCAGACGCGTGAAGTGCTCGGCAAAGGCGACATCGCCGAACAGGCCGCGCTCCCGCGCCAGCGCGGCCAGACGTTCGAGGGCGAACTGGGCCCGCTTCGGGCTGCCGCTGTTGATCCGTTCGAAACCGAGCACGCTTTTGGCGACGGTCCACCCGCGGTTAAGTTCGCCCACCATGTTCGCGCACGGCGTGCGGACGTTCTCGAGCAGCACCTCGCAGAACTCGCTTTCGCTACCCGCTATGTTCCTGATCCCGCGCACGCTGACGCCCGGCGACTTCATATCGAGCAGCAGAAAGGTGATTCCCTCCTGCTTCTTGGCTTTCTTGTCGGTGCGGGCGAGCAAAAACATGTGCGTGGCATCGAGCGCAAAGGAAGTCCAGATCTTGCATCCGTTGATGACGAAATCGCTGCCGTCGCGCACCGCCTCGGTGCTCACGCTTGCGAGATCCGAACCCGCGTTCGGTTCCGAATAGCCCTGGCACCAAATGGTCTCGAAGTTGCGCATTCCCGGCAGCAGGCTCGCGCGTTGTTCATCGGTGCCGAAACGGATCAGCATCGGGCCGATTTCGAAGACGCCTTTGTCCGGATAATGCGCGACTCCCCAGCGCTCCTGCTCGTCGATGAAGATCAGCAGTTTGGCGGGAGTAAGCCCCATGCCCCCATGTTCAACCGGCCAGTTCGGAGCGCTCCAGCCTTTCTCGACCAATTTCATGATCCACGGCTTGGTCCTCGCCCACGACGGACGGTGCGGAAGAAATCGCAGGTCTGCCGGATAATTCTGCTCGACGAACCGGCGCACCTCGCGCCGAAAATCGTCATCGCTCATGGCGTTCCACTCGTGGACTTTTTTCATTTTTCCCTCACTCCTCGCGTGCGCCGGTGTCTTTGATGACTTTGGCCCATCGCGTCATTTCGGCACGCATGTAAGCACCGAATTCTTCCGCGCTGCTCGCGCTGACGTCTATGCTCTGGCGTGCCATGCGCTCTCTGACGTCGGGCCGCTTCAGGATACGCGCCAGCTCGCTGCCTAGCCTGGCGAGTATGTCGCCCGGCGTTCCCGCAGGTGCCAGCAGGCCATACCAATTCACGATCTCGTAGCCCGGGAGTCCGGCTTCATCGATCGTGGGCACGTCAGGCAGCCCCTCCCACCGCTTGGGTGTCGTCATGCCGAGCACGACCAGCTTGCCAGATCTGATCTGCGCCAGTGCGGACGAACTGCCAAAAGTCATCGGCACCTCGCCGGCGATGACCGCGGTCATGCCCGGCGCGCCCCCCTTGTACGGCACGTGCACGATATTGATCCCCGCCATCGACCTGAACAGTTCGCCCGCCAGATGCGTTGAACTGCCGTAACCCGCGGACGAATACTGAAGTTGGCCGGGCCGGGCCTTGGCCAGCGCGATGAGTTCCCTGACCGTGCGCGCCGGAACCGATGGATGCACGATGAGCATATTGGGCAGCGTGCCGACCAGTGTGATGGGTGCGAAATCCCTGATCGGGTCGTACGATACTTTTTTGTAAAGGCTGGGGTTGATGACGATCGTCGGGCTCACCAGCAATAGCGTGTAGCCATCGGGCGCCGCCCGCGCGCCCATTTCGATTGCGATGTTGCCGCCGGCGCCGGGGCGGGCGTCCACCAGTACCTGCTGGCCCCACGCTTCGGTGAGATAGTGTCCCAGGGTGCGCGCGATAAAGTCGGGAGCGCCGCCAGGTGGAAACTGTATCAGCATGCGCAGCGGCTTCGCCGGATATTGTTGCGCAACCGCGAATCCCATGTTGACGGCAAGCGCGAAAGCAATTCCCGCCCGGCACAGGTTTGCGGGCGGCCGGTATTTTCCAGTGCGCGGCTCCAGCCGCCCGTGTCCTGCGCTACACACGGCAACGACCTGAGTGCGGACGGATCGATGTACGGTCACGCCAGAGCCCTTTCAAAGCAGTCGACGCGAGGCCGCAAGCAATCAGGTCGGGAGTTTGAGGACTTGCTTGGCGACAACATTGCGATGGATCTCGTTCGTGCCCGCGCCTATCGTCAACGAGCGTGCCACCAGGAAACGCGTGAGGGCGTTAACGCCGCGATCGGCCTTTTCCTCCTGCACGCTCATTCCAAGGTCGCCGGATGCCTCCAGCATGAACTCGGTGATGCGCAGGTAGGTTTCGGTTGCCAACACCTTCATGAGAGACACGTCAGGGCCAAGGCGTTCGCCTCTTCGCACCTGATCCGCGAAATGCGCGTAGACGGCTTTCAGGTCCGCCACATCCAGGCGCAGCCGCGTGTATCGTTCGGCAAAAGCGACGTCGCCGAACAGGCCGCGTTCCCTCGCCAGCGCCTCGAGGCGCGCGAAAGCCTGGTCGACGCGTCGCGGGCTGCCGGTATTGAGGCGTTCGAATTCGAGGAGGCTCTTGGCGACAGTCCATCCCTTGTTAAGTTCGCCAACCATGGTGTGGCGCGGCGTGCGCACATTTTCAAACAGCACTTCGCAGAACTCCGTGCCGCCCGCGATGTTCTTGATGCCGCGCACGGTGACGCCCGGCGATTTCATGTCGACCAGAAAGAAAGTAATGCCTTCCTGCTTCTTCGCCGTCTTGTCGGTGCGCGTCAACATGTAGGTATGGGTGGCGTCGAATGCGACAGACGTCCATATCTTGCGTCCGTTGATGACGAAATCGTCGCCATCGGGGACTGCCTCGGTCGTCAGGCTTGCGAGGTCCGAACCGGCGTTGGGCTCCGAATAGCCCTGGCACCAGATGGTTTCGTACTTTCGCATTGCGGGGAGCAGCGTTCTTTTTTGCTCCTCCGTCCCGAAGCGAATCAGCATGGGGCCAAGCTGGACGACGCCCTGGTCGGGACCGCGCGCCACGCCGCACCGCTCCTGTTCGTCGAGGAAGACCAGCATCTTGCCAGGGGAAAGGCCCATGCCGCCGTATTCCACGGGCCAGTTCGGGGCGCTCCATCCCTTTTCAACCAGCCGCATCACCCACGGCTTGATCGCTGCCCAGCGCGGGCGCAGCGGAAAGAACTTCAACTCGAGGGGAAAATTCTGCTCGACGAATTCACGCACTTCCCGCCGGAAATCGTCGTCGCTCATGGCGTTCCAGTTTTCCATTATCGGCCACCCGTCGGGTCTTGCAGTGCAGCGTCATGCGGCGCCAGTCTCGCATAGCGGCGGCGGTGAACCTCCGCGCCGCCCAACCACGCGGACAGCGTGATGGCGCGTTTGAGGAACATGCCGATATCGCATTCGTCGGAGAACCCTATCGCGCCGTGCATCTGGATCGCTTCCCGCGTGATGTGCAGGCTCGCCTCGGAGCACCGTGCTTTGATGCGGCTTGCCAGCGCGCCCCTTTCATTGGCGCTCACGCCCGGCGCCGCAGCGGCCGCGATGACGTCGTCCAGCGCATGGCGGCACATTCTCTGTTCGATATAAAGATCGACCGCGCGGTGCTGCAACGCCTGGAAACTTCCGATCAGCTTGCCGAACTGCGAGCGCGTTCGCAGGTAATCGAGCGTGATCTCGAATGCCCGCGACAGCACGCCCAGCAGTTCCGCGGCAGTCGCGATCAGCGCGTCGTCGTAGGCGCGCACAAGCGCGGCTTCGGCCGCCCCCGGTCCGGCAATCCGATGGCTGGCCGGAACCTCGACGCCCGCAAGTTTCAGTTCGGCGGCCAGCCTGCCGTCGGCCAGTTCAATCACCGACACGCCGGATGCCACCTTGGCGGACGGCACCCAGTAAAGACCGATGCCCTCGCGGCCGCGCGCCGTCACGATGAAACCGTCGGCCGCTGCACCGCCGATCACCAGATGCTTGAACCCGGAGATCTTCACGCCGTTCGCGGCCTCATCGGCACGGGTTTCGACCGCGAGCAGATCGCCAATATGACCTTCTTCACGCCACGCCAGAGCAGGAATCGTCTGGCCGCTGGCGATGGCCGGCAGCAACTCGGCACTTAGCGCGTCGTTGTCACCGTATTGCAGGGCCCCGCCGGCGAGCACCGCACCGCTTACCAAAGGCTCTGGAAAAAGCGAGCGGCCCAAAGCTTCGGCGACGACGGCCATTTCCGCGCAGCCCAGGCCCATGCCGCCAAAACGTTCCGGCAGCATCGCCCCCAACCAGCCAAGTTCGGCCATTTCCCCCCATACATTACGGTCGTAGCCCGGGTTAGTGCCGCGAAGCTGCCGGGCACGTTTAATATGGATGTCACGCGAGGCATATTTATTCGCGCTGTCGCGCAGCATGTCGAGCCGCTCCCTGGCCTCGCTGGTGCTCGCCAAACTGCCTTCGGTCATATCTGCTTTGTTGCTCATTTTCCAACCCCCTGCATCACACGACACATCATTAACGCCCCCCCTTATTCTCCGCGCGTTCTTACGACGTCATGGCAGCACTGCCGCCTCGCCAGACTTTTTCACTCTTCGTTGCATCAGCCGGAGTCACGATCATAGCATCGCTTATTCATCACTCGCGCTGCGCGCGATCGCAAGCGAGCCATCAAGAAACCGCAGTGTGCGCATTGCGCAAAACGACCAGCGCGTCGGCGGCCGCGACACCTTTCCCCGCCGCGCGTACGAACAGCGGATTGATGTCGATTTCCGCAATTCGATCCGCATGGTCGGCGGCCAGCAGAGACAACCGGGACACCGTGTCGGCCAATGCATCGATATCCGACGCAGGACCGCCGCGCACACCATCGAGTATCGCCCTGCCCTTGAGTTCCCCGATCATGGCGTGCGCGGTCGGCACGTCGACCGGAGCGCAACGATGCGTGACGTCCCTCAGTATCTCGGTAAAAATACCGCCGAGCCCGAGCGCGACGACCGGGCCGAAATAGGGATCATTGACGAGCCCAAGGATCATCTCAACGCCAGTCGCCATCTCCTGCACCAGCACGCCATCGATGCGCGCTGCGGGATGATGCGCACGTGCCGATGCCACAATTGCGGATGCAGCCTCCTTGAGCTGCGCGAGATCGTTGATGCCGAGCCGCACCGCGCCGGCCTCCGTCTTGTGCGGGATGTCCGCCGATTCGACTTTCACGGCAAGCGGAAAAGGCAGCGGCGAACTCGCCAGTCCGTCGATCGCATCGAGCGACAGCAGCGTTTCCCGGACCGCGGGAATTCCATAAACTGCCAAAGCACGCTTGGACATGTGCTCGCCCAACGGCCCTGCTCCGGGCGGCCACGCGATCTCGTGACGGGGTAAAGTGCGCTGCACCCGCATGGTGCGACGTTTTTTCTTCACGGCGAATTCATACAGCGCCGCTGCGCCCGTGACGGCCCGGCCCGGTGTCGCGTACCAGGGAAGCCGGTGGCGGTCGAGAACCTGCACGGTTTCTTCCGCTTGATCGGGCGACATGTGTACCAGGATCGGCTTGTCCGTGCCTTGCGCGACTTTGACGAATTCCTGCGCCCACGCGAGTCCGGGTTTCCCGACGACACTTCCCCTGCTGATAATAATCTGGTCGACGCCGGGATCGCCGAGCAGCACGGAAACCACGCGGTTCATGCGCAGCGGATCGCTGGAAACCTGGGCCGTGACGTCGACCGGGTTGGCAAGCGACCCATAGTCGGGGATAAGCTCCCGCAGCTCGGGTATTGCACTTTCCGCCAGTGCAGGCAGGTGCAGTCCGCGCTCTTCGCAGCGATCGGCGAGCAGCACGCCGGCCCCGCCCGAGTTTGTCACCACCGCGACATTGCGGCCGCGGGGCAACCGGCGTGAAAGCAAGGCGCGCGCCGTGTCCATCAAATCGTCGACGTCCCTGACTTCGATAAATCCGCCCTGCTGGAACACGGCCCGGTACAGTTCGGCGCCCGAAGTCAGGTTCGCCGTGTGGGAAAGCGCCGCTCGCCTGCCACTGCCGGAATTGCCGACCTTCCAGACGAGGATCGGCTTGCCCAGATCAAGCGCGCGCTCGCCGAGGGCGAGCAGGCGCCGTCCGTCCCTGATGCCTTCCATATACGTGGCGACAACTTCGACGTCGTCCTGCCCGAGAAAAAACTCGATCAGATCCAGCGCGTCGACATCGGCTTCATTGCCGGTGGAGACGACGTAGTTGAAACCCAGGCCCGCGGACTGCGCAAGCTTGACGACGCTGGTGCCAAAGCCGCCGCTCTGGGTGATCATCGCCAGCGGGCCGCCCTGCAGGTCCGCTTTTTGAAAGATACTGCCGAACCCGCCGTAAAACCTCGTCAATAAATTCAGGACTCCCTGGCAGTTGGGGCCGATCACGCGCACCCCGCTCCGATTCGCCGCGGCCACGAGCTTATCCTGCAGGGCCGCACCCTCTTCGCCGACCTCGCGAAAACCTGCGCTGAAGACAATCGCGAAACTGATCCCGGCTGCCCCGCATTCCTCGATTGCGTCCGGCACTAGAGGCGCCGGCAGCGCGATGATCGCGACATCACAGGGACGCGGTATCTCGGCGATGCGCGAATAACAAACGATGTCGTTGAGCGTCTTGTACTTTGGATTGACCGGGTAGACGCCACCCGCGTAGCCGAACTGGGTCAATGACCGCAGCGGCTGCCCCCCGATCCGCGCGGCATTGCCTGATGCGCCGACGATCGCCACCGCACGTGGTCTGAAGAGCCGCTGAAAATCGGATTTCGTAGTCACCGTCTTTTCTCCCGTTCGCCCATCTGCTTTGTGGCGGTTTCAGCGCAGCGACGTAACGACTGCTGCAACCCTATTCGGCCCTGAATCCGCCCGCCAGTTTCACGACCTTTTCCCACTTGGCGAGTTCGGCGCGCAGGTACGCACCGAACTGCACGGGATCCATGGTTACCGGTTCCGCTCCGGTGCCAAGAATGAAGTTCTTCGTCTCCGGCGTGTTGAGAACGCGGGCGGTCTCTTCGTAAAGACGGCGCACGATCGGACCCGGCGTGTGCGCCGGCGCCATCAAGGCATTCCATCCGGTCACGTCAAACTCGCGGACACCTTGCTCGCTGATGGTCGGAATCTCCGGCATCAGCGCCGAGCGTTTAAGTCCCGCCATGCCCAGCGCGCGCAATTTACCGGTCCGCACGTATTGACCGGCGGCAGTGACACCGGTGAAATACATGGGTACCTCGGCCCCCAGCAGCGCGATCATCGCGGGCGAACCGCCCTTGTACGGCACGTGGACGAGTTCGATCCCCGCCAGGTTCTTCAGCAACTCGCCCGCGAGGTGCGGCGTACTGCCGATCCCCGCAGACGCATAATGAAGCGAACCCGGCTTCGACTTCGCCAGCGCAATCAGTTCCTTCATGTTGCCCGCCGCCAGCGAAGGATGCGCGACGAGGATGAACGGCGAAAATGAAACCATGCTGATAGGCGCGAGGTCCTTTACCGGATCGAAGCCGATGTTGTCGTACACGTGGGGACCAATCGCGAGCGGACCGTTGACGCCGATGAGCAGCGTGTAACCGTCCGGCGCGGACTTCGCCACCATTTTGGAACCCACGGTGCCGCCGCCGCCGGGGCGGTTGTCGACCACCACGTTCTGGCCCAACGCCGCACTCAACCGCTCCGCCATAAGACGCCCCATGATATCGGTGCTGCTCGCGCCGGCGGGGTACGGAACGATCAAGCGAATCGACTTGTTGGGGTATTGTGCGAGTGCCGTGTACGGAACGACCGCGAATAAAATCAAACTCAACAGGCTGAACATTTTTGTCATGCATCTCACTCCTTGTAGCGCGTAACTTCGGTTACCGCGCGCGGACCAGCGACGGCCTCAACCGGGCAAATGCAGCACGTATTTGGCAACGATGTTGCGCTGGATCTCGTTGCTGCCTCCGCCGATTGTAATCAGTCGCGACATATAAAATGGCGCGAGCAGATCGACCTGTTCGCCATCGACTTCGATCGCGCCCCCGGCGGCGCCGGATGCCCCCGCTGCCTCGAGCGCGAATTCGGTGACGCGCTGAAACGCCTCCATGCCCCAGATCTTGAGGATCGAAACATCCGGTCCGAGGCTCTCTCCGCGTCTTGCCAACTCGGCATAGCGCCCGTACAGCGTGGCGTGATCGGCAAGATCGAGCCGCAATTGGGTAAACCGCTCGAGGAACCCCGCGTCGTGGAAGAGCTTCGAGCGTGCGGCGAACGTAGCAAGCCGGTTAAATGCGATGATGGGCCGCCTCGGGCTGCCGATGCCGAGCCGCTCAAAGCCAAGCATGGTCTTGGCCACCGTCCATCCCTTGTTCAATTCTCCGACCAGATTCTCTTGCGGCGTACGAACGTCCTCGAACAACACCTCGCAGAATTCCTCGTGGCCCGCGATGTCGCGGATCGGCCGGATGGTAATTCCCGGCGTCTTGAGATCGACGATAAGAAAGCTGATTCCCGCCTGCTTCTTCACCGTCGTGTCGGTCCGGCACAGCACGTAGATGTGGGTCGAGTCCGTCGCCAGGGAGGTCCAGATCTTGCGCCCGTTGATGACGAACTCGCCGCCCTCCCGCATGGCCGCAGTCGTCAGGCTGGCGAGGTCCGACCCCGCATTCGGTTCCGAATAACCCTGGCACCACACGTGCTCGCACGACAGTATCTTCGGCAGGTAGGTGCGTTTCTGTTCCTCGCTCCCGTATTCTATGAGCACCGGGCCGAACTGGCGCACGCCCTGATCAGGCGCGCGGCCGACACCCCAGCGTTCGAGCTCGTCGACGTAGATGAGTTGCTTCGCGGGGGACAATCCCATGCCTCCCCACGCCCGCGGCCAGGCGGGCGCAATCCAGCCCCTGCGCGCAAGCCGCAAATTAAATTCCCGGACCTCCGCCCAGCGCACGCGTCGCGGCAGATAGCGAAGCTCGTCCGGGTAGTGTTCTTCGATGAACCCGCGCAACAGCAGACGGAAGTCCTCGTCTGAGAGTTGATTCCAATCGGTCTCGCACGGCAGATTCTGCAGCCGTGCCGGCACCACGGTCCCGCGCCGCGGCGTGTCCTCGACCGTCAGCGGCGCCACGCGCGCATAGCGGCGCCGATGTTGATGCGCATTGCCCAACCATGCCGAGACGACGAGCGCACGTTTCGCGTAGAGCCCGACATCGCACTCGTCGGTGAAACCCATCGCGCCGTGCATCTGGATGGCCTCGCGCGTGATCTGCAACGCGGCCTCCCCGCAGCGCGCCTTCACCCTGCTCGCCGCGGCTGCCCGCGCCGCCGGTTCGTGCGGCCCCGCGCATAGCGTCAGCGCCTCCTGCAATACCGCCGACGCCAGCTCTTTCTGCACGTAGAGATCGACTGCGCGATGCTGCAGTGCCTGGAAACTGCCGATTGCGGCGCCAAACTGCTTGCGCGTGCGCAGATAGTCCAGCGTGATATCGAGCGCCCTGCTCGCAATCCCGAGCAATTCGGCACCGGCAACAATGCTTGCTTCATCGAGCGCCCGCGTGAGAGCGGCGCCGGCTACGCCAACCGATGCAATACACTGGTCGGAATTTACGCGAACCTGCGTCAACACGAGCGTCGCGCCAAAGGTTCCATCGGCCAAGGGCTCCGGCTTCAACTCCAGTCCGGCGCTTGACTGCGAAATCCAATACAGCGCTAACCCATCACCGGCGCGTGCCGAGACCACAAAGCCGTCCGCCCCCGTTGCGCCGACCAGAAAGCGCTTGGTCCCGGATAGCAGGGTTGCGTCGCCAGCTACCATCACCTGCGTTTGCACGTTGAGCGGATCGATGTCCTGCGCACTTTCCTGCCACGCGAGCGCCGGCAGCAGAGAACCGGACACGATGGCGGGCAGCAAGCGTGCTTTTAGCGCCGGGTTGTCTCCATAGGCAATCGCGCCCGTTGCGAGAACGCCGGCTGCGCTGAACGGCTCCGGCACCAGCGCTTCGGCCAGGCCCTGCGCCACCACTGCCGCTTCCCGCACACCGAGCCCCAGGCCACCGTGCGCCTCCGGCACGAGTATCCCCAGCCAACCGAGGTTGGCAAAAGCGGACCACATATCGCGCTGATAACCGGGCTCCCGGGCACGCTGCTCCCGCACGCGCTTGAGGCTCGTGCCGCGTGCGGCGAAATCGGCAACGCTCTCGCGCAGCGCCGCGGTGTGCTCGTCTGCTGCAGTCGCGACAGACTGGACCTCGGTCATGCTCCCCCCTTATGTCGCCCGCTCATTTGCGGGATTCCCGCCGCCTTCGAGGCCGCACTCACACGGCAATCTCGGCGCGCCCGTTGTTCACCACCACGAGATTGTCACGCGCCGGCACGAGGGAACGAAACGAGACGACCTGCCCGGTGCGCCACATCTCCGTGCGCAGCATTTCACCGGGATAAACAGACGCGATGAAGCGGCACTCGATACTCTTCAACTTTTGCGGGTCGTACGCGCACAGCGTCCTGAGCAAAGCGTGGCAGGCCACGCCCATGGTGCACAGACCGTGCAATATCGGCCGCGAAAACCCTGCGCGCCGCGCAAACTCCGGGTCGGCATGCAGCGGCGTGGGGTCGCCATGCAGACGATACATGAGGGCCGTCTGCGGCGACGTGGGGAGCTCGCATACGTGCTGCGGCGCCGAATCCGGAATTGCATGCGGTGCGCTTACCGGACCGCTGGGTCCGCCGAACCCGCCGTCGCCCCGGCAATAGCTCGTCGCGGTCAGCGTTGCGATAAGCCTGTCCGCACCGCGCTCGATCAGCGTGCGCTCGACGGTTACCAGCATGCCTTTTCCGGCGCCTTTGTCGACGACCGACGTGATCCGCGTCTTGCCGACGAAATCGCCTTCCACCGGTACCGGCTGATGGAACAGAATGGACTGTTCGGCTTGCACGCTGCGGGTGCCGAACCCGATCCCGGATTTTCCGATCCAGCCGTAGGGCATGCCAATCACCGCAATCATCGTGGGCAGCGCCAGCAGATCCTTTTCATAGACGTAGCGCAATTGCTGCGTATCCATGGGATCCAACCCCATGCCGACACTGAGCGCATACAGGATAGTGTCTTTCGCCGTGCGCTTCTGCTCGATAGCGGGAAAGTCGTAGCGCAGTAACTTTTGGTAAGTCTCGTAGCTGATAGCCATGATGAACAAAGCCGGATTCGCTAGGTGGCACCGGATGCGCGCGCGACGCGGTCCCGGGGTCCCGTACCGTCCGGAACTCCGACC
>CAMBSS010000088.1 GCA_945870465.1 Bordetella parapertussis | reverse complement strand
ACGCCGTCTATCGTCTATCCCGCTTCTTCGTCTTTCCCAATTTCCCAGGCCGCGCCCGGGAAAAATCAGGCTTTCTTCGCCCACGCTATACAGTAGGCCTGCGGAGCGATTTCATTGTCACCCGGGAGGATCTTGCATTCGCCCGGCCCCTTTGCGACTTTGCCGGGCACGAACTGCTGGCAGTTGGCGCAACTCTTGTCGCCTTCGGGTTTGGCTTGGTATTTGAGTGAAGTGCGCAACGCGTCGTTCTTCGCAGCGCCAGCCCAGCCGGATACTGCAGCCAGCGGGATCGCGGCAATGATGGCACCGCCGGTTTTAAGAAACTCACGGCGCGGAGAATGATTCTTGTTCATGTTGAATTCCTTCTATAAGTGCGTGGGTGAAATGTTCCGGCCAATTACCTCTAACTGACCACGGGTATGATACAGAATGAAGTCGGAAGTTCAAGAAGAACAAACGTCAGGGCGAAGGGAGGGAAGTGAAAGTCTGGCCGCAACTAATCTCGCGAACTGAATCTGAAGTTGAAATTCTTGAAGTATTTGAATAACGCCGGGTCCGGCGGCAGAGGCCGCGGCTGCGCCCGGAGAATTGCGCGCTCAACCGCTTTATCGAATGCAGGGTTGCCGCTGGCTTTCGTCAATGTCACGCTCAACACGCTCCCGTCCGGCCGCAGCCAAACATCGAGTTCAGCTTGAACATTCTCCGCCAAATCTGGCGGCCGAACTAGAAAACGCCTGACTTTGGCCGCAATGCGCTTGTAGTAATCGTCTCGAATCGACTTTAGTTCGGGTGTGTCCTGCGCGGGTTGCGGCTGCCTGAGTCCGTCGGCATCGCCCGGAGCGGGTGATTGCTGCGCGATACCAAGCGATGAAAACGCCATCGCGAGCATGGCGAGCACGGTCTTCATCAAGCAGCGAGCAGCACGCTCGAGGTGATGGCTTTGCGGATGTCTTGCTGCGTGGCGCCCGCGGCAATCAAGGCGCGCACGATCAGGTCGAGCGAAACCGAAGCATCCCCCGCTTCTATTTTGGCGATCCGCGACTGACTCGATCCCATGCGTTGCGCGAGGTCGACCTGGGAAAGGCGCCGCTTCTGACGGGATTTCTTCAATGCGTCGATCAATGAAAGTTTGACCTCGACCAACGCGGACTCCTGTTCCTGAAGCCCGAGAAACTCCCGCGTCGTTCCGACTTTCCAGCCTGCTGCTTTGAGTCGCTTGAGTCTGCCGCTATTCATGATTTCTCCGCTTTCACCATCATGCGCAGCATATGTCAGATGCGACATATTCTCAAATGCGCCGACGGATTTTTCGAAAGCGCGCTGCAGACCCCGAGGGACCGTAAACGCACGAGGAAAAGAAGGATCTCTGACGTAACCAACCTTGACATAGCGTCTATTCGCGACGCTGCCTGTTTTTGGGGACCCCTTGTGAGACGCCGAGTAACACAGACGGGCCGGGGAATTCGGCGAGGACTGCCTGAGCTCTCGGACCACTTATGTGTTCATTCATTTTGAGAGCGAGTTCCACAGCCGCCCGGCTCGTCGAGTAACACAGGGCGACCACGCCAGTGGCGGCTCACCAGGGGGGTCTTTTTCTTTGGTGACTTTCTTTTGGACAAGCAAAAGAAAGTTACCAGCACCGGGCTGCCCCCGGAGACCTAGCAAAACCTTCCCCACCTCGGCCCTCCCCTTGTCCACCAAGAGGACGTCCTTCGGGGTGAAGGGGAGGAAATGAAAAACATTCGCTATTTCGCAGACTGCCCCATCGCAGCCTGCAGTCGCTGACCGAGGACTTTCAGCAGCGACAAGCCGATCGCCGAATTCTCCTGCACCAGATCGAGAAACTGCTTGCGGTGGACGGTCATCAGCGCGCAGTTGGTTTCGGCGATCGCGTTGGCGGTGCGCGCCGCGCGGTGATCCACCAATGCGGTTTCGCCGAACACGCCGCCAGGGCCGATACGCTCCAGCGTTTTTCCGTCGACCAAGATCGTGACGTAGCCTTCGCGCGGCAGATACATGTACACCCCGGATTCGCCGGCGTTGATGATCGTCTGCCCCGCGGTGAACCGTAACGGCCGCGGGTTGCCGAGCGCGCCCGCGATCTCGTCGAGCATCGCATCGTCGAACACGCGGCGCTCGTCGCCGGGCTTGTCGGGCAACGCCTTCATCATGGCCAGCCGCGCGAGACGCAGGCGCAGACGATCGATCATGACGCTCATCAGTATCAGCACGAACTCGGGGGATTTCTGGATCGCTTTCTCGAACTGGCCGCCGTCGAGCGAGATCACGCGGCACGCGGTTTTCGCGGTGGCAGTGGCGCTGCGCTTCGAGTTGGTGATGGTCGCCAGCTCGCCGAATATTTCACCGGCCTTCAAGGTGTCGAGCGATTTGCCGCCGACGCTTAAGGCCACCGCACCTTCGACCAGCAGGTACATGCGGTCGGCAGCGGAGAAGAACCCGCGTTGCTGGTGTTCGGCGAAAAACTCTTTGCCCGCCGCAACGCTTTCAGCCGTACCCGCGGATTCAAAAAATACCCTCGCCGCCACTGCGTCGTAGATAGGGCTTTGCGACGGCTGGACGACAGAAGGCTGGGGCCCGGCCGCCGGCGGAGCTGACGGCTGCGACGGTGATGTTTCGGTAAAGTCCAGGTCTTCCATGAGACGGGCACTGCCATTGAATTTTTACGAAGCGCGAGTGTGCCACAAATCTACTGCTGGAAAAAAGGCAGAAATTGCACATTTGCGAGGAAATTATTCTGCATCGCAGTACCCCGGATCGAGAGACGCGCTTCGCCGAGAGACGCCAGGCGAGAGACGAGAGGAGGGAAAAACCCGTCTATCGTCTATCCCGCTTCTTCCTCTTTCCCTGTTAATTCTCCGGGATATTGCGGAGAATTAATAGGCCTCCGGCTTAATCCCGCCTTCTTTAATCAACGCCTGATACCGCAAATACTCCACATGCATCATCCGCGTGAAGCCATCAGGCGTGCCTTCAGGCGTTGACTCCGCACCCTGGCGGACGAACGAATCTCGGAGCGCGGTCTTGCGCAGCCCGCGCACGATGTCGCCGTGCAACTGCTCGACGACGCGGCGCGGCGTGCCCTTGGGCGCGACGATGCCCGACCAACTGTCGAACTGCGCTTCGGGCAGGCCGGCCTCGGCGATCGCCGGCACATTGGGCAGCGTGGGGCTGCGCTGCGGCGTCATCACCGCGAGCGCGCGCACGCGGCCGTCGCGGATCGGCCCCAGCACCGCGGGCAGAGTGTAAATGGCGTAGTGCACGCGCCCCAGCCCCATCTCGATGATGGAGTCGTACAAATTCCTGAACGGGACGTGCGTCGCATGGATGCCGACCGCGCGAGTGAACACTTCGCCGGCAAGGTGCGAAGCCGAGCCGATACCGAGCGAGGCGTAATTGAATTCGCCGATGCGCGCCCGCGCCTGCGCGACAAAGTCGGCCGCACCGCGCGCCGGGATTGAGTTCGTCACCGCCAGCACATTGGTGATCGACGCGACGTGAGTGACGCCGACGATATCGGCCAGGGCCCTGAACGGCGGCTCGTGATGCAGAAGCTCGGTGATGATGCGGGTGACATCGACCATGCCCAGCGTGTAGCCGTCGCCGTTGGCCCGCGACACCATGCTGTTGCCGATCAGCCCGCCGGCGCCCGCGCGGTTTTCGACGACGACCCGCTGCTTGTAGACGACGCTCAACTCATCGCTCAGAGAGCGCGCAAAAAAGTCGCTGGCCGTGCCTGGCGACGACGCGACGACGATGCGGATAGGCCTGACGGGATATTCGGGAACTGGCGGTAACGACTGCGCGATGCACGCGCCCGTTCCCGCGAGCGCGGCCGCCGCTAACGCGGCGCGCAAGGTTGTTAGCATCCGCGAGAGCGCGAGGTCGCGAGATCGTCTGTGGGAAAAACCGCCCCCGGCCCGCCCCCACGCTCTCGCGCCCTCACGGCTTCTTCCCCGCTTCAAGCCGCGCCTTCAAATCCGCAAACGGATTGTGGGTCGCCCCCGCTGCCGCATCTCCTGTGTCCGTGCGCCCCGCCATGTCTTTCACCTTGGAGTGCTCATGCTCGTGGCAATAGGTGCAGAGCAACTCCCAGTTGCTGCCGTCCGCCGGGTTGTCGTCGTGATTGTTGTTCTTGTGGTGGACTTCGAGCAATTGCAAGTTGCTGTGCGTGAACGTGCGCGCGCAACGCCCGCACACCCACGGATAAAGCTTGAGCGCCTGCTCGCGATAACCCGTCGCCCGCTTGTCGGCGTTGCGCCGGGCGGCGGCGACCACTTCATCGAGACGGTCTTTGGCCATGGGAGATTTTCGCGCGCTATACGGGAAGGAGCAAGCGGTCACTCGCCTTTCGCCGCCGGTTTCGCGAGGTAGGCTTTGGACTGCGCCTCGCTCCTGAGCGGCGTGACCTTGTCCGGGTCGATGCGGATCATCAGGTAATTGATGTGATCGTCGATTCTGGTAAACCAGTGGCCGGTGCCGGCCGGGATGACGACGACGTCGCCGGCCTTGATGTTGTGCGCGACGCCATTGAGGATTTCGGAACCATTGTTGCCCGGCCCGTTGAACTCGACCACGGTGCGCTGCGTCGCCGGGCGCCGCTGCCGGTTGGTGATGTCCGGGCCGAGCACCAGCGTCGCCGACCCCGAGATGATGTGATAAACCTCGCTGACGTGATCGTGTTCGGCGACCGAATCGGGGCGCGGCTTGTCGAGCTTGCCGCGGTAGACCATACCGATGCCGATGTTGGCCTTGCCGATATCGATGTCCCTCACTTGCTGATCGGTCAGCTTCTCGGCGATCGCTTTTTTGGTATAGGCCTCGAGCTCGGCGAGCGGCACGAACGTGCCAGGGCACATGTTACAGGTCGGCTGCGGGTCGGTTGGATTGATCTTTTGACCCTGCGCGAGCAGCGGGACAGCGGTGCAGGCAACTGTCATGAACATCAGCAGAATCTTGTTCATTTTTTTCCTCCCTTGTCCTGGTTTTGTATACCGCAGGCAAACTCCAGCAACAACTGGTCCGCGCTGCCCGTTGCGATCTCGCTCCAATTGAGTCTCTGGTTCGTGCTCCCCACCACCGCGCCCTTGCTCAGATTTTCGGCATAGGTGGAGGTCTCGAATATACGCATCCGCCCCTGCTTGCAATCGTACTCGGTGTGCCGCTTCAGCGACAGATATTTCTTGCCGGCATCACCCAGCTGCGCGGTCCTGTAATCGAACATGTCCCATATTTTCACGTTGGCGCCTTCCCTGTGCATGCTCGCGGGGTTGGCGTAGGCCCTGAATTTTTCGTTTTCACCGACCTTGGCCCACAATTCAGCGGCGGCGTTACCGCCCGCGCCGAGCAGCAGAATGGCGAGGAGCGCGCGATACAGCGGCCGCTTGAGCGCCGCACCTTGTGTCGTCATCAAAGTCATTGCCGGGCTTTCCCTGCCGTAAAGCTGCAAAGATACTCTTTCCCGGCGGGCGTGTTCAAGCGCGCCGATTCGCGCGCTGCGGAATTTCCCTGGCGCGCCCGGGCGCTGTAAAGTGGCGCTGGCGGCGGACATTTAGAACTCGCCTCAAAAATACAACACAAACAAGCAACCGCCGATAGACACCGATGAACGCCGATAGCATTCCAGACTTGTCCCCGAATCAAGGTCATATCCTTGGGCTTATCTGCGTTTATCCTCGTTAATCGGCGGTGCCAAACAATTTTTGAGATAGCTTCTATAAAGAACCGCCGCGGAGGAGAACGAATGACAAGAATAAGCAACGTGCGCACAGTGATTGCCGCGATGGTACTGCTGCCCGCCGCCGCCGGCATCGCGTATGCGCAGGAGTATCCGGCCAAAGCCGTGCGCGTGATCGTGCCTTTCGCGCCGGGCGGGCCCAACGATCTGGCGGTGCGCCCCGTCGCGCAAAAGCTCTACGAATTCCTCGGCCAGCCTTTCGTCATCGACTACCGCGCGGGCGCCAACGGCATCATCGGCTGCGATATGGTCGCGAAATCGCCGCCGGACGGTTACGCGCTCGTCGTCATCTCGTCGTCGTTCACCATCAACGCGAGCAGCTACGCAAAACTGCCATTCGATCCGGTGCGCGATTTCACGCCCGTGGGCTCGCTCGCAACCAGCGACATCATTTTCCTCGTCAACCCGACGGTGCCGGTGAAGAACGTGAAAGAATTCGTCGCGCTGGCGAAGTCGCAGCCCGGCAAATTGAATTACTCGTCGTCAGGCACCGGCGGCTCGCTGCACCTGGGTGCTGAACTGATGAACCTGACGACGGGCATCAAGATGGTCCACGTGCCGTACAAAGGCGCGTCGCTGGCGTTGACGGACGTCATCGGCGGCCACGTCGACTCGATGTTCATTTCGGCGCCGGGTGCAATCGCGCAGGTCAAAGCCGGCAAGGTGCGCGTGCTCGCGGTGGCGAGTCCGCGCCGGGCACGCTAGCTGCCCGACGTGCCGACGTTCGGCGAAGCGGGTTATCCCGACGTGATAGTCGATACCCGCTACGGACTCCTCGCGCCCGCCGCCACGCCGCCTGCCATCGTCGCCAAGCTCGAAGCGGCGATCAACAAGGCTCTGGGCACGCCGGAAGTGCGCGAGCAATACAACACCCTGAGCCTCGATCATTCGCCGAGTACGTCACAGGAATACGCCGCGTTTCTGAAAGATGAAATCGTGCGCTGGCGCAAAGTGGTTACCGCGGCGAAGTTGCAGCCGCAGTAGTGGAACCGTGAGGACGTGAGGGCGTGAAAGACGTTTACCCACTTGCGCCCTCCCGGCTTCTCCCAGTAGTCAGCGACAACTCACCTGGCTGCGCTGCGCACTGCGAAAATCGCATCCTGCTGTTAATAAAGACTTTTTTTGAACGGTGCTGGCAGCGCGTGAAATTCCTCGACAATACGGCTTGACGCCGACCTGCGCGAAGCGTTTACTGAAGGCGCTTCGGTAATCCGGTTCGGGAAAGTTCCTCAGACTAACCATTGATGATCCGGTTGCTGCAGTCATGTTTCGCTGTTGCGCGCGCCTCGTGTTTGTAGGCGTACCTGAAGCGAACGGGCGGCGACCACCTCGAAGCAGGTTTGAGGGTATCCCGGACGCGGACATCGGGGCCACGGCTGGCAGTGTGATGCGCATCGCGCTGCCGTTATCCCTGCGGGGAGAGTCAGGCGCGGTACCAGGCCGGAACTGGAGGCAGACTATCGATGAAGTTTCCAACAGCTAGACCCTGAAGCCGGCAACGACAGGCCGGCAGAGGTCACGGCAACGTGACGAAACAAGGCCACGCGAAGTGGCGATTTACGAAGCCCTGCGTAACCATCGCGGGGCTTCGTGTTTGTGGAAGCCGTGAGAGCGGAAGAGCGTTAGTGGGTAAGATCTATCACGCTCTAACGGTCTCATCCCCGCCCTCGCAGCCTAGCTCGCGGTCAGTTTAAAACCTTTGGGATTGATGTCGGGCAGCCAGTACTGGATGCCCTCCGCGCCGCCCTGGCATTGCGGACACAGCCGCGCGGCGATGTCACTGCCGTTGGCGCCGTACACAAAGCCGCAGCGCAGGCACTCCATGCGGTATGCATATTGATTGTGATCGGTGCCCAATACGCCCAGCGTGCCGTGGCACTTTTTCCGGTTGCCATTGAAGTAGCCGATTTGCGTGGTTGGGCCTTCACCAGGCCCCAGCACCATGGCGTCTCCTCTTCAACGGAAGAAAGACGCCAGGCGAGAGGCGAGAGAGGGAAGTCCGTCTATCGTCTCTCCTGCTTCTTCGTCTCTCTTAGCCCCCAGGCTGGGCACGGGAGAAACCACTCCACCGCAGGCATTGCCTCTTTAGCAAAAAGCTCCATGGCGCGCAGTACGCCGAAGACGAAAAAAAGCCGGGTGAACTTCAATTCACCCGGCTTTTGATTGCTGTCCGTTGCTTAGTGCATATAGCTGGAATCGATCTGCTCCATCCAGCGCCGTGCCGCCGCCCACATAATCGCCGGGCCGTCGTTGGTGTCTTTCTCTTTCTTCTGCACGAGTTGCGTGGTCTGGTTGCTGGTTTTCTGCACGACGTTCATCGGCGGGAAAATCAGTTCGGCGCCGCCGGACTGCGCCATCACCTGGGTCTCGCACGACATTTCAAGCCGGCGCATCAGGTGGAATGCGTGTCCCATGGTCGGTCCGCAGGTCAGGAGGCCGTGGTTGCGCAGGATCGCGACGTTCTTGTTGCCGAGCGCCTTGGCGATGCGTTCGCTTTCCTCGGCTTCGTTGGTGACGCCCTCGCAATCGTAATAGGCGATCTTGTCGTAGAGGTGCATGGCGCCGAGGTTGATTGGCAGCAGTCCCTGCTTCTGGCACGACACCGCGACGCCGGCTTTGGAATGCGTGTGGATCACGGCATGCGCGTCTTCGCGCGCCATGTGGATCGAGCGGTGGACAACGAAGCCCGCCATCAGCATCGGGTACTGCGACGGCACCAGCTTGTTGCCGTCGAGATCGACTTTGAGCAGGTTCGACGCGGTGATTTCGTTATACAGGAGGCCGAACGGGTTGATCAGGAAGTGCGACTCGGTGCCGGGCACGCGCATCGAAATGTGGTTGTAAATCAGACTGTGGTGCCAGCCCATCGCCGACACGATGCGGTAGGCGCAGGCGAGGTCGATGCGGGCTTCCCATTCTTCGGGCGAGCATTCGATCTTGGGGGCTGATTTCAGCGGTGCGTTCATGCGGATCTCCCATTGAAATGATACTGTTTTTTTATTGGCGGCCCGGGTTGCGGCGCCTGCTTCTGGTTGCTTTGGTGCTGTAGCCCAAATACATAATTAAGCGAGCTTGTGGGTAATTCTACACCGAACCGGAGCGACGCGGATTCCCTGGCCCGGTGCCGCTATTTCGATCCGATGATAAACGCCGATAAGCTCAAGGGGTTTGACCTTGATTCGCGGAAAGGTCTGGAATCATATCGACGTCAATCGGCGTTTATCGGCGGTTGCTTGTCGCTGTTGTATTTTTGCGATGAGTTCTATTTATTGTGACGCGTTATTTTATTTTGAAGCCATGATGAAATCCGGAACAATCCCCAACCGCCGGTATTTTTTCAACGTCGTATCGGGCAGCGACGCGATGTTCCTGACCGTGCGCCGGCAATTCTCGGCGCCGCAGTTGCAGCGCAATTTCCACACATCATCGGCGCCCAGCAAAGTCGAGTAGTCGTGCGTGACTTCGTCGCCCGGTGCAATCGCCGTGATTGCCTTGAGCAAAAGACGGCGCCCCTTTTTGACGATGCCGGAATTCGGGTCGCAGGAATGGTTCGCGTACTGGCCCAGTTTGCCATTGGGGTCGAGATAGTTGTCTGCGTCGTAACGAAAACAGTTCTCGCCCAGCCGCTCGTCGATATCCCAGTAGCCCCAGACCACTTCGGCGCTGACGACCTTGCCGGCGATTTCGCAGATGGTCGCGCCCTTCCTGAACGCTTTCAGGGCGACGATGCCGCGCCCGTTGCGCACGGCCTTGACTGCCAGCTTGCCGCCGGGAGGCAGGTCGTCGATTCCCGCTTTGTACATTGAAACGGTTTCCTGATTGAGCGTGGGACGGTGGACTTTCCATCTGATGCTATCACGCCGCACGCGCGCGACTCCACGCTGCCGGGGAACTACCCCCGGCGTGGCTAAACTGCTAAGCTTTCGGCAGCATCTCTACATCTAAAACAAAAAATCCATGCCAACTTCCAAAAGCAGCATCCGCGTCGGCACCGGCGCCGGCTTCTCCGACGACCGCATCGAGCCGGCTGCCGATCTCGCCGAGCGCGGCAAGCTCGACTATCTCGTCTTCGAGTGCCTCGCCGAACGCACCATCGCCCGTGAGAACCTCGCGCGACTGAAAGATCCCGAGCGCGGTTACACGCCTTATCTCGTCGAGCGCTTCCAGGCCGTGCTGCCCGCCTGCATGAAAAACAACGTGCGCATCGTCACCAACATGGGCGCGGCCAATCCGCAGGGTGCGGCGCGCGCGCTGCGGCGCGAAGCGAAAGCGATGGGCTTCGCCGACCTGCCGGTGGCAGTGGTGACCGGCGACGACGTCGCCGACATCGTACGCAAGAACCCGCAACTGCCGCTGATGGAAAACGGCGAGCCGGTCGAATCTCTGATTCCGCGCATGGCGTCAGCGAATGTTTATCTCGGCGCCGACGTCATCCGTGATGGCCTCGCCACCGGCGCGGCGGTCGTCATGACCGGGCGCGTCGCCGATCCGTCGCTGTTCCTGGGGACGATGTTGCACGGGCTGGGCTGGAGCTACGACGATTACCCGAAACTCGCGGTCGGCACGCTCGCGGGACATTTGATGGAGTGCGCGGCGCAAGTCACCGGCGGTTGCTTCGTCGACCCCGGCAAGAAAGACTGCGATGATCCCGTCACGCCCGGCTTTCCGTACGCGGACATCAGGGCGGACGGCAGCCTCACGCTCGGCAAGCTCGAAGATTCCGGCGGGCGGCTCGACGTGATGACGTGCACCGAGCAGATACTCTACGAGATGCACGACCCGTCAAGCTATATCACGCCCGACTGCATACTCGACATCACCGACGTCGAGTTCGCGCAGGACAGCAAGCATCGCGTGCGGGCGACGGGCGCGAAAGCGCGGCCGCGCACGCCGACTTATAAAGTGGTGGTCGGTTATCACGACGGGTACATCGGCGAAGGTGAAGTTGCGTATGCCGGCCCCAATGCCGTTGCACGCGCGAAACTCGCCGAAAGAATCGTGCGCGAACGGCTCGCCAAGCGCGGCTTCACTTACCCCGAGATCCGCGTCGATTACATCGGCATGTCGAGCCTGCATGGCATGGGCGAAGGAAGACCGGAGCCCTACGAAATACGCCTGCGCATCGCGGCGCGCAGTCCCGACCGCAAAGCCGCCCTCGCGGTCGGTTTCGAAGTGCGCACGCTGCACGTCAACGGGCCGTCGGGCGGCGGCGGCGGCTCGAACGCGATCCGCGAAGTGCTCGCAGTCAAATCGATCCTGATCCCGCGCGCAATGGTGAAGACCGCGGTCACCGTGGAGGGCACGCTATGAGCGTGAAAGTCTACGACCTCGGCCACGCGCGCGCGGGCGACAAGGGCAACACTTCGAACGTGTCGGTCACCGCCTACGATGACCGCGCGTGGAACATCCTGCGCGAGCAACTCACCGCGGAGCGCGTGATGCACGCGTATGCCGAAATCGCGAAGGGCCCGGTCACACGCTACGAGTTACCCAAATTGAAAGCGCTGAACTTCGTCATCGAAAATGCGCTGGGCGGCGGCGTCACCGTTTCACTCGCGCAGGACATGCACGGCAAAAGCCTGTCGTTCGTGATGCTCGGCATCGAGTTGCACGACGCGGGCGGCGCAAAGTAACTCCGCAGTAACGCGGGATCACTCGGGTTTGATGCCCGCGCTGCGCACGACGCGCGACCATTTTTCTATTTCGCTCTTGATCAATGCCGCGAATTCCTCCGGCGAGCTGCCCAGCGGCTCCAGTCCTTCGGTGGCCAGCCGGTCACGCACATCCTGGACCTTGATTGCCTTATTGACCTCGGAATTAAGCAACGCGACGACGTTGCGGGGCGTGCGCGCAGGTGCGAGCAGCCCAAACCATCCAGTCACGTCGTAGCCGGAAACGCCGCTCTCCATGATCGTGGGCAGCTCGGGCGCCGACGCGATACGCTTTGCGCTCGTCACGGCAAGCGCGCGCAGGCGGCCGGCCTTCATCTGCGTGAGGGCAGCAGGGACAGTTGCGAAGTAGAGTTGCACTTCTCCGCTCAGCACCGCGGTAATGGCGGGGGCGCCGCCGTTATACGGCACCTGGACCATAGTGGTGCCGGTCGATGCCTTGAAAAGCTCGCCAGCCAGGTGGCCCACGGAGCCCATTCCTGTGGAAGCGACATTGAGGTCGCCGGGCCTCGCCTTGGCGAGCGCGATCAGTTGCCTGACCGATTTCGCAGGCAGCGACGGATGCACGACCAGGACCAGCGGCGTTGCCGCCAGCGTGGTGACAGGCGCGAAATCGCTAACGGGATCGAACGGCAGCTTTTTATAGAGGCTCGGGAATATCGCGAAGTTCACGAAACACATCAGCAGCGTGTAGCCGTCGGGGGAGGACTTGGCCACGAAATCCGTGCCGACCACCCCGCCCGAGCCGCCGCGATTTTCCACCACGAACGGCTGCTTCAGATACTCCGAAATATGCGGCGCTAGGATTCTCGCCACGAAGTCGTTGCCGCCCCCGGCGGCCGCGCTGACGACACCCTTGACCGCTTTTACCGGAAACGTTTGCGCCGCCGCCTGCAGAGTCACTGCCAGAATCCCCGCGCCGCCCATCGCTATTAATACGCTTGTACTCATGTCATTTCACCAGCAGGTTGAAGAGCTCGTTGACCGGGAGCGCCATCAGGCGCTTGCGGTCAAAGCAAACGTCGCATATCGCCTGCGCCTGCTTGGCGGCAAAGACCCGCCGTACGCTGTCCTCGAATTTTGCGTTGAGCACCGGGATGCCTTCCTGGCGCCGCCGCGGATGACCCATGGGAAATTCAACCTCAACCTTTTGGGTTTTCGTGCCGTCGGCAAAATGGACACGCATGGCGTGCCCGTTCGACAGTCGTTTGGGATCCGAATAACCGCGGGTGTAGCGCTGGTCTTCCATGACGACCATCTTGTCGCGTAAAGCATCAATGCGCGGATCGGCCGCGACGCTGTTCTCGAAATCCTCCGGCCGCAGCCTGCCGTGCAGAAGACCGATTGCCGTCGTGTATTGAAGGCTGTGGTCGCGGTCGGCGGGATTGTCCAGCGGGCCGCGCTTGTCGAGGATCGCCATGCATGAAGCGTGCGACCATATTTCGATCTTCCCGATTTCATCCAGCCGGTCTTTGACCTCGGGATGCAGCAAGGTTGCTGCTTCCACCGCCGACTGCGCGTGAAAGCCGGTCGGATGCGGAATCTTGAACAGGATGTTCTCGATGATGTAGCTGCCGTACGGCCGCTGAAAAGTGAACGTCTTGCCCTTGAACAGCACGTCGTAAAAACCCCAGGTCTTGGCCGTCAACGCGTTGGGATAGCCCATCTCTCCTTTCAGAGCCAGCGACGCGAACCACAGGCCGCGACTCGTGCAGTCCGCGCCCGCCCACGATTTGCGCGAGCCGGTGTTATTGACGCTGCGGAACGTGGCGAGCGCATGCCCGTCCAGCCAAGCATTGGAAACGGCGTTGAAAATTTCCTGGTAGTTGCCGCCAAGCAGCTTGGTCAGCACCGCCGTTGCGGCGATCTTGACGACTATGGTGTGATCGAAGCCCCAGCGGCGAAACGGGTTCTCGATGCCGAGCTCGCCCTGGATGTCGTAGGCTTTGACGGCAAGCTCCATGATATCGCCAACCGCGAGCGGCGGTTTGCCCGCGGCTACCCTCTGCCTGCTCAGCCAGTCTGCCACGACGAGGATCGCGCCGAACGTGTCGGAGGGATGGCTGACCGTCTCGCCCCAGGTCGCGTCATTGAATTCCACCCATCTCACCATGGCGCCGAAGCTGAACACGGCCTGCAGGGGGTCGAGCACGTAGGCCGTGCCGGGAACGCGCGCGCCATTCGTGACCCCAACGCCGCTGAACGCGGGCCCCAGAAGCTTGGTGCACTCCGGATAAGCCAGCGCAAGAAACGCGCACCCCAGCGTGTCGATCAGGCAGTAATGGGCATTGCTGTAGGCGAGTTCGCTTTTGACTTTGTAGCTGTCGACATACTGCGCGATGTCCCGGATAACCTGGTCCGGTTCGCTGCGCTTAATTGCTTTCGACTTGCGTTTCGCTGTACTCGCCGGCATCAAAAAACCTTCCCGTGCTGGATTCATTGACCGGGCGCGTGCCCGGAGTATTGCCGTTGCGCTACTTCTTCGCACCGAAGCTCACGCCGGCCCATTTTTCCCAAAGGCGGGAAATGCTCGCATAGTCGAGCGGTGTTTTACCGCCTTTCTTTTCCTCGCCGAGCGCAATCTCGTACGGCGTATGGGCCGCGGCAGTGGCAAACAGCGGAACGCCGAGGTCGCGCGCCACCTGGAGAATCAGCGCGGAGTCCTTGTGCGCGTTCGCGATCGTCATTCCGCCTTCGAAATCCTGATTGAGGATGCGCTCGAAAAACCGGTGGGTCAGCGGCCGCGTCAATCCCGAGTCCCGTCTCATGAGTTCATAGAAAGTATCCATCGGTATGCCCTGGGCTGCAGCCAGCGCCGCCGCTTCTATCAATACGACCATTACCGCATGCGCGACGCCGTTGCAGACCAGCTTGACGCGCATTCCGTTGCCGAGAGGGCCGAGGTGAAAAATCTTCTCCGCGGCGGATTCCAGTATCGGCTTCGCCTCGGCGAAATCGGCGTCCGCGGCCCCGACCAGAAACGTTCCCTTGCCCGCCGTCAGCTTATGCACGCCACCGAGAATCGCTGCCTCCATCACGCGCGCCTTGGCCGGTGCGGTAATGCTCAACATCGCCTCGATGTCCTCCGGACCGACCGTGCTGTTTTCCATGATGAGCTTGCGCTCCAGCGCGGCCGTTCCCATCTCGTTGAGGACCGTGCGCGAGATAGCCGGATTGGGCAGACACAGCATGAGAACGTCACATCCTTCCGCGACGGCACGCGCATTGGGTGCGACCTCGATGCCGGCAGCGCGCGCGAGCTTGCAGCGTGATTCTTCACGGTCATAGGCGATCACCGTGAATTTGCGCGCGACCGGCGTCGCCAGCGCGAGCCCTGCGTTGCCCAAGCCTATCAGTCCCACTTTCTGTGTCATGCGTCAGTCCTCTAATTTATTCAGAAAAAACGAAAACCGCAGGGTAATGCACCGCAGTGCCGCAATACGCAAGAGCCCGTAATTTTGTTCACTATATGGACATAATTGCGCGATAGCTTCAAAGCGTACATCATCGGCCCGTTTTTTTCCATTTGCACGCTACGCAGCCCTAGTTCACAATGTGCACCCGATGAAACCATCTATGCGAGTTGCCGGCAAATTCCCCGACGGCACGCGATCCGGCACGCAGAGCCTGGAGCGCGCGCTCTGCATCCTGAAAGAAGTTGGCTCGGCCAACGCCACCGGCAGCACGATGCCAGCACTGGTCGAAAAGGTGGGGCTCAACCGCACCACGGTTTATCGCCTGCTTAAATGCCTGGAAGACCAGGGCGCGATACGGCTGGATTCCCGCAGCAAAAAAATTTTCCTCGGGCCGCTGGCGCTAGCGCTGGGCGCGGCCGCCCAACAGAAGCTCGACCTGAAGCAGATCTTCGCGCCCGCGGCGACGCGGCTCGCCGAAATAACCGGCGACACCTGCTTCGTCATGCTGCGCAGCGGCGCCGACGCCGTGTGTATCGACCGGCGTCTGGGCTCTTATCCGGTCAAAACGCTTACCGTCGAAGTCGGCACCAAGCGCCCATTGGGGATAGGCGCCGGCAGCCTGGCCATCCTGGCCGCAATGCAGGAGCCGGAGATCAACAATGTAATCCGTGCAAACGCGAAGGCTTTGCAGGCCTATGGACAATCCGCGGCATCTCTAGTCAACTCGGTACGCGCAACACAAAGACAGGGATACGTGTCGGCCCCCGTGCACGGCATCGAGCGCGTCATCGCGGTAGGATTGCCGATCCGGGACCGCGCCAACAACCCCATCGCCGCGCTGAGCATCGCCGCCATCGCGGAACGCATGTCCGCAAAGCGCCGTCCCGAAATACTCGGGCACCTTCAGGCGGAAACCGGGCGCCTGCATGAGATGCTGTGCGAAACGAGTCTCCTCGACGGCTGACGCTTTTAAAATTATTCCGCCGCGCGATACGACCAGTGAGCGGGCGCCTGTCCCGCGACCGGCGATCTGAACGTGGCAACGGCATCGCCGAGCAGGCACCCCATATAAACGGTTTTCCGATCCGCGCCGCCGAAAGCAATGCTGGAGATATTGCGCAGGCGCCGGCTCTTGATGCCCTCGACGTCGTGACGCTCGACTTTCCCCTGCGCGAACAACGATTCGAAATGCGCGACGTACGCGGGATCGCAGTCTTCGAGTATGAGCTGCTGCGAGCCGTCGCGGTCGACCCGGATGACGCGGTTGCTGATGATGCTGGTGATCCACACGCCGCCTTCGACATCCAGCGCCAGTCCGTCCGGAAACGTACCTGCCCCGAACTGTGCCAGCGTTTCCCGTCCTTCGAGCCGTCCGTCGGCGGTGATGCGGAAACGCGTTACGCGCTTGCCGCAGGTTTCATTGACGTACAGCCACTCTCCGCTGTCGTCGATCGCGACTTCGTTGGTGTACCCGATGCTGTCCGCGACGATACGGGCGCCGCGCTGATCGATGAGAACGATGAATCCATCGCCGGCGCCGGGATGATAGGCGCGTGTGCGCGGCTCGAGCCTGGTGCTGACGGTGACCCATGTCCTGCCGCGCGCATCGCGGGTCACGAAGTTGGTGGGAGGAAGCGGCACGCCATCGACTTCGCGCAGATAAACGGATATTTTGCCGCCGGGCCCCAGGCGATAGACGCCACCCTGCGCGATGTCGGCCACCAGGAAAGTGCCGTCGCGGCAAAGCGATATGCCGTTGGGCCGTATTGACGGCGCAACCGCCTTGCCCAACAGCGACTGTGCGCCATCGGCCGTCCGCATATGCACGCCACCGCGCGAGTCCGATACGAAAAACTCACCCGCCGAATTGCACAGCACGCATTCCGGGCGCTGCAATCCCTTGCCCACGAATTGCACGTCATCGAGCTTGACCGAAAAGCGCGACCAGTCGATTGCGCTGCCCTGCGTCATTCGACTTTAATGGCAGCGCGTTCGATCACGCGCTTCCAGCGGTCGATATCGCGATTGAGCACCTTGGTGAAATCGGCGGGCGAGCCCGGCGCCGGATCGAGACCCTCCTGCGCGAAACGCTGCGCGAGGCGCGGCTCGGCAATCATGGCGTTGATTTCCTTGTTCCAGCGCGTAAGAATTTCTCGCGCGACACCGCGCGGAAACCAGATTCCGTACCAAGTCTGCACTTCGTAGTCCGGCAAGCCGGATTCCGCGACCGTCGGCAACTCGGGCAATGTCGCCATCCGCTTCGGGCCGGTCACGGCCAGCGGCACCAGCTTGCCGCCTTTGATGTGTCCTGAAACCGAAACGCTGGTGCCAAAGATGACCTGGATCTGTCCGCCCAGCAAATCGGTCATCGCCGGACCGGTGCCTTTATAAGGAACATGGATCATCTGCACGCCGGCCATCATGCAAAAAAGCTCGCTGGCGAGATGGGTGATGCTGCCGGTGCCCGCCGATCCATAAGGTATCGCTGCAGGTTTGTTGCGCGCCGAGGCGATCAGCTCCTTGACACTGCGCGCAGGCAACGACGGATGCACGACGATGACGAAAGGGCCGGTCGCCAGCAGGCCCGCTGGCGCGATATCGTTCAATGCGTTGTACGGGAGCCTGTAAAGACTCGGGCTGATTGCATAGGTCGCGGAAACGAGAATCAGCGTATATCCGTCCGGCCGCGCGGTCGCCGTGATTTCCGCGCCTATGGTGCCGCCACCGCCGCCGCGGTTGTCCACGACCACTTGCTGCCCGAATATTTCCGCAGCGCGCTGTGCGAACGCCCGGCCGACGATATCGGCGCCGCCGCCCGGCGCGAAAGGCACGACCAGGCGTATCGGCCGGTCGGGATATTTCGCCAGCTGTGCAGGACTGCCGCCCGCGGCCATCCATGCGATGCAAAAAAACAGCGTCTTGCTGTGCAGTACTTTCACGGCTGGCTCACGCGCAGAGCGCCAGCAATTCGCGCACGTCGTCGAGCGTCTCGAATTTCCAGATCAGCTGCACGGCTTTGTGCGACGCCTCGTCGCCGATGACGTGTACTGCATGAGCCATGAATTTCCTTTCGATGGCCGCATCGGGCATCGGGTTGTTCCTGGTGCCGATCTGATGCTCGACGAATGCATGGTATTCCTTGCCGCCCATCACCACGGTCGCGCGCGCCTGATCCACGCCGAGGGTATTGTCGATCTTTACCGTGACTTTCTTGCGCAGTGCC
>CAMBSS010000087.1 GCA_945870465.1 Bordetella parapertussis | reverse complement strand
GCGACGAAGCAAATCCGGCTGGGCAGCGGCACTGTGAATTTGCCGAACAACCACCCGGCGCAGGTGGCGGCATTGGTCGCGATGGTGGATCACATGCTCGAAGGGCGTTTTCAGTTCGGCATCGGGCCGGGTGGGCTGCGCTCCGACATGGAAATGATGGGTAACCTCGAGCGCGACCGCAACGCGATGTTCGTCGAATCGATCAACCAGATACTGGCGATATGGAGCGGCGACGCGCCGTATAACGTCAAAGGCCAGTTCTGGAACATCACCACTGAGCAAACCATGCTTCCGCACGTGGGGCAGGGCGTGATGCTGAAGCCCTATCAGCAGCCGCATCCGCCCATCGTGGTCACCGCGGTGGTCCCGCATTCCCGCGGGCTGGTCGAATCAGCGAAGCGCGGCTGGCAGCCGATCACGGCGAATTTTCTGCAGCCGGTGTGGGCCAAAACACACTGGCCGAAACACGAAGAAGGCTGCAAGGCGGGCGGACATCCGGCGGACCGCAATCACTGGCGCGTATGCAAAAGCGTGTTTGTAGCAGATGACGAGGCGACCGCGCGGCGCTATGCCAAGGATCTCAAAGGGCCGTATGGTTTTTACTATCACAACCTGCTCACCAAACGCCTGGGCCACGGCAACGTCGATATATTCAAGAACGACCTTGCGATGCCGGACTCGGCGGTCACGCTCGAGTATCTGCTGGACACTTTGGTGATTTGTGGCACCGTCGACAGCGTGGTCGAGCAGATCCTCGCGTTCCGCGAGACGGTCGGCGATTTCGGCACGTTGTTATACGCGGGCCACGACTGGGCCGACGTCAAACTCGCACGCCGTTCCATGCAGCTGATGGCGGAAAAAGTGATGCCCGCCGTCAACAAGGCGATAGGCAGCGCTTAAAAAAACAGGGCGGGCACTTGTGCCCGCCCTGCGTGCCTGCCGATTTGTATCGCCGCTAGGCCGCTTCGGCCAAAATCTGACGCAGCACGTACGGCAGGATGCCGCCGTGCTTGAAATAATCGACCTCGATGCCGGTGTCGATGCGCAGCGTGAGCGGCACGCGCTGCTTGGCGCCGTCTTTGCGGGTGATCACGAGCGTGACGTCCTGCATCGGCTGGACGTCACCGCCGTTGACGCCCTCGATATCAAGCGTCTCCGTGCCGTCGATGCCGAGCGTTTTCACGTCGGTGCCGGCCTTGAACTGCAGCGGCAACACGCCCATGCCGACCAGGTTGGCGCGATGGATGCGTTCGAAGCTCTTCACGATCACGGCTTTGACGCCCAGCAATTGCACGCCCTTGGCCGCCCAGTCGCGCGATGAGCCCATGCCGTAATCCTCACCGCCGAAAATAACGAGTGGGGTGCCCGAGGCGTGATACAGCTCGGACGCTTCGAAGATCGTCATCTGCGCGCCGTCAGGCATGTGCTTGGTGATAGGGCCTTCGGTGCCTGGGGCGACCTGGTTGCGCAGGCGCACGTTGGCGAAGGTGCCGCGCACCATCAATTCATGGTTGCAGCGGCGCACGCCGAAATGGCCCCATTCGGACGGCGGGCTGTTGTAGCCCTCCAGCCATTTTCCTGCCGGCGTGCCGGGCTTGATCTTGGTCGACGGGCTGATGTGATCGGTGGTGATCGAGTCGCCGAGGATCGCCAGCGTGCGTGCGCCCTTGATATCGGTGATCTTGTCGAGTTGCCGCGTCACGCCCAGCATGAAAGGCGGTTCCTTGATGAAGGTGGATTTCGGGTCCCACTTGTAAACGGCGCCGGGGACGGTCGGAATCGCTTCCCACAGCTTCTTGTTGCCCGACAGGTCGCCGTATTGCTTGCGGAAATGGTCGGCATTTGCCGCGAATTTCATCAACGCACCCACTTCGGCGTCGGTCGGCCATACGTCCTTCAGATAGACAGGCTTGCCATCTTTGCCGGTGCCCAGCGGATCTTTCGTCAGGTCGGTGCGTACCGTGCCGGTAATGCCGTAGGCCACCACCAGCGCCGGGCTGGCGAGGTAGTTAGCGCGCAGGTTCGCATGTACGCGCGCTTCAAAGTTACGGTTGCCGGAGAGCACTGCGGCGGTGACGAGATCGTTGGAGACGACGGCATCCTCGATTTTCGGGTCGAGCGGGCCGGCGGCACCCATGCAGGTGGTGCAGCCGTAGGCGACGACGCCGTAACCGAGTTGCTCCAGATAGGTCAGCAGCCCGGCATCGCGCAGGTAGTCGGTGGCGACCTTGGAGCCGGGGGCGAGCGACGTCTTGACGCGCGGACTGACCTTGAGCCCTTGTTCGACGGCCTTTTTAGCGAGCAATCCAGCGGCGATCAGCAGCGCGGGATTGGATGTATTGGTGCACGAAGTGATCGACGAGATCAGCACGTCGCCGTGTCCGACGTCGAACTCGGCATGCCCACTGGGCACGCGGCGGTTGAGATCGTCAGCAGGGCGCGCATATCCATTCTTGTCGGTGGGTGCCGAGAACAGCGCGTCGAAACCGCGGCCGAGGTCGGGCAGGTTGACGCGGTCCTGCGGACGCTTCGGGCCCGACAGGCTGGGCACGATGCTGCCGAGGTCGAGTTCGACGATCTGCGAGTAATCGATGTCGCCGGGCTTGGGCATGCCGAACAGGCCTTGCACCTTGTAATACGCTTCAATGGCTGCGACCTGTTCCGGCTCGCGGCCAGTAGTGCGGAAGTATTCGACGGTCTTCGCGTCAACCGGAAAGTAGCCCATGGTCGCGCCGTATTCCGGCGCCATGTTGGCGACGGTGCAGCGGTCAGCAGCGGTTAGCGCGGCGGCACCGGCGCCGTAGAACTCGACGAACTTGCCGACGACTTTCGTTTTGCGCATGAGTTCGGTGACGGTGAGTGCGAGGTCGGTCGCGGTCACGCCTTCGTGCAGCTTGCCGGTCAGGTGGCAGCCGACGACATCCGGCGTGAGGAAAGCATTGGGCTGGCCGAGCATGCCGGCCTCGGCTTCAATGCCGCCGACACCCCAGGCGACGACGCCGATGCCGTTGACCATGGTGGTATGCGAGTCGGTACCGAATACGGTATCGGGAAACCATACGCCGTCTTTTTCCCACACGCCGCGCGACAGGTATTCCATGTTGATCTGATGGATGATGCCGTTGCCGGGCGGGACGACGCGGACGGTCTCGAACGCGCCCTGCGCCCATTTGACGAAGCTGTAGCGCTCGGCGTTGCGTTTGAATTCGATTTCCTGGTTGCGCTGCACGGCGTCCGGCCTGTTGTAGACATCGATTTCGACCGAGTGGTCGACCACGACGTCGACCGGCACCAGAGGTTCGATCTTGCTGGCAGCCAGGCCCTGGCGTTCGGCGGCGGCGCGCATTGCGGAGAGGTCGTTAAGAGCGCCGAAACCGATCAGGTCCTGCAGTACGATGCGCACCACGATGAAGGGGATTTCCGTAGTGCGTTTGCCGTTGGGTTGCCATGCCGCGAGGTTGCGCACGTGTTCTTCGGTGACGCGCTTGCCGTCGCAGAAACGCGCCAGCGATTCGAGCACGATGCGAATGCTGACCGGCAGGCGTGAAATCTTGCCGAGGCCCGCTGCTTCGAGCGCGGCGAGCGAGTGATAGCGGCCTTTTTTGCCCGCTGAAGGCGTGAAGTCGCGCAGTGTTTTGAAAGTGTCGTTTGCCATATCGTATGTTCCTGTTTGTTGATTACGCTGCCATCAGTTCGCAGCGTGACAGTTCAATTTCACGCCGCCATCAATTCGCGCAACACGCATTTCACGCGCGACTTCTCCGCGCGTCGTAAAAACTGCCACTTCCGTGCGTGCTACGCGCTATTGGCTCCTATTTTTTATGCTGCCATGAGTTCGCGGAGCACGTAAGGAAGAATTCCGCCGTGCCTGAGGTACTCGACTTCGATCGGCGAGTCCACACGCAGCGTAACGGTGACGTTCTGCGTAGAGCCGTCTTTGCGGTGGATGATCAGCATGACGTCCTGCATCGGTTTCAGGTTGCCGCCGGCGACGCCGGTGAGATCGAAGGTTTCAGTGCCGTCGATCTTCAACGATTGTATGCTGTCGGCTCCCTTGAACTGGCAGGGCAGCACGCCCATGCCGACCAGATTGGAGCGGTGGATGCGCTCGAAGCCGCGCGCGACGACGACTTTCACGCCGAGCATCTGCGTGCCTTTGGCCGCCCAGTCGCGCGACGAGCCGGTGCCGTATTCTTCGCCGCCGAACACGAACAACGGCACGCCGTCTTTCTGGTATTGCATCGAGGCTTCGTAAATCGTCGTCTTGTTACCGTCCGGCTGATGCAGTGTGACGCCGCCTTCGCTGCCGGCAATCATCAGGTTCTTGATGCGCGGATTGGCGAAAGCGCCGCGCACCATGACTTCATGGTTGGTGCGGCGCGAGCCGAAGCTCGACAGGTCGGTGCTGCCGGCTGCAACCAGCCAGTCGCCGGCCAGCGTCCCCTTGCGGATGGGCGCCACCGGGCTGATGTGGTCCGTGGTCAGCTTGTTGCCGAAGATGCCAAGAGCGCGGCCGCTTTTGACGTCGTTGATTTTCGGCAGCTCGACCTTGAAACCGTCGAACAACGGGGGCTCAAGCAGATAGGTCGATTTGGCGTCCCAATCGAACAAAGCGCCTTTGGCTTCGGGGATGGCATCCCACAGGTCTTTCGCGCCGGAGAGGTCGCCGTACTCGCGCTTGAAGTTCGCCGGGTTGGTGGCGAATTTCATCACTGCATCGACTTCGGCGGGCGTCGGCCACAGGTCCTTGAGAAACACTGGCTTGCCGTCCTTGTCGTTGCCAAGAGGGTCGGTGTCGACATTCTTCAGTATCGTGCCGGCAAGCGCAAAGGCGACGACCAGCGGCGGACTCATCAGGAAGTTGGCCTTGAGGCTCTGGTGTACGCGTGCCTCGAAGTTGCGGTTGCCGGAAAGGACGGCGGCGGAAATCACATCGTTCTTCACAATGCTCTCTTCGAGGTCCTTGTCGAGCGGACCGGCGAGGCCCATGCAGGTGGTGCAGCCGTAAGCGACGACGTAGAAACCGAGTTGCTCGAGATAGGGCAGCAGACCGGAATCCTTGAGGTAGGCGGTGACTACTTTGGAGCCCGGCGCCATCGAGGTTTTCACGCGCGGATGCGGTTTCATGCCGCGCTCGACCGCTTTCTTGGCGAGCAGGCCCGCGGCCAGCAGCACCCACGGGTTTGAGGTATTGGTGCACGACGTGATGGCGGCAATGCCGATGTCGCCATGGCCGACGTCACCGATGGCAGGATTCGCGACCGGGTAACGTTTCGTCAGGTCGGCGGCCGGCTTGTTGTAGCCGCTGTCGGCCACAGGCTTCGAGAACAGCTCCGTGAAGCGGCTCCCGATGTTCTCCAGATTGATGCGATCCTCGGGCTGTTTCGGGCCCGACACGCTGGGCCGTACGGTCGAGAGATCGAGTTCGACGACTTGCGAGTAGTCGATCTCGCCTTGTTTCGGGATGCCATACATGCCCTGCACCTTGAGGTAGGACTCGATGGCATCGACGTGCTCTTCACGGCCTGACATGCGGTAGTACTCGAGGGTCTTGTCGTCGATGGCGAAAAAGCCGCAGGTCGCGCCGTAGTCGGGCGCCATGTTGGCGACGGTGGCGCGGTCGGTCGGGGACAGCGAGGTGGCGCCTTCGCCGAAATACTCGACGAACTTGTTGACGACCTTCGTTTTGCGCAGCAGTTCGGTGACCGTCAGCACGAGGTCGGTGGCAGTCACGCCTGGATTCAACTTGCCGCTCATGTGCACGCCGACGACATCGGGCTCGAGGAAGTAGTAGGGCTGGCCGAGCATGCCGGCTTCGGCTTCAATGCCGCCGACACCCCATGCCAGCACGCCAATGGCGTTGACCATGGTCGTATGCGAGTCGGTGCCGACGGTGGAGTCGGGGAAATACACGCCGTCTCTTTCCCACACGCCGCGCGAGAGGTATTCAAGGTTGACCTGATGGCAGATGCCGTTGCCCGGGGGTACGACGCGGATGCCCGAGAAGGCCGCCTTGGCCCACTTGAGGAAGGTGTAGCGCTCGCCGTTGCGCTCGAACTCGATTTCCATGTTCTTGCGCAGGGCGTCTTTCGAGTTATGCACGTCGACGACAACTGAGTGGTCGACGACCAGATCGACCGGCACCAGCGGCTCTATCCTGGTCGGGTCGAATTTCTGGCGCTGCGCCTCGGCGCGCATGGCGGCGAAGTCGTTCAGCGCGGGAAAGCCCGCCATGTCCTGCAGCATGATGCGGGCAAGCACGAAAGGCAGTTCCTGTGTGCGCGGCCCGTTTGGCTTCCAGCCGGCCAGCGCGCGCACGGCGTCTTCCGTGACACGCTTGCCGTCGCAGTTGCGCAGGACTGACTCAAGCACCACGCGCAGGCTGATCGGCATGCGCGACGTTTTTCCCAGGCCGGCCTTTTCGAGGGCGGCGAGCGAATAGTACTTGCCGGTCTTGCCGGACTTGAGCTTGAATTCCTGCAGTGCTTTAAACGGGTCGTGTGCCATTTTCGTAGTCATCCTATAAAAGTCATTGTTGCCATTGTTTACCAAACGCTTTGAGCTGCGCGGACGCGCAATACAAAGGAAAATGTCCGCGCAGAAAAATCTGCGAACTGCGCTCGTATGCCGCGCTGCTGATATGCACGCCGGATGCGGTCATCGATGCCGCAATGCGCGCGCGCAGCACGCCTGCGGGGTTGCGCATCTGCATGACGGTCACGCTTTCTTTGGCGTCTATCACCGGCACGCCGCGCGCCAGCTTGTTTGCCGTGGTTCCAGGCAGCAGGCAGGCGACGGCGAGGCAGCAACCGCCGGTCACCGCAAGCGAATTATGCGGCGTTTGCGGCGTAAAGTAACGCACGAGAATGTGTTCTTCGCCCTGCGGCGGCGCGACCATGCAGATTTTCGGGATGGTTTCGCTGCGCGCGAGGTCGTCGGCGCTCATCAGGTCGCCGTTTTTCGCGCGCAGCCCCATTTTGCGGCCCGCCTCTACCCAGATCGCCTGCAGGCGCTGTTTCAGCGCGTGGTCGCGCCCGAGTTCTTCGACTGTTTCCTGGCCGGTTTTGCCGAGAGCGGCCGCACTTACGATCACCATGGGTACCGCCACGTCGACGCACGAGGCATCCACGCCGGCAAAATTGTCGACAACATTGCCGGTCGGCAGCAGCTTGCCGGTCTTGGCGCCAACTGGATTGCGCAGGCTCAATTCGACGCCGGGAAATTTGCCCATCACGCCGGGAATTTCAGTGTCGGCGGGTATGTATGGCGTGCCATCTGGCGTTTTGACCGTTGCGTCGGTCGTCACGCCGGTATTGGTGTTGAATATCCGCATCACGGTATTACCGGTTGATGCTTTGAATAATCCGGTATCCAGCGCGTACATGGTCAGCGCCGCGGACATGTTGCCGCAATTGACGCTCCAGTCGATGGCGGCCTTGTCGGACGCAAGCTGCGCAAGCGTGCTCGTAACGTCGGTGTCGGTGTCCGGCGAGCGGTCGATGATGAATACCTTGTTGCTGGTCGATGCGCCGCGGCCGAGGCCGGTCGTCTGCTTGTTGCCTTTGACTTCGCCTGCCGGCGGCACGCCCATCAGCCAGCGGATCGCTTCTTCGCGCAGCGCGAGGTCGGCGGGCAGGTGCTCATGCCACAACACGATGCCGGTCGAAGTCCCGCCGCGCATGTGATAGACCGGCAGTTCGAGCACGCCATCGACGACGCGTGGCACTAAACCGGCCAGCGCCGGGTTCGGCAGCAGCCCGTGCGATGCTGGCGCGACGTTTTGCAGTCTTGCGCTCATTACTTGCAGTCGCTGACTCGCTTCGCGGTAATCGATTGCGTCATGTGGCCCGCCATGCCGGCCATGGTCATCGTCATTTCCATCGTCATGCCGGTGGACGTCAGCGAACCCTGCACCGCACCATCGATTTTTTGCGGCTTGGTGCACGCCATCTTGTAGGAGAACTGTCCGCCGCTCTGGCTGAGGTCCTTGATCTGGCAGTCGCTGCCGGGACTGGGCGGCATTTCGTAAGCCTTGCTGCCTTCCATGTCTTTCGCGTTGAGGCAGCGCTGAAATGTTTGCGCCGGCATATTGGCGGGCGCGCCCGGCATGCTCATCTTGATGGTGTATTCGTAGAGCCCCGGCGTCATGGCGGCAGCTGCCGCCAGGGGCGCAAGCAGCGCAGCGACTGCGGCGGGGCGGATCAGATTGCTTCGCATATCGGTTCTTTCGATATATCAGATCACGAAAAGGTCGACGAATTCATGCACCGGTGTTGCCTCGAGTTTTTTCTGGTCGTTGCACAGGCTGAATATCGCGGCCTGCTGTTTGGCGGGAAAACGGCGCGCCAGATTGGTCCTGTACTTGGCTTCGAGCAACGGCACGCCCTCCTTGCGGCGGCGGCGATGGCCGATCGGGTATTCGAAGGCGACGTTTTCGGTCTTGCTGCCGTCCTTGAAAAAAACCTGCACCGCATTGGCGATGGAACGCTTCGATGAATCGAGGTAATCGAGCGTCCACTGCTGTTTCTCGACGCAGACCATTTTGGAGCGCAGCGCATCGACGCGCGGGTCGCTTGCGACGTCGTCTTCGTAGTCGGTCGCCACCACGTTGCCCTTGATGAGTCCGATAGCGACGATGTACTGGATGCAGTGATCGCGGTCGGCCGGATTGTTGAGCGCGCCTTTTTTGTCGATGATGCGGATGGCGGACTCGTGCGTGGTGATGACGACCTTCTTGATGTCGGCAATGCGGTCGCGCACCGCCGGGTGCAGGACCACGGCGCACTCGGCAGCGGTCTGGCCGTGGAACTCGGCCGGAAACGAAATTTTAAATAATATGTTTTCCATCACATACGAGCCGTACTTGCGCGTGAATTTGAACGGCTTGCCCTTGAACAGCACGTCGTAGAAACCCCAGATCTTGGCGGTGAGGGCGGACGCATAGCCCATCTCGCCTTTGAGCGCCATCAATGCGAGCCGAACCGCGCGGCTGGTGGCGTCGCCCGCCGCCCACGATTTGCGCGAGCCGGTATTGGGCGTATGGCGATAGGTGCGCAGCGATTGGCCGTCGATCCAGGCATTGGACACCGCGTTGATGACTTCTTCGCGCGTGCCGCCAAGCATCGCGGTCACCACGGCGGTGCTGGCGACCTTGACCAGCACGACGTGATCGAGACCGACGCGGTTGAAACTGTTTTCAAGCGCGATGACGCCCTGGATTTCGTGCGCCTTGATCATGCCCGTCAGCACTTCGCGCATGGTCAGCGGCGCTTTGCCTGCGGCAACGCGCGTGCGCGACAGGTAATCGGCGGCGGCGAGGATGCCGCCGAGATTGTCGGAAGGATGGCCCCATTCGGCCGCGAGCCAGGTGTCGTTGAAATCGAGCCAGCGGATCATGCAGCCGATGTTGAAGGCGGCGGCGACCGGATCGAGCTGAAACGACGTGCCCGGCACCTTGGCGCCGTTGGGAACGACGGTGCCCGGGACAATGGGGCCCATCAATTTGGTGCACGCGGGATAGGACAGCGCTTCGAATCCGCAACCCAGTGTATCCATCAGGCACAGCCGGGCGGTGTTATAGGCCTCGGCGCTCTTGATGGCGTGCTTCAACGCGTAATCGGCGATGTCGAGGATGACCTGGTCGGTTTTTTGTCGCGGGTTCGCTGCTATATGGCTGGACATGTTTGCTCTATCGGTTGGAATGGAAGAAAACTAAAATTTAACGCCGAAATACGCGCCCGCTTTGACCATCGCGAGATACAGCAGCGCGGTGATGGCGCAGTTGATGGTGAGCGCCAGATAGAAACCGACGCCATGGCGCAGCATCGCCGGCAATATCAAAAACATCGGCAGCGACGGCAGTACGAACCAGAAAGTCGCCTGGGAGTGTTCCGCGATGCGCGGTATGTCGTGCGTTTCCTGGTAAATCCAGATCATGCCGAGCACGGACACCAGCGGCAGCGATGCGATCAATGCTGCGAACGCAGGGCTGCGCTTGGCGACTTCCGACACCATCGTGATGATGATGGCGGAAATGAGGGTTTTTACGATCACGAATCCCATGTTCATCCTCCGTGACTAAAAAATCTTTGCCGCAAAGGCGCAAAGGCGCAAAGGGTAGCGCAAAGTGTCCCGATTTCTTCGTCTTGTTGCAGTTCTTTGCGTCTTGGCGCCTTTGCGGCAGGTTTTACTTTGATTTTGCGGCAGTTTTCCCACGCTCGGCCAGTGGCACGAATTTGCACGGCTCAGGGCCGGTGTAGTTCGCAGTCGGCCGGATGATTTTGCCGTCGATGCGCTGCTCGATCACGTGCGCGGCCCAGCCGGCGGTGCGCGAGATCACGAATATCGGCGTGAACATCGCGGTCGGCACGCCCATCTTGAAATACGACACGGCCGAGAACCAGTCGAGGTTGGCGAACATTTTTTTCTCGCGCATCATGACGGTCTCGATGCGCTCCGCGATTTCGAACATCGCCATGTCGGCGGTGTCTTTCGACAGGCTGCGCGCGACTTCCTTGATGATCTTGTTGCGCGGATCGGCGATGGTATAAACCGGGTGGCCGTAACCGATCACGACTTCCTTGTTGGCGACGCGCGTCACGATGTCGGTTTCCGCGGCGTCCGGGCTTTCATAGCGGTTCATGACCTCGAATGCGACTTCGTTGGCGCCACCGTGCTTGGGGCCGCGCAGCGCGCCGATGCCGCCGGTGATTGCGGAATGCATGTCCGACCCGGTGCCGGCAACGACGCGGCAGGCGAAAGTCGATGCGTTGAATTCGTGCTCCGCGTAAAGATTGAGCGATGTGTGCATCGCGCGCACCCAATTGGCAGTCGGCCGTTTGCCATGCAGCAGATGCAGAAAATGACCGCCGATCGAATCGTCGTCGGTCTCGACTTCGATGCGGCGTCCGTTCTGGCTGAAGTGAAACCAGTAGAGCAGCATGGAGCCGAACGAAGCGATGAGGCGGTCTGCGATGTCGCGCGCGCCGGGCATGTTGTGGTCGTCTTTTTCCGGCATGGCGCAGCCCAGAACCGAACAGCCGGTACGCATGACGTCCATCGGGTGCGCGGCGGCGGGGAGGCATTCGAGCGCGGCTTTCACTGCTTGCGGCAGGCCGCGCAGCGCTTGCAGCTTGACCTTGTAATTGGCGAGCTGGGCCGCACTGGGCAGGGTGCCGTGGATCAGCAGATAGGCGATTTCCTCGAATTCGCAGTGGTCGGCGATGTCGAGGATGTCGTAGCCGCGGTAATTCAGGTCGTTGCCGCTGCGGCCGACGGTGCACAGGGCCGTATTGCCGGCGGTGATGCCCGACAGCGCGACTGATTTTTTCGGCTTGAAGGCGGCGGGTGCGTTGTTGCTGCTCATGTCGATCTCCTCCTTTGATGCGGTGGTTCTGACTGCGTTTCTGTTTTGTCGTTGCGGTAGCTGGCGGACGCAAAAAAAGGCGGAACCGTTGCCGGTGGCCGCCTTATTTGCTTGGCATGGTCCGTATTAACCCAGCAGGTGCTTCACGCCGTCGCGCTCTTCGTGCAGTTCCTTCAGCGTGGCCTGCATGCGCGTGCGGCTGAAATCGCTGATGTCTATGCCTTTGACGATTTCGAACTTGCCGTTCTTGCAGGTGCACGGGTATCCGTACAGCACGCCTTCTTCAATGCCGTAGCTGCCGTCGGAGGGCACGCCCATGCTCACCCAGTCGCCGTCCGCGGTGCCCTGTACCCAGGTGCGCATGTGGTCCATGGCGGCATTGGCGGCGCTTGCGGCGGAGGAGAGGCCGCGCGCTTCGATGATGGCGGCGCCGCGTTTCTGAATCATGGGAATGAAAGTGTTTTCGAGCCAGGCCTGGTCGTTGATTTGCGGCCAGACTTTCTTGCCGTCAGCTTCGGCCTGGAAAATATCCGGGTACTGGGTTGCCGAGTGATTGCCCCACACCGTCATTTTCCTGATGGCGGAAACAGGTTTGCCGACTTTTTGCGCGACTTGCGTCAGCGAGCGGTTGTGGTCGAGCCGCAGCATCGCCGTGAACTGCGAAGGTTTCAGTTTCGGCGCGTTTTTCATGGCGATCAGGCAGTTCGTGTTGGCGGGGTTGCCGACCACCAGCACTTTGACATCGCGGCTCGCGACGTCGCTCAGGGCTTTGCCCTGCGGTCCGAAGATTTTGCCGTTCGCTTCGAGGAGATCCTTGCGTTCCATGCCGGGTCCGCGCGGGCGGGCACCGACCAACAGGGCGAAATCGACGTCCTTGAACGCGACGTTCGGATCGCTCGCCGGGATCATGGCGTCGAGCAGAGGGAACGCGCAATCGTCGAGTTCCATCATCACGCCGCGCAAGGCTTTTTGCGCTTTTTCGTCGGGGATTTCGAGCAATTGCAGGATGACGGGTTGGTCTTTGCCGAGCATTTCTCCGCTGGCGATTCTGAACAACAGGCTGTAGCCAATTTGGCCGGCGGCGCCGGTGACGGCAACGCGAACAGGGCGTTTCATCTGGAGATGCTCCTGGCAACGAGGGTGGGTGAGTCGGTGTGCGCCACGTAAGAGAGCATAAACAATGGCTTAGGGTCGAGTATAGCACGCCGACGCGTCGCTGCGTTGAGGAAAATGCAGTCTGCCCGCGGCGACAGGCATGCAAACGACTTTGCCTGCAGCTCACGTTAGAATGCGGCATGAAAAATTTATTCCTGATGGGCGCGGCACTGGCGGCTATTGGTCTCGCGCAGACCGGCAATGCGCAAACTTTCCCCGTGAAGCCGCTGCGCATAGTTGCCGCCAGCGCGGCAGGCGGTGGCGTCGACACGATTTCGCGCATCGTCGGGCAAAAACTCGGCGAGAAATGGTCGCAGCAGGTCGTAATCGAAAACCGCGCAGGTGCAGGCGGCGCGATCGGCAGCGAGCTGGTGGCCAAGGCGCCGCCTGACGGACATACGTTGCTGACCATATCCATCAGCTACGCAGTGATCCCGACTTCGCACCGCAATCTGCCGTATGATCCGGTGCGCGATCTGACGCCAATCACTGTCCTGGTCAATTCGCCGAACATACTCGTTGTGCATCCTTCGCTGCCGGTCAGGACGGTGAAGGAATTGATCACGCTCGCGAAATCGCGGCCAGCACAAATCTATTACGCGTCGTCGGGCAACGGCAGTCCCGCGCATCTCGCCATGGAATTGCTGAAACTGATGACTTCGAGCGATGTCGTGCACGTGCCATACAAGGGCACCGCGCCGGGCATCACGGATTTGATATCGGGCCGGGTGTCGCTCACGTTTGCGGCGATACTTTCGACCATACAACATGTGAATGCCGGCAAGCTGCGCGTGCTGGCGGTCGCCGGGCGCAAGCGTTCGGCAGCGATTCCACAAGTGCCGACGGTGGCGGAGGCGGGCGTTCCCGGCTATGAGGTTGACGTGTGGTACGCGCTGCTGGCGCCGGCAGCGACGCCCAAAGCGGTCGTTACGCAATTGAACGACGAAGTGACACGCATTCTGCGCGCGCCTGAACTGGCCGAGCGCTATGCCGGCCTCGGCCTCGAACCGGTCGGCAATCCGCCCGAGCAGACGGCCGCCTATATCAATACCGAAGTCGCCAAGTGGGCCAAAGTCGTCAAGGCCGCCGGCATCAGCGCGGATTAGGCAATCACAGATGAAGCAGTTGGCCAGTTTTGCACGCGCGGTGCCGGATTTCATGTCCGGCGCGCGGACGCCTCGGGAATTGCTCGAGCAATGCCTCGAAACCCTGGTTGCACGCGAGCCGACGGTCAAAGCATTCGTCACGCTGAATCTCGATGCCGCGCGCGCGGCAGCCGATCTTGCGACCGCGCGCTATCGCGCGGGCCGTCCGTTGTCGATCGTGGATGGTTGTCCGGTGGGCATCAAGGACATCATGGATACCAGCGACATGCCGACCCAGATGGGAAGCGCGCTGTTCGCCGGCTGGCAGCCGCGCTATGACGCCGCGTGCGTGCAGGCAATGCGGCACGGGGGGGCAGTCATCGTCGGCAAGACGGTGACGACGGAGTTTGCGTGCGGGGGTCCCGGCGCGACGACCAATCCGTTTGATGCGACGCGCACGCCCGGCGGTTCGTCGAGCGGTTCGGCGGCGGCGGTGGGGGCCGGTATGCTGCCCGTCGCGCTGGGCACGCAAACTCAGGGTTCGACCCTACGGCCCGCATCGTATTGTGGCGTCGTCGGCTTCAAGCCCACCCACGGCGCGCTGACTATGGCCGGTGTGCACCCGATTTCGACTACGCACGATCATCTTGGCGTGCTCGGCGCCACGCTGGAAGATACGTGGCGCACGGCGTCGCATCTGGCGCTTGCCGCCGGCAGCCCGGGGCAGCCGCTGCTGAACGGCGCGAGCGCCAAATTGCCTGCACCGGTGAAGCCGCGGCGTTTGATTCATCTACACACCAGGGGCTGGCAGGAAATCGATACCGCAACGCGCGAAGCATTCGTTGCTTTGATGGAACGGTGCGCGCGAGATGGTGTCGAAATTGTCAGCCGCGACAACGACAGCGGCGTTGCTGCGCTCGAAGCCGCTTTTGATGATGCTTTCATCGAAAGATCCCTCGACGTCACCGCCTATGAAATGAAATGGCCATATGAACAATACGTGCGGCGCTACGGCGACCGCGTGATACAGCGCGTGCGCGACCGTACCGCAAAGGCCGCGACCATGACGCCGGAATACTACGCTAGCCTGCTGGCGGAAAAGGCGGCGATGCGCGCTCGTTTCAATGCGCTTGCAGATCATGCAGATGGTTTTATTACGCTCGCAGCATCGGGAGCGGCGCCGGTCGGGCTTGAACATACCGGCAGCAGGGCTTTTCTGGTGTTTGCGTCGTTTCTCGGTGTGCCGGCGTTCAGCCTGCCGTTGATGACGGTCGCCGGTCTGCCTTTGGGGCTGCAATTGATCGGAGGTCAGGGGCGTGATGGCGCGCTTTGCGCGGTCGCGCACTGGTTAATGCGTGCATAAATAATTTTTTCCGGTATTCCGGACTGCTGCTTCTTTTGCAACGCACCAATTGCTGGTAAAATCAGCGCTCCCGGCAGTCCGTCGTTGTAAAACCCCTTGCCAGTGCGTATGAAGGACTGGCGGGGCGTAAAAAAACTCCAATTCGGTCAGAAAGACATGACTACGCGTCCAAAATATCTCAACCTGCTGCAGATCAGACTGCCGCTGCCTGCGCTGGTGTCGATCATGCATCGAGTCAGCGGCGCGGTTTTGTTCCTCTCGCTGCAGATTTTACTGTTCGCATTGCAGTGCAGCCTCACTTCGGCCGACACTTTTGACACATTCCGGCAGATTGCCTCCAACTGGTGCGTGAAGATCGTCATGCTGGCGCTGCTGTGGGGATATTTTCATCATCTGTGCGCGGGCATCCGGCACCTGGTGATGGACATCGATCTGGGGACCGAACTGGCTACAGCACGGCTCACGAGCAAGCTGGTAGTCGTGATCAGCATAACCCTGACTATCGTCGTCGGAGCGTGCTTATGGTAAATCGCGCAGTCATAGGTGCTCATTACGGCCTGCGCGACTGGCTCGCGCAGCGCATTACGGCCATCGTCATGGCGTTGTATACGCTGTTGTTCGTCGGCCTCTTGCTGGCTGCACCGAAAATCGATTACGACGCGTGGCGCCAGTTGTTCTCACCGGGCTGGATGAAGCTTGCCACGCTGCTGTTCCTGCTGAGCCTGTATTTGCACGCGTGGATAGGCGTGCGCAATATTTTCATGGATTACATCAAGCATAGCGGCGTGCGGCTTGCGTTGTATGTGCTGGTGATCGCCGCGCTTATCGCCTGCGCCGGCTGGTCAGTTCAGATTTTGTGGAGCATATAAAGCAATGACGATCGCCAAAAGACAGTTTGATGCGGTAGTCGTGGGGGCGGGGGGGTCCGGGCTGCGCGCAGCGCTTCACCTGTCGGAAGCCAATCTGAAGGTCGCGGTGTTGTCGAAAGTATTTCCCACCCGCTCGCATACCGTCGCGGCGCAGGGCGGCGTCGCCGCGTCGCTCGGCAACGACGGCGAAGACAATTGGCACTGGCACATGTTCGATACCGTCAAGGGCTCGGACTATCTCGGCGACCAGGACGCGATCGAATTCATGTGCCGTAAGGCGAATGAAGCGGTTTACGAGCTCGAGCACTTCGGCATGCCGTTCGACCGCACGCCCGATGGCCGCATTTACCAGCGGCCGTTTGGCGGCCAGACGCGCAATTACGGCGAAGGCCCGGTCAAGCGCTCGTGCGCGGCCGCGGACCGCACCGGTCACGCCATGCTGCACACCCTCTACCAGCGCAACGTGCGCGCGCACACGCAGTTCTTCGTCGAGTGGATGGCGCTCGATTTGATTCGCGACCAGGCAGGTGACGTGCTTGGCGTGGTGGCGATGGAAATGGAAACCAGCGAAGTGATGATACTGCAGGCCAAGGCGACTTTGCTCGCCACCGGCGGCGCAGGGCGCATCTATTCGGCCAGCACCAACGCATTCATCAACACCGGCGACGGCCTCGGCATGGCGGCGCGCGCGGGCGTTCCGCTCGAAGACATGGAATTCTGGCAGTTCCACCCGACCGGGGTGGCGGGTGCGGGCGTGCTGATTACGGAAGGCGTGCGCGGCGAGGGCGGCTTCCTGCTCAACAAGAACGGCGAGCGTTTCATGGAGCGCTATGCGCCGACCGTGAAAGACCTTGCGTCGCGTGACGTGGTGTCGCGCGCGATGGCGACCGAAATCAAGGAAGGCCGCGGCGCCGGCAAGGACGGCGAATATATCTTGCTGAAGCTCGACCACCTGGGCGCGGAAGTCATCGACAAGCGCCTGCCGGGCATACGCGAAATCGCGATGAAATTCGCGAACGTCGATTGCACCAGGGAACCGATACCGGTGGTGCCGACCTGCCATTACCAGATGGGCGGTGTGCCGGCCAACTATCACGGCCAGGTTTACATTCCGGATGGCGCCAACGAGAATATCGTGCGCGGTCTGTATGCTGCCGGTGAATGTTCGTGCGTATCGGTGCACGGCGCCAATCGTCTCGGTACCAACTCATTGCTGGACTTGCTGGTATTCGGCAAATCTTCCGCCGAGCAGGTGGTACGGGACATCGCCGGCGAAAAAGCGTTCAAGGAGTTGCCGAAGGACGCCGCCGACCGCTCGCTGGCGCGTCTGGCGCGCCTCGACGGGGCAAAGTCGGGCGAGAGCGTTTCGGAAGTCGGCGCGGAAATGCGCCGCACCATGCAATTGCATTGCGGGGTGTTCCGTTTCCCCGACAGTCTGGCCGACGGCGTGCGCAAGATGCTGGCGGTCGCCGAGCGCGTCAAGCACACGTTCGTCAAAGACAAAAGCAAGGTTTTCAACACCGCGCGTCTGGAAGCGATCGAACTCGACAACCTGGTCGATACGGCCGTTTCGACCATGATTTCGGCGGCGGCGCGCACCGAAAGCCGCGGCGCTCACGACCGCAGCGATCACCCTGACCGCGACGACGCGAACTGGATGAAGCACACGTTCTGGTTCAAGGACGGCGACAAGCTGCAGTACAAGCCGGTCAAGCTGAAGCCGTTGACGGTTGAATCGTTCCAGCCCAAACCCCGTGTCTATTAGTGCGTGAAAGAGTGAATGGGTGAAAAAGTGAAAGAGGCCAGGGCGCTTTGCGGTTTAATTCACGCCTGCACACATTCACTTCTTCACGCAACGAAGTAAGTTGACAGATAAAGCTGATTAGAACCATTTTAGGAATATCGATGCGCTTCTCAATCTACCGTTACAACCCCGATGTCGACGCCAAGCCCTTTATGAAGGACTACGACATTGAAATGGAGGCGACCGACCGCATGCTGCTGGATGCTTTGATCCGCATCAAGGAGCACGACGACACATTGTCGCTGCGCCGCTCGTGCCGCGAGGGGGTGTGCGGTTCGGATGCGATGAACATCAATGGCAAGAACGGCCTCGCATGCATCACCAAGCTCGCCGATCTCAAAGAGCCCGTGGTGATACGGCCGCTGCCCGGCCTGCCGGTGATCCGCGACCTGATCGTCGACATGTCGCAGTTCTTCAAGCAATACCACTCGATCAAGCCGTATTTGCAGAACGACTCTCCAGCGCCCGAAAAAGAGCGCCTGCAATCACCGGCCGACC
>CAMBSS010000086.1 GCA_945870465.1 Bordetella parapertussis | reverse complement strand
ACTTCCGCTTCATCCGGCCACAAATCCTTGAGATAAACGGCACGACCTTCCCTGTCGATGCCGAGCGGCTCAGTGCTCAGATCTTTCAATATGGAACCTGCGAGTGCGTAAGCGACGACCAGCGGCGGCGAGGCGAGAAAACTCGCGCGTACCTGCGGATGTATACGCCCTTCGTAATTTCGATTGCCCGACAACACTGCGGTAGCTGCAATGCCCTTCCCGGAGATGGTATCGGCTACCGCCGCGGCAAGCGGGCCGGAAAATCCCACGCAGGTCATGCAACCGAACCCCGCAACCTGAAAACCGAGCGCATCCAGGCTTTTCTGTAACCCGCTCTTTTGCAGATAGTCCGCCACCACGCGCGAGCCCGGCGACAGCGAAGTCTTGACCCACGGCATGGCCTTGAGACCGCGCGCCACGGCATTCCGCGCGACTATGCCCGCACCTATCATGCCCGCCGGGTTGGACGTATTGGTGCAGCTCGTGATCGCCGCGATGACGACATCGCCGTCTTTGACCAGCATGGTTTCAGCGATTTTGGCGGGAACGCGCGCCGGATGCATGGCACTGAAAGCCTGCGGCGCGTCGCTGAGCGAAACGCGCTCGTGCGGTTGCCTGGGTCCCGCCACGGAAGCTTCAATTGAGGTGAGATCGATTTCTATAATCGAATTGTAATCCGCGACGCAAGTCTCGTCGTGCCATAGACCCTGCGCTTTGGCATAGGCCTCGACCAGCGCGACATGCGCGGCGTCGCGACCGGTCGCGCGCAAATAGCGCAGCGTCTCCGCATCGATCGGAAAATAACTCATGGTGGCGCCCGCTTCCGGCGTCATGTTCGCGACCGTGGCGCGGTCGGCCAGCGCGAGCGCGCTCAATCCGGGACCGAAGTACTCGATGAATTTACCGACGACATCGTGCTTGCGCAGCATCTGCGTGATGGTGAGCACCAGATCGGTTGCCGTTACACCGGGATTCAGCCGTCCGCTGAGACGGCAGCCAACGACTTGCGGAATCAGCATGGAGACCGGCTCGCCGAGCGCCGCGGCGACGCCTTCCATGCCGGATACGCCCCAGCCGACTATGCCAAGACCGTTGACCATGGGCGTATGACTATCGATGCCGACCATGGAATCCGGATACGCGAGTTCATACTCGCCGTGCTGCTGCACGCGCACGACGCGCGCCAGATACTCGAGATTGACCTGATGGCAAATGCCGCCGCCTGGTGGCACCACATGCAGGTTGTCAAATACCTGGCCGCCCCAGCGCAAAAAACTGAACCGTTCCGCGTTGCGCTTGAGTTCAAGCGCCATGTTGCGCGCCAATGCATCGGCGCCGCCGGCGTGATCGGCGATGACCGAATGGTCGACCACGAAATCGAGCGGAATCACCGGCGCTATACGCTGCGGATCGCCGCCAAGACGCGCAACTGCGTCGCGCATCGCTGCCAGATCGCCGATCGACGGGATGCCCGCGGTGTCGTCCATCATCACGCGCGCCGGCATGAAATGGATTTCACCCGGCGCGCGCCCGCGTTCGCGCCACGCCAGCAGGGCTGCTACATCGTCCGCATCCCCGCCGCCAGATAAACGCTGCCGCAACAGGTTCTCGAGCACGATCCTGAATGTATACGGCAATCGCGCAATAGCGGTTCGTGCAACCCCGGCTAGACTGCAATAACGATACGAACGCCCGCCGACCTTGAGCTCGGCCAGAATGGACACGTCTGCAACGTTGTTATTCAGGTCTTGCTCCCGAAGCCTTCACGACGCCGGCCACTTGCTGACTTCCGCTTTGAGGTAAGTAGCGAATTGTTCAGGCGTGCCGCCGACCGGATCCAGCCCCTGCCCAAGCAGGCGCTCTTTCACCGCGGGCTGCGCGAGAATACGCGCGATTTCGGCATTCAGTTTCACGACGATATCCGGCGGTGTCGATGCCGGCGCCAATATGCCGTGCCAGGTGCTCGTTTCATAACCTTTAAGTCCGGCCTCCGCAACTGCGGGCACATGCCATGCGAGCATCAGCGTCACGGCAGACGCACAAACTGCCCACACCTTCAATGCATAGCCTGCACTTCTTTGCTGCAATTTTGTTGGTCCTTGATCTGATTTAAACGACTATGCACGACGCCCGGGACAGCACCGCGTGCGCAAGACTGCCGGCTACGATGCGCGATGTGCTGGTGCCAGGGATGACCTCTGTGCCCATGCTGGTGCGCAGCGTGCCGAATGCGCCTTCGGCCTCAATCGCATGCGTATTGCCCGTCGCCGCCGGGTCCGCGATGAGTTGCACACGCGTGCGCTCGAAACCGATGCCGGCGAGTGCCAGCGTTGCTGCCACATTGGCATTTTTCGGAAACCGCTTTACGGCTTCGCGCGCACTGCCTTCAAACACCACAGTCGGTGCAGTCAACGCGCGGGCAGCGTCTTCGCTCAATGCTCCGGACCGCACCCACGTCGCTGGCGGAGCGGTGCGCACGTAACGCACGGCAGACAGTCCAACCTGTTTCGCGCCGGCCAATGCATCGACGCCAGCGAGCGCTCCCGCCGGGATGTAAAGCCGCACGCCGCCGGCGCGCGCCGCCGCATCCACCGCGACACGCACGGAATCATCTGCCAGCGCACCCGCCGAAGCTGCCACCACTTCGTATCCTGCCTCCAGCATGCCCGGCACCAACGCAGCGAACGCATGTTGGCCCGCGCACTCGACTATCAGTTCCGGGCCAGTCGCCAGAAATTCCGCAGCATCGGTGGTGATTTTCCATGCCGCCGGTGCGTGCTTCGCCGGATCTGTGACGAGGACGCCGACGACCTTGACGTCTGCTCCCGCCGCGGCCAGATGGGACAACAGCGCGCGGCCGATGACCCCGCAGCCAATCAACCCGACCTTCATGGGTGCGTGCTCATCCTTGTCCCGCGACTTTCGCCGCAATCACCGCGGCAAATGCTTGGTCCAGCGCGGCCAGCCATGCACCATAGGCCGCGCCGGCCAGAAACCGCGGCGTCGCGCCCTGCGATAACAAATGTTGCCTGAAACCTTCATCTGCTGCCGTCGCGGCGCACGCTTGTTCGAGCTCAGCGGACACGTACTGCGGCAGACCACGCGGCGCGCCCAGTCCGCGAAAGAACCCCATATCCAATGCGATACCGTGTTCCGCGGTCGTCGGTACGCCAGGCAGCGCCGGTGACGTTTCCATGCCTGCCACTGCCAGCGCTCTCAGCCTGCCTGTCCGCACCAGTGGCAAAGCTTCGTCCAGAGAAATCTGCGCGACGTCGAGTGTGCCCGCGAGCAATGCTTGGATCTGTTCGGCCGATCCTGCCAGCGCGCGCAACGCAATCGACAGCTGCGCGGCTTGCGCCAACGCGCGTGCTGCAAGGTCGACGAAGCTGCCACGTCCGGCGGTGCCCAGCGCGAGTTGTCCCGGCCGATCGCGGGCATCGTCCAGCATTTGCCTGAACGTGCGCAGGCTGCTGTCTGCCCGCACGCACAGCACCAGCGGCATCGTCGCCAGCAGGCATACGGGCGTGAAATCGCGATAACTGACTGCGTAACCATCCCCCGCATGCGGACCCGCGATCAGCGAAGCCACCATCAGCGTGAGCGAGCGGCCGTCGGCTGGCGCATCCGCGCCCAGGCGAAAACCGGTCGCACCACTGTTGCCGGTACGGTTGACCACTGCGATGCCGCCGCTGAGTCGGGGCGCCGCATAACGCGCGAACGCGCGCGCAGCCTCGTCGCTGCCGCCGCCCGCGGCAAAAGGCACGATAAGCTGAACCGGCACTGGCACCGCATTCACTCTTTCTTGATCAGTCCGGCTTTAAGCAGCTTCTCGAGCTTTGCTACTTCGCTTTTCACCAGCTTGTCGAAATCTTCAGGCGGGCCGCCCGCCGCTTCAAAACCGAGCTGCTCGAACCGCGCTTTGACGTCGGCCATGCCCAGCGTCCGATTCACTTCGCGGTTCAGCTTGTCGACTATCGCGCGCGGCATGCCTTTCGGCCCCTGCAAGCCATACCAGATGCCCGCCTCCGCATCCTTGATACCGTATTCGGCAAACGTCGGCACGTTAGGCAACAGGCCCACGCGCCGGGGCGCTGCAACCCCGATGCCGCGCACGCGGTTGGCCTTGATCTGCGGTTCGCTCGATACCGTCGTCGTGTAAATCAAATTGATCTGGCCACCGATGAGGTCGGTCATGTTCTGCACCGCGCCTTTGTAGGGGATGTGCGTCACATCGACGCCGGTGGCGGTCTGAAACAACAGTATGGCGATATGCGGGCTCGACCCCGCGCCCGAAGATCCCCAGCTGATCTTGCCCGGGTTCGCCTTCGCGTAGTCGATCAACTCCTTGGGGTTCTTCGGCGCAAAGGACAGATTCGCCAGGATCACCAGCGGCGCGTAACCGATATAAACGATCTGCGTGAAATCGAATGGCGAATAGGAAGATTCGCGCGCGAGCATCGGAGCGCCCACACTGGGCCCGGAATTGGCCAGCAGCAACGTGTAACCGTCTGGCGCGGACTTCACTACCGCGTTGATGCCGATAGCACCACCGCCACCCGGCCGGTTATCGATGACAAAGTTCTGTCCCCATTCATTGGCCAGCTTGCCGCCAATCAGCCGCGCAAGTATGTCGTTGGATGCGCCGGGAGCAAATGTGACGATCAACCGCACCGGTTTTTCAGGGTATCCTGCCGCGGTTTTGCCCTGCTGACCGAATGCCGGGAGGGTTAAGCACGCGATGATCAGCGCACTCGCCAACCCTGTCAGTTGCGGTTTTTGCAGCATGTTAGCCATCATTTTCCTTATTCCGCGAGATCGGCAAGATCGCCGACCCGCACTGGTTTCAGCGGCGGACGCACGCTCAGGCCGCCGACTTCGGCGCGCGTGCAGCCGGCGGCGCGCGCCGTCAACTCTTCGAGCAGACTGCCGCAGATGCGTCCCTGGCAATACCCCATGCCGCAGCGCGTGACGCCTTTGACCGCGCCCGCCCGCGCGCCCCATGCGGCCGCGGCAGCGCGAATTTCCCCTGCGCTCACTTCTTCGCAGCGGCACACCAGCGTATCGTCGGCTATCAGCTCGAATATGCCGGGCTTCACAGCGAACACCGTGTTGACGAGATCGCCGAATTGCCGACGTAGCGCGCGATCCCGCCGTGCGCTCATCAACGCGGTGTCGCGCACTTTGTGTCCGAGCTCGCGCGCTGCGCTCAAGCCGGCGACCCAGCCTTCGGCAAGCGCCGTATACGCGCCGCCGATGCCGGCGACTTCGCCCGCCACATACACGCCGGGAACGCTGGTCTGCATATCACCGCCATACTTCGGTACCCAGCCACCGCGCAACGCGTCATAACGATGCTCGCATTCGAGCAGACGCGTCAGCTGCACTTGCGGAATAAAACCGTAGCCCACGCACAGCGTGTCGCAGGACTCTGCCTGCTCGGTGCCTGCGATCGTACGGCCGGAAGCATCGCATTCCATGGTCACGACGCGTTCGACCGCGTCCGCGCCTTCAGCCCGGACGACGATGCGACCGAACTGTATCGACAATCCGGCATCGGCGAGCGTGCGGCGGTAACGCAGTCCTTCGGCGATGCGGTCCCAATGTCCCCACAAACGCAGCGCATGACGCGCCCATTCGCGTGGACGGGTTGCCTCATAAATCGCTGCAATGTTCGCGCCTGCGCCGAGCAGCGTTTTCGCGACCGGTAACAGAAACGGGCCCGAACCTGCGAGCACGATGCGGCTACCCGGCAACTGCTGCTGGTTTTTGACCAGGGTCTGCGCGCCGCCGGGCGTCATCACGCCGGGCAGGTCCCAACCCGGAAACGCAATCACGCGCTCGTATGCGCCGCTCGCAACGATAATTTTCTTAACCTTTACGCTGCCGGCTTCGCCGCGGCGTGTGACCGACAACACGCCGGCTTCGAACGCGCCCCATACCAGCGTCTCGTTCGATATCGTCACGCCGGCTTTCTTCACCGCTGCGAGCACGGCATCGCCTTTGGTGTAATCCTCATCAAGCTTGGTCCGGTCCGGCACGCTGAATTCAGCCGGCAACTGCTTGTAGAACTGGCCGCCCGGTTCCGGATATTCATCCAGCACCACCACGCGCGCACCGGCATTCGTCGCCGCGAGCGCCGCTGACAATCCCGCGGGCCCGGCGCCGACAACTGCGATATCGGTTTCCATGGTGAAACTCATGATTTGCGCTCGTAAGGCTTGAACTGCACGGGTGAACTCACCTGCATGCCGTCCTCGACCTTGGTCATGCAGGCGCGCACGCCCGCTTTGCCGTCTATGGTCATCACGCAATCGAAACAGACGCCCATCGCGCAGAACAGGCCGCGCGGTTTGCCCGCGTGCCGCGTGTGGCGCAGTACTCGCTGTCCGGCAGCGAGCATCGCTGCAGCCACTGTTTGCCCGCGCCGTGCCGGCAATGGTTTGCCGTCAAGCTGCAGGGTCACGCTTGCACCCGGAATGATCTTGCTTTCGTTGTTCACGTAGTCTCCGTCTGACGATGCGGTCATGCTTATTGCTCTTTCAACGCGCGCAGAAAAGCCGGCAGATCGTTGCGCTTGCCGTCGCTCGCGATGTACTCGGCCATAAAGCGCCCGCTGATCGGCGCCAGCGCGACTCCGTCACCGCCGTGTCCGCTCGCCACTGCGTAACCCGGGACACCGCCATCGCCCATGAGCGGGCCCTTCGATGAGTAAGGCCGCAATCCCGCCCATGCGCGCACTGCATTGAGACGAGCCAGTTGCGGCATCAGAGCAACGGCGCTGTGGCAAATACCGGTAACGCCTTCACGCGTTGTGCGGGTGTCGTAGCCGACGAATTCATTGGTGCTGCCCAGCATGATGGTGCCGGCAACCGGCCGGTTCGTGTAACCCAGCGGCACCTGCAGCTCACCGCCGCCGGCAGACGCCCCGCCGTGCTTCGCCAATAACTGCCCTGCACTGGAAACCCGCACGTTCGGCATGTCGTCGGTGGCCTCCAGGATCACGCACTGGCCGCGGCGCGGCTTGACGTCGTGCTTGACGCCGACCATTGCACCGACAGCCGGCGAATACGCGCCAGCCGCGTTGATGATCCATTTTGCATGCACCTCGCCGCGCGACGTTTTTACCTTGCATGCCCGGCCGTTTACGAGCTCGATACCTTCAACTTCCGTTGCGCTGAAAATCCGCACGCCGAGGTTCTCCGCGGCACGCGCGTAAGCCTGCGTGACTTTGAAAGGATCGGCCTGCGCGTCGGTCGGGCAGTACATGCCTGACAGCACGCGTCCTTCGAGCAGCTTGTTGAGCTCGCGGCAACGTTGCGCAGACACGATTTCGACCGGCACTCCGGCTGCCTGCTGCTCTTCCGCGAGTTCCTCGATAAACCCGGCCTGCGTTTCGTTCTCCGCGACGATGAGATTGCCGAGTACCAGGTATTCGACATCCATGCCGAGTTCGGCGGACAGCGCCGGGTACAGCCGCTGACTCGCCATCGCGAGATCAAGCGAGAGGCCTGGCTTCTTGGTCGCCATCGAGATCACGCCGGAATTGACGCTGGAAGCGCCGCTACCGACTGCCGCGCGCTCGATGATGGTGACCTTCGCGCCCTGCTTTGCCAGGTAGTAAGCCACCGAGCAGCCGATGACGCCGCCGCCTATGATTGCAATGTCTGATTTCGCCAGCATGTGCGTTATACCTTCATATACGCAGGACGGCGACACGGTTGCGCACGGCCTGCACTATGCTCATCGCGGTTTGCAGTGATGTCCTGCCGTCGGCAGGCGCCACGTTGTTTCCCATGTCGATCGTGAGCGTACCACAGGCGCCTTCGGCTTCGACGTGGTGGACGCTTTGCGTCACCGCGGGATCGACCCAGAACTGCACGCGGGTCGCCTGAAAACCGATGCCGGCCAATGCGAGCGTCGCCGTGACATTGGCTTTTTCGGTGAATAGCTTCGCTGCGTGCTCTGCGCTCTCATCGTAAAAAAGCTCAGGCGCGATCACGCAGGCAAGATCGATCATGGTTTCGGCCGGCGTGCCCTTCCACGCCTTGGGGCTTTTGCGCGTCACATAAACCACGCGCGTCAGCCCCGCATGCCGCGCTGCTGCAATCACGTCGATGGCGCCGATCGCACCGGCGGGAATTTCCAGCGTAGCGCCGCCGCGACGCGCTGTCGCCAAAACGCGTTCGCGATATTCGGTATCGGCCAGCGTGCCAACGGACACCGCGATCAAATCGATGCCTGCGCTCAACACCGGTTCCGCGTACTGGCGAAACGCCGCGTGACTCGCGCACTCAACTACTAATTCCGGCTTTAACGCCAGCAGTGCATCCGCGGAATCAACCAGTGGCACTTTACCCAGGACGCCATGCACGCGCTCGCGCTGTTTCTCGCGGGCAGCGACGCCGACGAACTGGATGGCCTCATCGGCAGCAAGCTCTTTCGCCACCAGGATGCCGAGTCCGCCGAAACCGATCAGCCCCACTCTCATATTGCCGCCCCGGCCTGGTCGCGCATGTAGATTTCAGCAAATCCCAGGCGTATCACATCGACAATCTGATCGAGCCGGCGCGTGATATGGCCTTCGATGAGACTCACGGCCTTATCGGCATCACGCGCCCTTAACGCCTTGACGAGGCGTAAATGGTCCTGCTGGCTGTAGTGCTTCTGCATGTCCAGCCAGCGCACGAAATGGATGCGCGCATTGATGGCCTTGAGCAGATTGACCATCTCATGATTGCGCGTCAGTGCGCTGACCCGCTCATGAAACTGTTCGTCCAGCGCAAGCAGGCTGCCGGCATCCGACGACGCGCGGCGATCGATGGAACTCTTGACGAAACGCTCCAACTCCACCAACTCGTCATCGGTCGCGCGTTCGCAGGCAATGCGCACGATGGTGGTTTCCAGCGAGCGCCGCAATTCGTAGAGATCGAAGATCTGCTTCGCATCGAGCAGGCGCCCCGTAAAGCCCTTGTTCGGCGCGCGCGTGAGAAAACCCTCGACCATCAGGCGATTGAGCGCCTCGCGCAGCGGCGTACGGCTCACGTTCAGGGCTTTCGACAACTCGACCTCGTTGACGCGTTGGCCGGGCCTGATCGCGAACGTGATCGCCATCAGCTTGATGCACTCATAAATCTGCTCGGCGCCGCGCGCCGGCCGCACGGCCCTGGCACGGCTCGCGGCGCCGTTACCCGCGCGCGTCACGACGTCGCGTTCTCTAGGCCGCGCCGCGCGCATATTTCGCCGCGTGAGTGCCCGCGCGCCGGCCGAATACTGCGCCCGCGACGAGTCCGCTGCCGCTCGGATAATTGAAGTAGAACAGTCCGCCTATCATCTCGCCTGCCGCATAGAGCCCCGGGATATTGCGTCCACCGACATTCTGCACATTGGTGTCGGGCGCAATCTTGACGCCGCCGAAAGTGAAGGTCACGCCGCAGGTGACGGCATAAGCCTGGAACGGCGGCTTGTCGATCGTATTCGCCCAATTCGTTTTTGGAATTTTAAGACCAGGCGTGCCGCGGCCATCCTTGACGACCGTCGAAAACGGCACGTCCTGCTGCACCGCTTTGTTGTATTCCGCGACCGTGGCGAGGAATGCTTTCGGATCGACGCCTTCCAATTTACCGGCGAGCTCCTCCAGCGTATTGGCGACGACCTTGGTTACCTGCTTGATACGGTATTCGTCGCGCAGCAGATGCTCGACTTTCTGATCGAATACCTGCCACGCAAACATGCCCGGCTGCTGCTGCACGACGTGGCCGTATTTCGCGTAAGTGAAATTACGGAAATCGGCCCCTTCGTCGACGAAGCGCTCCCCTTTCGCATTCACCATGATGGAAAAAATGTAACTGTGCTTCTGAAACCCGTCGCCGACCACGCGGTCACCGAACTGCGGCGCGTTGCGGTCCCAGCCGACGGCATGCGAACCAGACCAGTGACCGGCCGACATCGCGCCGATATCCAGCGCCATGCGAATGCCGGCGCCGTTGTTGTATTGGGTGCCGCGCACTTTCGCCAGCTCGTAGCCGGGCCCAAGATAGCGGGCACGCATTTCCGCATTCGATTCGAAACCACCGCACGCCAGCACGACGGACTTCGAGCGGATCTCGCCTTTCTCGCCTTCGGACTCAGCGACAACCCCCGCGACCTTGCCGTGTTCGTAAATCAACGAAGCCGCAGTAGTCTCGTAGAGCACCGGAATACCCGCCTTCTCGACCGCGCGGAACAAAGACGCAGTCAGTTCAGGACCGCCGCCCCAGAAATTGCAGACCTGCCCACCGAAGAACTTGACGCGGCCATCGACTTTCTGCGACTGCCCTTTATACATCGGCTCAAATTTCACGCCCTTGCTGCGCATCCACACCAGCGTCGGGCGCGCGTTGTCGACCAGTATTTCAGTGAGATCGGGGTCGCAGCGGTACTGCGTGACACGCCCCATGTCTTCGAAAAAATCCTCGCGCGAGTAGGTGCCGAAATCGACCGTGCGCATTTCCTCTTCGGTGAGGTCGAGCACCTCGCGAATATCGTCCATGTTGTTGAAGACCCAGCGCGTCGAGCCCGCCACGAAAAACGTGTTGCCGCCGCGCTCTGCCGCGGGCGCGGTTTCGAGCACTACGGGATTGGCGCCAGCGTCCTTGGCCGCGAGCGCCGCGCACAGCGCGGCATTGCCCGCGCCGACGATGATGACTTCTGCCTGCTTGATGTCCTTCAATTTCAAGATATTCCTCCGGATAACAATTAATACTTACTATAGTTGCAACTGTATGCCGCTCTGCCGTACGACTTTTTCCCAGCGCGCGAATTCGTCGCGCACGAAAGTGCCGAATGCGGTTGTCGTCGGCGCAGTCAGCGGGTCGAGGCCGATCGCAGAATAACGTTCCTTTGTGTCCGCAGATTGCACTGCGGCGACAAACGCGGCGTGCAATTTCGCGACGACTGCCGGTGGCGTCTTGACCGGCACCATGACGCCGACCCAATTGGTCACCTGCAACGCTGGAAAGCCCTGCTCGCGCGCCGTGGGAACGTCGGGCAGCAAAGGCGTGCGCGCCTCACCAGTGACCGTGATCGCGCGCAACTTGCCGGACTTCACGTAAGGCAACGGTGCAGGCAAGTCCGCGATCAGCAATGGAACATAGCCGCCTATCAGGTCGGTCAGCGCGGGTGCTGTGCCCTTATAGGCGACGTGCTCGATGTCGTACTTGCCTATGCTTTTGAGTATTTCCAGCGTGAGGTGCGAGATGCCGCCTATGCCGGGCGACGCAGACGTCAGCTTGCCCGGCGATTTGCGCGCGAGATCTGCCAGGTCTTTCAGTCCTTTCACCGGCAGGCCCGGATGCGAAACCAGGATCTGCTGCATGGCAGCGACGCTGGTCACTGGCGCGAAATCCTTGAGTGTGTCGTAAGGAACTTTCGGATAGACCAGCGCGTTCAGCACGAAAGTGCTGACGCCCGTCAATATCACCGTGTATCCGTCGCCAGGCGCTTTGGCTACGTAGTCTGCGGCGATGATGCCATTGGCGCCCGTGCGGTTTTCCACTATGGGCTGCTGTGGCATACCCGCACCGATACGCGCACCGAGCACACGGGCAATGATGTCGGCCGAGCCGCCGGGCGCGAACCCGACGACTATGCGCATGGGCTTGGCGCCCAGCTCCTGCGCCAGCACCGGCCCCGTCAACGCGAGGCCGCATGCGCACGCCAGCGAAAAAGCGATTGCGGAATTTCTCTTCATGCGGCTCTCCATATAAATAAGTTTTTCATTCCGCCTTGATGCCCGAATCCTTGACGATCTTGCCCCAGCGGACAAAATCATCGCGCACGAATTGGGCGAAGGCGGCAGGACTGGCATCGGTCTTCGGATCGACGCCGGCGGCAACAAGTTTCTCGGCGATCGCGGGCGAGTGCACGGCTTTCACAATGGACGCGTGCAGCGTATTCGCAAGCGCTGGCGGCATATTGGGGGGCGCTACGATCGCGTACCAGTTGACGACTACGAAGCCGGGCAAACCCTGCTCGACCGCGGTCGGCAATTCGGGAAGCGACGACGAGCGCTCGCTCCCGGTAAGCGCAACAGCGCGCAGCTTGCCGGCCTTCACCGAACCAAGAATCCCCGAAACACCGGCCACGACGCCGTCGATATGCCCGCCAAGCACATCGGTCATCGCCGGGCCCGTGCCCTTGTATGGCACGTGCTCGACCTTGATCTTCGCCGCCGAGTTCAGCATCTCTATGGTCAGATGTTGCAACCCGCCAACGCCAGGCGACCCGAAGGCGAGCCTGCCGGGCTTCGTGCGCGCCAGCGCAATCAACTCCTTCAGCGATTTCGCCGGCACGCCGGGATGGACCACTATGGCGAAAGGCACCAGCCCCGCCGTCGTCAGCGGCGTGAAATCCTTGAGCTGGTATGTGAGGTTGCGATAGAGATGGATGTTGAGCACCATGGTGCTGATGCTCGCGAGCCCTATCGTATAGCCGTCCGGCGCCGCCTTCGCGACCAGCTCCGTACCTATGATGCCGTTGGCGCCGCCGCGATTGTCGATGACGACCTGCACTCCCAGCGAGTCTGCGATGCCGGGCCCAACAGTGCGTGCGACGATGTCGACGACCCCGCCCGGCGGAAATCCCACGATGAAGCGTATCGGCTTTACCGGAAACGTATCCGCTGCCGCAACGCTTCCGCTGACAATCAGCACGCCCAGATAGCCGACGCAACGCAAAAATTTCTCCAGCAACAAAATCATGCAACGCTTCCGGCGCGGTTCCAATGACGGTGCAATTCACCCGCGTCAGGCAGGCGATCCAAAGACATGCAAGCCTCGAACAAAGTTTCGGCAGCGGGCTCGTCGAGAACACGGTGCGCGAGTTCACTGAATTTCTCGCGCAGCTGCGGGTCGGTCAGCGGCCGTTGCGGGCTGCCGCTGGGATGATCGATCGCGCTTTGAAGGCGGCTGCCGTCCTTGAGCTCGATCTGGACGCGCGCCTGGCTGGGCTGCAATTGCGCATCCCCTGTTACCGTCATCAATTCGCGCAACGCGTGGAATTCAACCTCATGCACGTCGGCCGCTTCGAATGCTGCCAAACCGGCAGAGCGCCGCGCCAGCGCCAGCGCCGCCGCATGGTAAAGGCTGAATCGTCCCTTGATCGCGGTATCGGGATGTCTTAAGCCCGCCAGTTCGATTGCGCGCGGATGGACCTGAATTGATATCGCGCGCACCGCATCCGCTTTCAATGCACGCTTGGTGACCAGTTCAAGACAAGCATCGATCAGCGGGTGTATCACCACGCCGCACGGATAGGGCTTGAGACTGATCTCAGCGGTGAGATAACGCGTTCCCAGTTCGCTGGTGAGGCTGGCCAGATCGAGCGGCGTGCCGAAAACCGCAAAGAAGCCTGTTTTTTCCGCAAACACATCGGCAGAGCTGTCTAGCCCGGCTTCCGCCAACAATGCCGCTAGAACGCCACCCGCCGCCGCATTGCCGATGTTGAAGCTCTTGCACGAGTTCAACAGCATCGCCTTGAGGCCGCTGGCCTGGGTCGCCGCTATGCCCAGAGCGTAAGCAGCGCGGCCCGCATCCAACCCCAGCACAGCGCTGGCAGCTGCAGCGGCGCCCACCGTGCCGAGTGTCGCCGTGCTATGCCAGCCCGCGTTGTAATGCTGCGGAAACAATGCGCGTCCAAGGCGGCACTCGATCTCTATGCCGGTCGCAATCGCTGCCAGCAGGGTTTGGCCCGTCGCACGGCGATGTTCCGCCACCGCGAGCGCCGCAGCGACCACCGCGCCAGTGGGATGAATCAGCGTCGGCACGTGCATATCGTCGTAATCGAGGGCATTCGCGCGCACCGCGTTCACCATCGCCGCATTCACTACATCGAAACGCTCCGCAGTACCGACTACCGATGCCTGCTCGCGGCCGCTCAGGCCCCGCGCGACGGTATAGACCGGCGCCAGCGTGTCGTCGTTTGCGGCTCCCAGCGCGCACCCGATCCAATTGACAAAGGCGCGGCACGTGGCGTGCTTCACGGTGTCGGAAAGGACCATACTGGAAGTGGCCGCGATAAAAGCGGCGAAATCCGCGCTCACTGACGGCGCGGCCGCAGCGGCCTTAGCAGCCTTGGGCGATGGAACTACCGGTGATGGCATGTATGAGGGTTGCAGACACACTTTTGGAGACAAGCACCCGCAAAACATGCGGACGCCCGACTGCGATGCTCAAATTCAGGTGACGCTGATTGTCTACTGAACTGTATACACTTGTCCGCCGACGGTCAACACGCGGCTGGCAGCGATTAACAGGTAAGATACCGGACGCGTTTTACCATTATTTATCAGAGATCCCTCACGATGAGTGCATCCCCACTGGCGGCCCTCGGCCTCGCCCCTATAGACCCCATCATCAGCGTATCCGAAGCGTTTTTCGCCGACAGCAACCCCCACAAGGTCAATCTCGGCATCGGCATCTACTGCGACGACAGCGGCAAGGTGCCGATACTCGACTGCATCAAGCTCGCCGAGCAGAAATTCGTGGCCGACGCCAAACCCAAGTATTACCTGCCGATGGACGGTCTCGGACCGTTCAACAAAGCCGCCCAGCAGCTCCTATTCGGCGCCGATCACAAAGCCGTGCGCGAAAAGCGCATCGCCACTGCGCAGACGCTGGGCGGCAGCGGCGCACTCAAGGTCGGTGCGGATTTCCTGCACGTGCTGAATCCCGGGGTCGACGTCTGGATCAGCGACCCGAGCTGGGAAAACCACAACGCGATGTTCGAAGGCGCCGGCTTCAAGGTCCACGCCTACCCCTACTACGATCCCGCCACGCGCAGCATCATGCTCGACGCCATGCTGGCCACGCTGCAAAAACTGCCTCCCGGCACCATAGTCGTGCTGCACGCGTGCTGCCACAATCCGACGGGGCTCGATCCGACGCCGGCGCAATGGGCGCAGATACGCGAGGTCGTCAAAAAAGCCGAGTTGGTGCCTTTTCTCGACATCGCCTACCAGGGTTTTGCCGAAAGCCTCGACGCTGATGCGGGAGAAGTCCGCCGCTTCGCCGATGAGTGCCCGCTGGTGCTGGTGGCAAGCTCGTTCTCAAAATCGCTGTCGCTGTACAGCGAGCGGGTCGGCGCCCTGAACATCGTAACGTCCAGCACGGACGAGGCGAAACGCGCGGCGAGCCACGTCAGGCGCGTGGTGCGCGCCAACTATTCAGGTCCGCCTTCCTACGGCGGCGGTCTCGCGCTCAACGTGCTGAGCGATCCCGCACTGCGCAAGCAATGGGAAGTGGAACTCACACAAATGCGCGAGCGCATCAAATCGATGCGCCGCCAACTGGTCGAAAAAATTCGCGCCGAGCGCGCGGACTTCGATCTGAGTTACGTGCTGGAGCAGCGCGGCATGTTTTCGTATTCCGGGTTGACCAAGGCGCAGGTCGGTCGCCTGCGCGACGAATACTCGATTTACGCTCTCGACAGCGGCCGCGTGTGCGTGGCCGCTCTCAATTCGCACAACATCGACTACGTCGCCAAAGCGATTGCCGGCGTTCTGGTGACCTGACCTATTCGGCCTTGATGCCAACGGTCTTCACGACCTGCGACCAGCGCGTCGCCTCAGCCTTGAGGAAAGCGATGAATTGCTCGGGCGTATTGGTGCCGCCGTCTATCATCGAGCTCTCGAAGCGCTCTTTCACGCCCGGCGCGAGAACTGCAGTGGCAATTTCCTTGTTGAGAAATGCGACCACCGGTTTTGGCGTCCCGGCCGGCGCCAGGATTCCATACCAGTTCGAGACCCGATAGTCGGCCACCCCCGCTTCGTCGAACGTGGGCACATCCGGAATCAGCGGAGACCTTTTTCCCGCGGACAGGGCGACTGCGCGCAGCCGGCCGCTACTGACCAGCGGCATTGCGGCGCCGACCGGCGTGAATATGCAGACGATCTGTCCCGCCACCGCATCGGTCAGCGCCGGCCCGTTGCCTTTGTAAGGCACGTGGGTAAGCTTGACGCCTGAGCGCAGCTGAAAGAGTTCGCCCGCCACGTGGCTGACCGTCCCGGTGCCGCCGGAGCCCATCGTGATCTTGCCCGGGTCTTTTTTCGCCGCGGCGATGAAATCGTTGACCGTTTGATACGGCGCCTTGGTGTACATCGCGAGGAGCACGGGTGCAGTCGCCACCAGGGTAACTGGTTCGAAATCCTTAACCGGGTCGTACTGGACTGAAGGATAAACATAGGGATTGATCACGTGCGGGGCGTCCGACAGGATCAGCGTGTAGCCGTCCGCGGGCGACTTGGCGACCATTTCGGTACCGACTATGCCAGACGCGCCAGCGCGGTTTTCGACGAACACGGTTTTGCCCAGTTGCTCGCTCAAGCGCGCGGCCAGCAGACGCGCCACCAGATCGTTGCCACCGCCGGCCGAGTAAGCAACGATGATACGAACGGAGCGGCTGGGAAACTCCTCCGCAGCGTGGCAGAACGACACGCACATTGCACCGAACAGAACCAGAGACGCCAACTTTTTGCAAACGCTCATGTCAGTTTCCTCATCAAGAAACGCGTGGGTAGAAAATAGCTGCAATGGTCTTTACCTGGCGGCCGACATCGCCCTTTCCAGTGCCGGCACGATTTCGGTCAACAGCGCCGCTGTTTCGCAGCCAGCTTCGTAGAAAGCACGTAATTTTTCCTTCGCAGTGGTTGGTGCGCCCGCTATCGAACTGATCGCACCGGCATGCCCCAGCCGCTTCTCGGGGGGCGCGTTCTGCGCAGTGATATAAGCGACCACCGGCTTCTTCATCGTTTTCGTCATCTCCGCGGCGGCGTATTCGAGCGCGCCGCCGGGCTCGCCGATCAACACAATCGCGTCGGTTTCGTCATCCTGCTCGAACAGCGTCAGCACGTCGGTATAGACAGTACCCAGCACGCGATCGCCGCCAAGACAAACCACCGAGCTCTCCCCCAGCCCGCGTCTTTGCAGATTGTCGATCACTTCATAAGACAGCGTGCCGCTTTTTGACACGATGCCGATGCGGCCAGGAACGACATTTGCGTCGTTAATGTCGGCGAGATTGGCCTTGCCCGGACTGATGACGCCGGCGGAATTCGGGCCGAGCAGGCGCATGCCGCGCACCAGCGAAAACGCCCGCATGCGCACGGCGTCATGCAAAGGCACATTCTCGGTATACAACACCATCAGGCGGATCCCGGCTTCGGCTACTTCATACACAGCATCAAGGGCACGCTCGGTGGGCACTGCGCCGAGAACAGCATCCGCGCCGGTCTGCGCCACGGCCTCCTGTATGGTATTGAACACCGGCACACCTTCGACGGTTTCACCGCCTTTACCGGGCGAGACGCCGCCGACCAGCGGCGTACCATGCTGCTTCATGCGCCGCGCATAACTGCGGCCGGTGCCACCGGTAATGCCCTGTATCAATATGCGCGAGTTTCTGTCGATGAGTATGGACATCTGTGCTCTCAGCCGGAAATGGCCGCAGCTTGCTTGCGCTGCGGCGCAGCGCTGGCATATTCAACCGCCAGCGTGCAGCCTTCCTCGAACACGCCGGTGAGAGTGCAGTCGAAACCGGCCAGCAGGGTGCGCGCCTCCTGCTCCATCTCGCCGCGAAATCTCACGACTATTCTGCAACCCGGATGCAGCCACCCACGGTCGCGTGCCAGCAGCAGTCCTTTCGCTATGGTATCGAGAGGACGAAATTGAAAATAAACATTCAACAACATTACAGCAGGCTCGAGTGTGCCGACGAGCCGGATGATTTCCGCTATACGTTCAGGGCCGTGCGCCATGGCGCCGTGCAGTTCGATGAGCGCTCCCACCTTCCCGCCTTGCGCAATGATCTGGTCCAGCGTCGCCATGGTCATGCCGGCGCCGTTCATGATGGCGACGATATTACCTTCAAGCTCTATGCCTATGGTACCCAGATCGCGCGCGGCGATCTCGAAAGGCGTGCCGTCGAACGCATGCGGGCGCATGGCATGGCGGTAAGCGGCATCCTCGTCGAGCACGCATTTGGCGTCGGCGGCAACTATTGAATTGTCTTTCAGCAAGGCCAGCGGATTGATTTCCAGCAGTTCCGCGTCCTCATTGAGCAAGGCTGCATACAGACTGGCGATCGCTTCCCGCAGGCCCGCGCGCGCTGCTTCCGGCGGATCGAGAAAGCGCACGACCTCTTCCACCATGAACGGACGCAACCCAAGCAAAGGATCGACGGCCCTGCGCAGGATTTTGTCCGCCGCGACGGTTTCTATCTCGACGCCGCCTTCGCGGCTGGCCAGTATCACCGGCATGCCGAGATCGCG
>CAMBSS010000085.1 GCA_945870465.1 Bordetella parapertussis | reverse complement strand
ACGGCGGCGACGCGACGGTTAGTCTGACGACTGCCGGCAATATCACCATCGATAATCTCACCACTTCCATCACTGCATTGGGCGGCTCCGGCTACTACGACAGTGGCTTCGGCAGTGTAAACGCGCTGACGACTGCCGGCGACATCTTGCTCAAGGGCGGCACGATAACCGCCGACGGTGCCGAGGGTTCGTACATCGCGCTGGGTGCGCTGGGCGGCAAAATCGACGGCAACGGCCTCAACGGTACAATTCTTAGCTCACCCTCAGGCCCTATCTACCTCGGCGCGCTCAAGGGCATAGGCACGGTCGGCAATCCGGTGCGTTTCACCGATGACGGTCAGGACATCGAAGTGTGCAACGGCGGCGATTTCCTCGCCATGTGTTCGGCCCCGCAGACGGGGCGGAGCGGTGACATCGTGCTGGCGCAGACCAGCGGGACGATTAATATCGACGGCATATCGAACGTCATCAACTTGGCGCCCAACGGCGGTTTCGATATAACGGCTGAGACTGGCGGCATATTGGTCACCAACAACATTACCTTGGCGGCAAACGGCAGCGGCAACATCGGTTTGCACGCGCTGGGCGGTTCGATTCAGATCGACAACGGTTCGGGGTTGACGACGGCGAACGGCACGATCACGCTGCAGTCTGACGCGCTCGATCTGTTCGGTGATCCGGGTTCGATCAACGCGGGGGCGACGGGCACCGTTGCGCTGCGCGCCGCGTTGCCGACAACGAGCATTAACCTTGGCGGAATTGGTTCGGCTGGAATTCTGGGAATCGATAACTCGACGCTCTCAAGCATCTCCGCGGGCGCGGTGCGTATCGGTGACCTTGCCAATACCGATGGCATTGCGGTCAGCGGCATTGATCTGACCGGTATCGCGAATACGTTGTCGTTGGTTACCGGCAGCGGCAATATCACGCAGTCCGGTGCGCTAACCGCCACCAATCTGGCGATCAAGAGCAATGGCAACGTCACGCTCAACGATGCGTCGAATTCGGTGCTGAACGTGGCCGGCGATCTTACCGGCGGTGTCGGCGCGCTGGGTTTCACGGCGACCGGCTACAACGTCGCGGGCCCGGCGATTGACGGCGTGTCGGGCGTCAAGACGAACGGCGGTAATATCACGCTGGCTTCGCCCAATCCGGGCGAGGGCATCTTCGTCGCATCGAGCGGCGGCGGTTATACGATCGACACCGGCTTGGTGGGGGGTGTCCTGACGATCAGTACCGGCGATTGGTTGGTGGTGAACGATGGCGCCGATATGCGCGCCGGCCAGATCGCGCTGTCGAGTGCCAATAGCCTTGGCATTGCGGTGGGGCAGATCAATCTGGTTGCCACGGGAGTTGGCGCAACCGCAGTAAACTTTAGCGCGCCCAGCGGTCCGATTACGAGTTCAGCCGACATCACGAGTGCGGGCGGCGTGCGGATGAATTCAGATGGTGACATTCGGCTCGATAACGGCCAATCCGGCAGCACCATCATCGCCGCCGGCGCCGTCGACATCCAGTCGGTGAATGGCCTGCTGCAAACGGGTATTGCCGACACGGACTACGTGAACATTACTGGCGGCAGCGTGACGCTCCAGGCCAGGCGCACTATCGACCTGGGGCGCGGCGCCAGCGGCAGCAGCGGCACCGTGCATGCCACCGCGGGCGACATCATCATCACCTCCCTGACCGACTCGTTCGGCGGCTGCACGACCGTCACCAGTTGCTATCGGGGCAACGTGATCGCCGATGCCGGCAACATCACGATACTCAGCAACGCGTACACCTCGGCGCGCGGTGACATTGCCGCTTCCGGTGCTGTTTTGATCCGGGATACCAGCACCGTGGATCCCTTCCGCCAGATCCGGGTGAAAAACGTGACTGCGGGCACGTCGATCACCATCGATAGCGCCAGCATCATTCATCACGACCCAGCGTTGGGCGGGCTGTTATCAGCGCCGACGATCAATCTCACATCGGCGACCGGCATGTCGTTGCGGGTCGCCAGCAACGGCGTAAATTTAAGCGCAGTTAATACCGGGCCAACGGGTGACGTCCAGCTAACCAGCACAGCGCCGACATTTACGGTCGGTGGCGGCGGCGCTACGATCAGCAATGCGGCGCCAGGCGGAGGCTATTACATCACTGCGCAGAACGACATGGTGTTGAACGGGGGCACGGCGGACGACCGGCAGGCGCTCTTCGGCGCGCAGGGAATGTTGACGGTAAACGGTTATTCGAACGCCAGCGGCATGGGCGTTTTGATGGCGGGCAACAACATCGCGTTCAACGGAGCGACCAATGTCAGCGGCGCCCTGGGCGTGATCGGCAACAATGTTGACATCAACACAACTGTGCAGGGTAGCTCGGTCAATGTCGTGGCGGGCGCTCTGAATGTGAATGGCGGCGATTTCCAGTCCACGGCGGGCAACTTCACCGGTACGGTGACGGGTGACGTCAACGTTGCCGGCGGCGGCCGCATTTACGGCAATCCGGATGTCAATCTGACAGTGGGCGGGACCATTTTCATCAACGGCGCAAACTCGAAAATCGAGGCATTTTCGCCGACATCGATCCGAGTACTGTTCCCGCTGCTTGCCAGCGGCGGATTCCAGATTAATGGAGCGGCCGGAACGGTTTGGGACGTGATTACCAATACCGGCTTTTTCGCCGGTGGCCTGCCCGCCGTACTCGGCGGAAGCCTGCAGATTACCTACGGGGTGGTCGGCCTGCCGCCGAGCGTCGTCGCGGCGATTAACACTATCGTGGACGCGACCAAGGATAAGGATCAGAAAAAGGACAAGGACAAGGACGCCAACAAGGAAAAGACCGACCAGGACGAAAAATCCGTCGGCGGCAACCTGAAGATGCAATGCAACTGATGTAATCTGAGAATGCGCCAGACCAACGATATGCCAGATATGATCACATCGAGCGCACAAAAAAATGCCGGCCCGAGAGCGGCCAAGGCTGCTCTGCTGGCCGTGATTTTCCTGTTCTCGAGCCTGGCGAGCATGTCCGCGCTGGCCGCCGCCGCGGGCGAGGTCCTGCACGTTAGCGGGACGTTGTCGGTCATGCGGCCCAATGGAGCCATATTGGTGCTCGGCCAGAAATCCGAAGTCTTTCAGGGTGACGTGCTGTCGACGCAAAAAGACAGCTACGCGCAAATCAATTTCAGCGATGGCAGTTCGCTGACCATGCGCCCGCTTACCCAGATGAAAGTCGATGCTTACAGCTATGTCGCCGACAAGCCGGAGGCCGACGGCGTATTTTTCCGCCTGTTCAAAGGCGGCATGCGTACCGTCACCGGCCTGATCGGCAAGCGCGGGAACCAGAATGCCTATCGCATCGGCACTGCCACAGCGACGATCGGCATTCGCGGCTCGATAGGCGACACTATCGCCTGCGCCCCGAGTTGCGATGGCGTCGTCAAAGGCGGCGAAACGCTGCAGCCGGGCACTCACCACGAGACCCACAGCGGCGTCTACACAATGCAGATCGACAATGTTAAGGCCGCTGATGGATCCTCTAACGGCGAGCGCGTAATTCTCGCGCAGAACGACAACGGGCCCGTGAAGAGCGATCAACCGCCCGCCGGCGGCGGCATGTTGCTGGCCCAGGCCACGCCCAACATCGTGGTGATCGGCGAAGGGCAGTCAGGGTTTTCGAACGGCCTCGAAATCAAGGTATCGATCGGCGGCATCGGCGGCGGGAAGATTGATTTGTACTTGCCGACCGCAGGCGGTCTCAAGAGCGCAGCCGGCTGTAAATAGCGTTCCGCCCCACCCCCGCGCGCCAAATAATATATGTGTCATCATGCTGCCAGTTTGAGGCGCAGGGATAGCCATGAGCGTCGAAATCAAGCTGAGCGACAGGGCATTCCCCGTTTCGCCGGCGTTCATCGAGTTTCTGCATCATTGCATTACCGGGCGCGAGCAGGATGTGTCCTTGCACGATCAGCTCAGCGAGGTGCTGGTGCCGGTCGATGCCGAAAGAAAGCGCGCGGTGGCGCAATCGGTGGCCGGAGACCGAATACGTGATTACGCTGCGGCATCCGGTTGCGGCGGCGATCTCGACTTACGAAAAATCCACCGGCTTGCCCGCTAGAGCGCAGTGTGGCGCACAGTCGGTCTGGTGTTCCCGCGCGACGAGATCATGGAATGTCGGTAACACCATCCGCACACGGCTACCTTTAGCGCCGATTCGCGGCACGCGCGTCAGGGGCGCAGATACAGCGTATGGCGCGCTGCAAGCGTGTTGGTGTAGTCACAAGGTGCCGTCCGCCGCGACTATAATTGACACGCGGACCAGCCGCTTTTCCCGGGGGCGAATTCAACCATGTCGCCGATATTGAAGTTTCGCAGTGCAATGCCATCGGTTGCATGGCCCGGGATGCCGTCGCCCGGCGCCGCCACCGCGCTCGCCTTGCAGTTCCAACTCGAACAAACCCAGTGGTGGCCGTCGGCCGTACTGGAACAACACCAGATGCGTCAACTGCAATTGTTGCTGCAGCACGCTCATGACACGCTGCCGTTCTGGCGAACGCGACTCGCCACTGCCGGCTTCCAGCCGGGTATGATGCCGACGCGCGAATGGCTTTCGGCTGTTCCGTTATTGACGCGCAGCGAAATTCAAGCCCAGGGCGAGGCGCTGTTGTGCCGCAACGTCCCGCCTCAGCACGGCGAGATTGGTAAAGGGACAACGTCGGGTTCGACCGGCCGTCCTATTAATTTTTACACTACCGATCTCACCCAGTATTTCTGGCGCGGGTATACGTTGCGCGAGCACGTGTGGCAACAGCGCGATTTGTCCGGAAAGCTTGCGGCGATCCGCACTGCGCTTGAGACTTCCACTGCGCCGAGCTGGGGTGCCGCGACTGACGTGGCGCTGGAGACCGGGCCCTGCGTCATGCTGAATATACGCACCGATCTTGACGCGCAGATCGAATGGCTGCGGTCGTCAAATCCTGACTACCTGATTACCTACGCTTCCAATTTGCGTGCCTTGGCGCTGCGTGCCCTGGCACGCGGCGTGCAGTTACCTCGACTGCGACAGGTAAGGTCATTCGGCGAAGCGCTTCCAGCCGACCTGCGGGAGCTGTGCCGGCGTGCCTGGAATGTACCGGTAGTTGATATTTACAGCGCGCAAGAGGTCGGCTATATCGCCTTGCAGTGTCCGCAGCATGAGCATTACCACGTGCAGGCAGAAGGCCTCATCTGCGAGATTCTCGATGCAGATAACAAACCGTGCGCGCCGGGGCAGATCGGACGCGTCGTGGTGACCCCCCTGCATAATTTTGCGATGCCGCTGGTCCGCTACGAAATCGGGGACTATGCCGAGGCGGGCGGGCCGTGCGAGTGCGGTCGCCAGTTGCCGGTGATCCGGCGCATTCTGGGGCGTGTGCGCAACATCCTGACGTTGCCCGATGGACGCCGGCACTGGGCGAGTTTTCCGAGCGAAAAATGGGTGCATGTCGCACCGGTCAGGCAGTTGCAGTTGGTGCAGAAAAGCCGCGATGCCATCCTGTTACGCATTGTTGCATCGCGTGCATTGACTCTGGAGGAAAGGCAAAAACTGGGTGAAACGTTGCGGCAGGCACTTGGTCACCCGTTCCGGATTGACATAGAGGAGGTCGCCGAGATACCGCGTGCAGCGAATTATAAGTTCGAGGAATTCATCTCCGAGATTGTTGATTGAAGCCGCACTTGGCCGACCGCGCGCAAGGGCGTGGCGAATGAATAATTCGTATCCGGCCCGTCGACTCGATGGTCCGGTAGCCTGCCTATTTCGCTAGGGTGTTATCTATATTTGAATGGAGAGGGGCTTGCCGACGCAGTTTTAATTGATTTGGCAGGCCGAATACGGCGCAAACACGCCATTTTTCAATCGTCAGGGCTATATTCGACTGTAGCCTGCCGCATACAGTATTACAGCAGTTCTTGGAGAATACGCTTGAAATGATTGAATTTTATAGTATATTTTGGTATGATTAGTTTTAATAACGATACTGTGAAAGCCACACGCTTGCGAAAGTCCTTGCAACGCTGCCTGAGCCTCATCGCGCTGACCGTGTGGGCGAGTTTTGCTTCGTTCGCCGTGCCCGCGTGGGCACAGTCGCCGCAAACCGATGCCCCGGTTTCGCCGCGTTTTGAGGTAGTGCGCTACGAAGTGGTCGGCAATACTCTTCTCGATGCGGCCGCAATCGACGCGGCGATTGCTCCCTATACCGGCAAGCAGAAGGATTTTTCCGACATTCAGCGCGCGCTCGAAGAGCTCGAGTACGTCTATCGCGGCCGCGGCTACGGCGTGGTGCAGGTGTTGTTGCCAGAGCAAGACATCACGCGCGGCGTCGTGCGGCTGCGGGTAATCGAGCCCAAGGTCGGCAAGATCATCATCGAGGGCAATGAATTTTTCGACGAGAGCAACGTGCGCCGCAGTCTGCCGGGAATACAGCCTGGAGCCACGCCGAATTCGCAGTTGCTGGCGCAGAATCTGCAATTGCTGGCGGACCATCCGGCCAAGCAGACGACTGTGCTGCTCAAGGCGGGTGCGACCGAAGCGCAGGTCGACGCCACGGTCAAGGTGGTCGATGAAAAGCCGCTCAAGTTCGTTGCTACGTTCGACAATTCCGGTACTGTCGATACCGGGCGTTTCCGCACCGGTATCGCGATGCAGCATTCAAACGTGTTCAACCGCGATCACGTGTTCAACTTCCAGTACGTAACATCGCCGGAGAACCCAAATAAGGTCACAATATTCGGCGCCGGCTACCGCATACCGCTTTACGAGTACAACAGCGCGCTCGAGTTTTTCGCCGGTTATTCTGACGTGAGTTCCGGCACGCTGCAGGGGCTTTTCAACGTCAGCGGCAGCGGCACCGTCATGGGCGCACGCTACAACCTCTATCTGCCGAAGATCGCGGAGTACGAGCACAAGGTCGCTTTCGGGCTTGATTACCGCGCTTTCAAGACCAACGTGACGACGCTCACGGGCACGCCCCTGGTGCCGGACGTGACGGTGCTGCCGGCGAGCGTCACTTACAGCGGGCAGTGGCGCATGAGCACTTCGGAGCTCGGTTTTTACCTGGGCTATTCGCAGAATATCCCGGGCATGAACGATGGCGGCGACAACGACTTCAAATTACCCAAGGCGGGGATTACCGCGCCCGTACGCGTCGATGCGACCGCAAACTACCGGATATGGCGGTGGGGCGCGAATTACAGCCGGGCGCTGCCCGGCGAGTGGCAGTTGCGCACCGTCATCAACGGACAGTACACCAACGACGCGCTGATACCGGGCGAGCAGTTCGGCTTTGGCGGCCCGGATTCGGTGCGCGGCTTCAATAACCGCGAGGTTTCCAACGACAAGGGCTATGCAGCCAGCATCGAAATCTATACGCCTGAATTGGGGGCGAGATTCAACTGGAAAAACGTCAAGATGCGCCTGCTGGGGTTTTACGACATGGGCACCACCGGCCGCAACAGCATACAGCCGGGCGAATTGTCAGGGCAGTCGGGCGACAGCGTCGGTTTCGGCGTGCGCATGACCTACGGCAAGCATCTTAACTTGCGCCTCGATTTCTCGCAGGTCGTGGACCCCGCCGGCAGCCAGGCCAATGGCGACCAGATGGTGCAGGGCAGTATCGCCATCCCGTTCTGAGTCCTGACCAGGGCTGCATAGCTATCTCGCTGAAACATCTGTAGAATCTGCGCCTCGGTTAACGTCATTCGGCGGTTTTTAACCTCAGTCCTTGCCTCACCGTCCACGCATAACGGGAGGCTTTATCCATAAGGAGATTTATCGATGCGACATTATGAAATCGTTTTTATCGTACATCCCGACCAGAGCGAACAGGTCCCCGGGATGGTCGAGCGCTACCGCTCGACGGTGCTGGCCAAGGGCGGCAAGATGCATCGCCTCGAAGATTGGGGCCGGCGCCAGATGGCATATCCCATCCAGAAAATGCACAAAGCGCATTACGTGCTCATGAACATCGAGTGCAACAACGAAACGCTCGAGGAACTCGAACACGCGTTCAAGTTCAATGACGCCGTGCTGCGCCACCTGACCGTCCGCATGACGGAAGCGATGACAGCGCCCTCGCCGATGATGAAAGAGGAAAAATCGCGTTCATTGACGCAGCCGTCGGCCCCGGCCCCAGCAGCAGCAGCACCGGCACCCGCACCTGTTGCAGCGCCTGCCACGGCACCCGCCACGACATAGGTGAAACGCAATCAGGTCGTCATCGACGGCCGCTTGCTCAAACGCGCGACATTGCGGCACACGCCGGCCGGGATTCCCGTAATCGACCTCGTAATTGATCACAAGTCGATACAGACGGAAGCTGGCGGGCAGCGCGAAGCGCGATGCGAGGTCGAAGCGGTGGCGATAGGCGAACTGGCGGTCAGGCTCAGCACACAAAAACTCAATCAGCCGTTGCAGATTAAAGGCTTTCTCACACAGCACAGCATCAAGGATCGCAGGCTGGTGTTGCACGTGACAGACGCAATCGGCAACGGCGCCGAATAGAACAGGAATCAAGGAGAACAAAGATGGCAATGGGACGCGGCAAGGGCAGGGGCAAGAACGACAAGAAGGACAAGGACAAAAAACGCGGCGCGAAGAACCTCTTCCGGCGCAAGAAGTTCTGTCGCTTCACGGTCGAGAAAATCAAGCAGATCGACTACAAAGACGTCGACTTGCTGAAAGACTTCATCAACGAAAACGGCAAGATCATCCCGGCGCGCATTACCGGCACCAAGGCGCGCTACCAGCGCCAGCTGGGCGATGCGATCATGCGCGCGCGGTTCCTGGCGCTCCTGCCGTACACCGATCTGCACTGAGAGGACTGCCATGCAAATCATACTGCTCGAAAAAGTGGTCAACCTTGGCCAACTGGGTGAAGTGGTCAAAGTGAAAGACGGTTTTGCCCGCAATTACCTGATCCCGCAAGGCAAGGCCAAGCGCGCGACCCAGGCCAGCATCGCCGAATTCGAAAAACGCCGCGCCGAGCTCGAAAAAGCCCAGGCCGATGCGCTGACCGCCGCGCAGGAACGCGCTGCCAAGCTCGATGGCCTGATGGTGCAGATCACGCAGAAAGCCGGCGTCGACGGCAAGCTGTTCGGCTCGGTCACCAATTCGGATATCTCCGATGCGTTGAAGGCGCAGGGTTTCGACGTGCCGAAGGCGGCCATCCGCATGCCCGCGGGTCCGTTGAAGCAGATCGGCGACCAGCAGCTCAAAGTCGCATTGCACACCGACGTGGCGGTCACGATTACCGTGTCCGTGCTCGGCGACGCAGCCTGAAGCGGGCGCCGTCAGCACGTTAGCATTCATTTCAAACAGATTTTTTGCGGCAAAAAAAGGGCTGGCGACAGCCCTTTTTTTATGCGGCTGGCTCTGGTAAATTGCAGCGTGTCTCGGCAGTTCGCGCAGTCCGACAGGCCTGAAAAAACTTCCCCCAGCACTAACCGAAAGCCGCCCTCATGGCACAGGCCGTAACGCCAATCAACCGTGATCCGCAGATCGAAGCACTCAAGCTGCCGCCGTACTCGGTCGAGGCCGAGCAGTCGGTGCTGGGCGGCCTGCTGCTCGACAACACTGCGTGGGAAAAAATCGCCGACCTGCTGACGGACGCTGATTTTTATCGCGCGGACCATCGCCAGATTTATCGCCATATTTCGCTGCTGATCGAAGACAACAAGCCGGCCGATGCGCTGACCGTGGCCGAAAGCCTGGAGCGCAGCGCCAAGCTCGAAGAAGTCGGCGGCCAGGCCTATCTCGGTTCGCTCGCGGTGAACACGCCGAGCGCGGCGAACATCAGGCGTTATGCAGAAATCGTGCGCGAGCGCGCCATCATGCGCAGGCTCGCGGAAGTTGGCACCGGTATCACCGATTCGGTGTACAACCCCCTCGGTCGCTCTGCCAAGGACCTGCTCGATAACGCGGAAAAAGAAGTGTTCGCGATCGCCGAGGCCGGCTCGCGCGGCCGCCAGGGCTTCAGTGAAATCCAGCCGCTGCTGACCAAGGTGGTGGAGCGCATAGACACGCTGTACAAGCGCGATAACCCGAGCGACGTCACGGGCATCGCTACCGGCTTTACCGATCTCGACCGCATGACCTCCGGCCTGCAACCGGGCGACCTGGTGATCGTGGCGGGGCGGCCGAGTATGGGCAAGACGGCGCTGGCGCTCAACATTGCCGAACACGTGGCGTTGTCGGTAGGGATGCCGGCCGCGATATTCAGCATGGAAATGAGCGGTCCCCAGCTGGTCATGCGCATGCTGGGCTCGCTCGGCCGGCTGGACCAGCACAAGATGCGCACTGGCGCGCTCAACGACGACGACTGGCAGAAACTGACGACCTCGGTCGGCAGGCTCAACGAGGCGCCCATATTCATCGACGAGAGTGGCATGTTGAACCCTACCGAGTTGCGCGGCAGGGCGCGCCGCCTGCATCGTCAGCAGGGCGGCCCCGGCCTTGGTCTGATCGTGATCGATTACCTGCAACTGATGGAAACCGGCAACAGCATGGAAAACCGCGCGACCGAAGTCGCGGAAATATCGCGTGCGTTGAAAGCCGTAGCGAAGGAGCTCAACGTACCGGTTGTCGCGTTATCGCAATTGAATCGGGGGCTGGAACAGCGTCCGAACAAGCGTCCGGTCATGTCGGACCTGCGCGAATCCGGCGCCATCGAGCAGGATGCCGACCTGATCCTGTTTATCTATCGCGATGAGGTTTACAACCCGGATTCGCCCGATAAGGGCACGGCAGAAATCATCATCGGCAAGCAGCGTAACGGGCCCATCGGCACCGTCAAGCTCACTTTCCTCGGGCAATACACACGCTTCGAGAACTTTGCGGCGCCAGGCCGCTACTAAATCCCGACTACAGTACTTCCGCTGCGTGGTCGGCCAGCCGCGAGCGTTCTCCGCGTTGCAGCGTAATGTGTCCGCTGTGCGTCCAGCCTTTGAAGCGGTCGACCACGTAAGTTAGTCCTGAACTGCCCTCGGTCAGGTACGGCGTGTCGATCTGCGAGATATTGCCGAGCACCACCACCTTGGTGCCGGGACCGGCGCGCGTGATCAGCGTTTTCATCTGCTTGGGCGTCAGGTTCTGCGCCTCGTCGATGATCAGGTACTTGTTGAGAAAGGTGCGGCCGCGCATGAAATTGAGCGACTTGACCTTGATGCGCGAACGGATGAGGTCGCGCGTGGCGGCGCGTCCCCATTCGCCGGCCTCGTCGTCGGTTTTGTTGAGGACGTCGAGATTGTCTTCGAGCGCACCCATCCACGGATTCATTTTTTCTTCTTCGGTGCCGGGCAGAAAGCCGATGTCTTCGCCGACCGGGATCGTGACCCGCGTCATGATGATTTCGGTGTAGGTCTTGTGTTCCAGCGTCTGCATGAGCCCGGCGGCGAGCGTCAACAGTGTTTTCCCGGTACCGGCCTGGCCGAGCAGGGTGACGAAGTCGATATCGGGGTTCATCAGCGCGTTGAGCGCGAAATTCTGCTCCCGGTTGCGCGCGACGATGCCCCAGACGTTGTGCCGCTGCTGCGCGAAGTCCTTGATCGTCTGCAGGATGGCGGTCTTGCCGGTGACTTCCTTGACCTGCGCGTAAAGCGGACGCTCGGCCTCCTGGAATACGAATTCGTTGACCATCATGCTCGCGCACAGCGGGCCGTGCAGGCGGTAGTAGGTGTGCCCGGACTGCTGCCACGATTCCATGCCCTTGCCGTGCTTGTCCCAGAAATCGGCCGGCAGTTCGCGCGTCCCGGTGTAGAGCAGATCGGTGTCTTCGAGCACCTTGTCGTTGAAATAATCCTCGGCCGCGAACCCCAGGGCACGCGCCTTGATGCGCATGTTGATGTCTTTGCTGACGAGGATGACCTGGCGCTTGGGGTGTGCTTCCTGCAGGAATTTAACGACGCCGATGATCTGGTTGTCCGCTTTGCCGCTGGCGAGCCGCGCCGGCAGCTCGCCGGTGATCGACTGGGTCTGTAAAAAGAGCCGGCCGGACGCGTCGCCGCCGTTGTGCTTGCTGAGCTCGATGCCGCTTTCGATATCCTGCTCGCTGCCGCTGACGATTTCGTCGAGGAATCGGCTGGCCTGGCGCGCGTTGCGCGCGACTTCCGACATGCCTTTCTTGTTGCTGTCGAGTTCCTCGAGGGTGGCCATCGGAATGTAGATATCGTGTTCCTCGAAGCGGAACAGACTGGTGGGATCGTGCATCAGCACATTGGTGTCAAGCACGAAGAACTTGACGTTGGCGGGCAGGCGCGTCACTGCGGAAGCGGCTTTACGCTGGGTCATGGATGGCGATGGGTGATGGGTAATGGGTAATGGGTGATGGGTGATGAGCAATGGGTGATGAGTGATGGGCGATAAGTGACGCGCGGCCGATTTCGATCATGCGAGTCGTCCGCTTACTCATCGCTCATTACCCATTCCCCATTACCGACTCACCGGAGTGTTTTGGCGAAATCGAGCACTTCCTGGACGTGGCCGGGCACTTTGAGGCCGCGCCACTCGCGCGCCAGCTGGCCGCTCGCGTCGAACACGAAAGTGCTGCGCTCTATGCCGCGCACCTGGCGCCCGTACATGTTTTTCATTTTGATGACGCCGAACAGCTTGCACGCCGTTTCTTCCGCGTCGGACAGGAGTTCGAACGGGAAGCTCATTTTCGCCTTGAAGCCTTCGTGCGATTTCAGACTGTCGCGCGAGACGCCGAAGATCGCGCATTGGAGTTTCTGGAACTGCGGGTAGAGGTCGCGGAAATTCTGGCCCTCGGTAGTGCAGCCTGGCGTGTTGTCTTTGGGGTAGAAGTAGATGACGACCGGGTGGCCGCGTTGCTCGAAAAACTTGAAGGTCTTGTTGCTGGTTGCCGGGAGTTCAAAATCAGCAAACGGTTGCTTGGGCATAGACGCTTATGGTGATGAGCCTGTACATGATTGTCAGGCAAATGTGCTGGCTAGGCAAGAGGAATTGAGCGCGCATCGGCGCCGCCCGGCAGGGCATTTTTGTTATTGGCGCGCGCAATAAAATGTACCGAAAAAAAGTTAGAAGTGCCCTATAATAAATATGTAATCTTGTGGCGTTCTCCTGCCGTTTTTGGTCGCATCTATCGGTTGATATTGTGAAATCCACGCTTTGCAGTCTGCTGTTCATGACGTCGTTTTGCGCGCTGTCCGGCGCGCAGGCAGCCGACGCTTACCCGACCCGTCCGATCCGCCTGCTGCTGCCGTTTGCCGCCGGCGGCACCGTCGATATCATGGCGCGCCCGATCGCGGCCAAGCTGCACGAACTGCTCGGCATGCCCGTGATCGTGGACAACCGGCCCTCGGCGGGCGGCATACTGGCGGCGGAACTGACGAAACAGGCCGCGCCGGATGGCCAGACCCTGTTCATGGCGTCGTCGAGCACGCTTTTTATCGGCCCGGCCTATTTCAAGAAGGTGAGTTACGACACGCTGAAAGACTTCACGCCGATATCGCTGGTGGCCCAGCAGCCGCTGCTCATAGTGGGGAACATCGGGCTGCCGATACGCAACGTGAAGGAATTGATCGCGTATGCCAAATCGCGTCCGGCAAAGCTCAATTACGGTACTGTCGGGCTGGGTACATCGAACCACCTGACCGGCGAATTGCTGTCGCACGCGGCGGGCATCAAAATGGAGTCGATAGCCTACAAGGGCGGCGCGCAGGGCATAACGGCTGTGATCGGCAATGAAATCGAACTCATGATTACGCAGCCGAACACCGGCTTGCCGTACGTGAAAAGCGGCCGCGTGCGCGCGATCGCGACCACCGGCGTCAAGCGCAGCGCAATCTATCCCGACACCGAGACCCTGGTCGAAGCAGGCTACAAGGATCTGGCGATTACCGGCTATTACACCATCGTCGGGCCGCGCGGGCTGCCGCCGCCCATCGTGCAGCGTCTCAATACCGAGATACGCCGTGCTATCGCCAGCCCCGCAGTAAGCGAAGCTTTGAGCAGCCAGGGCACGGAACCGGTAACCAGCACACCGGAAGAACTCGTCGCGCTCATACGCAAAGAAGCTGCGCACTGGCAGCGCGCAACCAAAGTCACTGGCATCAGGGAGCAGTAAATTACATGTACGAAAGCGAAACCTTTCGCGGGCTGCTGGAGCGCCTGCGCGCCGCCGGCGAACTCGAAGACATCAAAGACCCGGTCGATAGCCGCCATATCGCCACCCTCGTGGACCAGGCGGACAAGGCACTGCTGTTCCATAACGTCGTCGGCTACGACATCCCGGTCGTTTCGGGGCTGATTCGTTCGAGCAAGCGGGTTGCGATAGGTCTCGGCGTGGAGCATTACGCCGACATCGAGCAAAAGTTGACGCGCGCGATCGCGGCGCCGATTCCGCCGGTCTACGTCGAAACCAGCGCGACGCGCGAGGTGACGCAGATCGGCGACGAAGTCGATCTCTTCAACCTGCCGGTGCCGATGTCGTCCATCCTGGATGGCGGGCCGATGATTACCGCTGGCGTCACCATCGTGCGCGATGGCGATGGCCTCAACGCCGGCATCTATCGCTTCCTGCTGAAAGAGAAGAACCTGACTGGCATCGACATCGTCACGCCCAATAACCTGCGTGCTCTCGCGCAACGGGCATTTGAAGCTGGTAAACCGTTGCCGATCTCGATTTCGATCGGCACGCATATGTACGAGTTCATGGCGGCAGGCTATCGCGCGCCGATGGGCGTAGACGAGATCAACATCGCGGGCGGATTGCGCGGCGCGCCCGTGCAGCTGTCGATGTGCGAAACCATAGACGTGCCTTACATCGCCGATGCCGAGATCGTCCTCGAAGCGGAAATCCTGCCGACGGGGTGGACCTGGCCTGAAGGCCGTTTCGGCGAGTTCACGCGCCTGATGGGCGGGCTGCACTGGAACCCGCTGGTGCGCGTGAAAGCGATTTCGCATCGTCGTAACCCCATCTATTACGCGCTGCACATGCCGTGGGAAGTGACCTGGCTGATGATTCCCACGCGTTGGTCGCAGCTGCGCGGCGCCATGAGGGCAGCGGGTGTGCAGGTCAAGGACATGAACGTGACGCTTGGCGGAGCGGGCTCATGGCACGTGGTCATATCGATCAAGAAACAGGCCGGCGAGGGCAAGAACGCGCTGATGGCGGCGTTGTCCGTGGGCGATATCAAGCACGCAGTCGTGGTCGACGATGATATCGACGTCTACAACGGGCTCGATGTGGAATGGGCTATCGCGACGCGCGTGCAGGCCGACCGCGATGTTTTTGTGATTTCCGGTGCGCGCGCCAAGCCGCTGGATCCCAGCCTGCCGGTGATGCCCGCAGGCGTGGTGCCTACGGGCGCCAAGATCGGCATCGACGCCACCATACCGGAAGGCATCCCGCGCGAACGCTATGAACGCATTGCGTACGCCTATGCCGATGTCGCGAAATACGGCAGCTACAAGCTCGATGCGAAGGCCGTGACTGCGGGAGGGCACAGGCCCACCGAAGCGGAGATCGCCGTGCTTGCGGCGCAAATTTTCGCTCTGATCGATAAAAAGCCGCTGTACTACGCCGAAGTGCTGGAAGCGTTTCCCGCCGTGCCACTGCCGGCAGTCACGCGCGCTTTTGGCAAGCTCCACGTCGATGAAAAACTGTGGCAGGACCCGGAAGGCCGCATGTGCGTGCGCGGCTCGAAATTCGCGGCGGTCCTGCCCGTGCGTCGGTAAAAGCGCCGGCAAATGACGCAAGCGTTTAACCTGGGCGCGCTTTACGACGCCCGGACCGGCGGCGACGGCATTGCGCTGATCGACGTCCTCGATTGGGACAACCCGCGCACTTACAGCCATCGCGAAATCGACGATGCGGCAAACGCACTTGCGCGCGGGTTACTCAAGCGCGGGTTAGTGCGCGGCGACGCCGTGGCGATATTGTCGGCCAATCGCGCCGAGTTTGTAATTTCATTTCTCGGCATCGTGCGTGCTGGCCTGGTTGCGGTGCCGATCAGCCACAAGTTTCCCCGCGCCACGATTGAGTACGTGCTCAAGCACGCGGCGGTGAAGCAAATCATGTGCGACGGCGCGCGCCACGGCGTGTTGCCGGAGGGGCTTCCTGTCACCGATTACGACGAAGCCGGCGCGTTCGCGGGGCTGTGCGACGCCGGTGCTTTCGAAGCGGTGCGGCCGGACGCCGGCGAAACGGCCATGATTCTTTACACCTCGGGCTCGACCGGAGTCCCCAAGGGCGTGCCGCTCAGCCACGAGGGCCAGTTGTGGGCGACGCGCACACGCATGAAACGCGGCGCGCCGTTCAACGCCCAGCGCCTGCTGGTCGCAGCACCCCTGTGTCACATGAACGGACTGTGTACGACGCTCTTCGTGATGGCGTCGGGTGCGAGCGAAGTTCTGATGCCGGAATTCCACGCGCGGCATTTTATGCAAGCCATAGAGCGTTTTCGCTGTACCTGGCTGACCGGAGTGCCGCCGATGTACGCGATGAGCCTGCGCGAGAAAGATCTTGTCGACGCGACGGACCGTTCCACGGTCGCCACGGTGCGCATGGGGTCGGCGCCGATTTCGCTCAAACTGTGGCACGAAATCGAAGCTACGTTTCCCCATGCAATGGTGATGAACAGCTACGGCACCACTGAATCCGGCCCTGTGATCTGCGGCCCGCGGCCCGATCGTAAATTGCCGCCCACCTCGATCGGCTGGCCGTTCGAGGGCGTCGAATTGCGGCTGGTCGATGCGCAGGGGCACGACGCCGAAGAGGGCGTGCTGTGGCAGCGCACGCCGGCCAATATGAGCGGCTACCTCGGCATGCCCGAAAGGACGCGCGAGGTGCTCACCGCGGACGGCTGGTACATTTCGGGAGACGTGTTTCGCCGCGACGCGGACGGAGCATACTTTTTTGTTGGTCGTGCCGACGATATGTTCGTGTGCGGCGGCGAAAACGTCTTTCCCGGTGAAGTCGAGCATCTGCTCGAGCAGCACCCGGACATCGCGCAGGCCTGCGTCGTGCCGGTGCCCGATGAGATCAAAGGCGAGAAGCCGTTCGCGTTCGTGGTGTTGAAACCCGGCAGCACGCTGACCGAGGACGACATCAAGAGCTACGCACTCGAACAAGGGCCTGCCTACCAGCATCCGCGCCGGGTATGTTTCGTCGACGCGCTGCCGCTTGCGGGCCCGAACAAGGTCGACCGCAAGGGGCTCAAGCAAAAAGCGGCCGAACTGTGGCAGGTTGCGGCCTAGCTCCCGGTATGAAACAAAATGGCCAAGTTCCCGTAGCTGCATCCACTGGCGCTGCGCATGCGTTGCAGCTCGACCTTGATCACGTCGGATGCCTAGTCAATGCGTTCGCTACGGGAGCGGGGCAATGGGAGAAGCTGGGTTTTCAACTCACTCCTGAGAGCCGTCAGCGCGGGGCGGTGCCTGGCCGCGAGGGTTTTCACCCGTGGGCGACGGCGAACCGCTGCGTCATATTGCGCGATACTTATTTGGAGTTGATCGGCGTAGTCGATCCCGCCGCCTTCAACCCGTGGGCGCGGTTTATCGCCAAAAACGAAGGTTTGCATATCATGGCGCTGCGTTGCCGTGACGCCGCGTCCGCGCACGCGGCCCTGTCTGCTCGAACCGATGCGCTGCAGCCGCCGGTGCCGCGCGAGCGCATGCTGGACGTCGATGGCGCACCGCGCGCGATGCGTTTTCGCAATATCTTCAGCCGCGACGAAGCATGGCCGGAGGCGCGCTATCTGGTGATCGAGCACCAGACGCCGGAATTTCTCTGGCAGCCGCGCTACCAGCAGCACGAGAATGGCGCCTGCGACCTTGTTGCGGTCACTTTCGTTGCAGACGAGCCAGCGGCGCTTGTGCCAAGATTGGATGCGCTGGGCGCGAACATTGTTGAGCAGGATAGCGATTGCATCAGCGCGCGGCTGCCGGGCCGCGGCACTGTGCACATTATGCGCAGCGGGGCCTTTGCCGATGTCTACGGATACGCACGGCATTCAGGGATGCAGGCGATCACAGTCAGTTTCAAGGATCTTGGGAATACGCTGGCCCTTTTCAAAAGCCGCGGCGTAACGGTTGCTCACTCGCGTTACGGACAGTGGATAGAGCCGCGCGACGCCAATGGATTCATCATGCATCTCGCAGAGGACAACAGACACTCATGAATTCCGCAGTCAAGCTCGATCATATCGGCGTGGCCATCAAAGACCTGGAACGCGGCCGCGCAGCCTACGCGCGATTGGGTTTCAATCTCACGCTGCGCAGCATCCATCGCGGTTCGCCCACGCCGGGCGCGCCGGTTATACCATTCGGGTCGGGCAATCACTGCGCGATGTTTCTTGAAGGTTATCTGGAAATCGTCGGTCTCACCGATCCCGCGATCTTCAGCAATATCAAACCGCTCGTCGCGCGCTATGAAGGCGCGCACATAGTCGCGTTTGGCGTCGAGTCTGCAGACGTCACTTACAAAGAGCTCTCAGCCCGCGGCATACAC
>CAMBSS010000084.1 GCA_945870465.1 Bordetella parapertussis | reverse complement strand
CATCAGCCATTCGTTTTCGCGCAGTTCCTGGCCGACCTTGCCCGACATCTGGAAGAGGCGCGACGAGGTGCGGTCAATTTCCCACAGGATGTTGTCGAGCGCTTCCTGCGAAATATCGGGATTGTCGCGCAGCGATTCGAGCGATTGCTTCTGGCGCTCGAGTTCCTGCAACAGATCGGATTTGAGATCGGCGCGGCCCGCAACTTCGAGGATCTCGAACAGGCACAGCAGTGCGACGTGATGTTCCTGCGGATCGGCCTTGGCGATGAAATACAGCGCGCGCTCGTACAGGTCTTCCAGCCGCAGCAAAGTGCGGATCCGCTCACTCAGAGGGTGTTCGTAGCTGATCACGGCGCGTCAGGGGGCGTAATCGTTATTGGTGTGCGGCCAATTGTTCTACATAATCTGAAAAAAATAAAGACCTTATTGGAGTTTTTGACGGTAATTTGGCGGATCTTCATCGTGTCCCGAGCAGCTTTTCCGGCAGTTCTAGGTATTTACGATGCAGCGCCTCGACCGCGGCACGCAGCCCTGGCAGGTCCCCGTCGTTGCGCACGATGTCATCGGCATAGCGCAACCGCTCGGCGCGGCTGACCTGGCTCGCCATGATGGCCCTGACCGTCTCCGGGGCGAGCTGGCTGCGGCGCACCACGCGCGCAACCTGTTCTTCTTCATCGCAGTCGACCACCAGGACCCGGCGGGCGAGATCGTGGTAAGCGCCAGTTTCGATCAGGAGCGGCACCACTATCACGGCATACGGCGCGGCAGTCGGCGCAGCACTCATTCGCGCTTTCACCTCGGCGCGTATCATGGGATGCAGCAGGGCTTCGAGTTTCTTTTTCGCGGGCGCGTCCGCAAAAACCAGTTCGCGCATGCGCTTGCGGTCGAGCGCGCCGTCCGCCGCCAGATATTCCGCGCCGAACTGTGCACCGATTGCACGCGCACCGGGCTGACCCGCGGCGGTCAGCTGATGGGCAATCTCATCGGTGTCGATCACCGCGGCGCCCAGTTCCGCCAGGATATTGCCGACACTGCTTTTGCCGCTGCCGATGCCGCCGGTAAGCGCGATTACTGGGGGCATGGCGTCGCGCGCTCTAGAGGTTTTGCAGGTAATACTGGAGCAACGGTTCGCCCCAGAACAGCGCGATCAGACCGGCCAGCACGAGGTAGGGGCCGAACGGAATCGGCACGTTGCGCCCGTGGCGCGCGAATACGATCAGCGAAATTCCCACGATCGCGCCGACGAAAGAAGACAGCAGGATGACCACCGGCAGCATTTTCCAGCCGAGCCAAGCGCCGATCGCGGCCAGCAACTTGAAGTCGCCGTAGCCCATGCCGTCCTTGCCGGTCGCGAGCTTGTAGCTCCAGAACACGACCCACAGTGCCAGATAGCCCGCGACCGCGCCGATCACCGCCGACTGCAAGTCAACGAACACGCCGCCCATGTTCACCAGCAGGCCCGCCCACACCAGCGGCAGAGTGATGTCGTCTGGCAGGTAAAAAGTGTCGAGATCGATGAACGCCAGCGCGATCATGGACCATACGAAAAAAAGCGCGGCGAGCGTGTGCCAGCTGAAGCCATAACGCCAGGCGATGAAACCCGACAGCGCGCCGGTTAGGGCTTCCACCAGCGGATAGCGCGGTGAAATGCGCGTTTTGCACGCGGCGCATTTGCCGCGCAGCGCGAGGTAGCTGACGACAGGCACGTTTTCGAGCGCGCTGATCTGATGACCGCAGCCCGGACATTGGGAACGCGGCAGCATGAGGTTGTAGCGCGGCGCGGTGGCGGTTTCCTGCCCGTTCAGTTCGGCCAGTTCATCGCGCCATTGCCGCTCGAGCATTTTCGGCAGACGGTGGATGACGACGTTCAGGAAGCTGCCGATCGCGAGCGACAGCACCGTGACGGCGGTTACAAACAGCGCGGGATACGCTTGAAAAGACTGGAGCAGGGTCATCAGAACGCGAAGCGTGGGGCGAGAGGCGAGAGGCGAGAGGGGAATACCGCAGGGCCGGTGGAGGTATCACCCCTCACCTCTCACCTCGCCCCTCTCCGCTTTTCAAACTGCTTGACCGAGTTTGAAGATCGGCAGATACATCGCGATAACCATGCCGCCGATCAGCGTGCCGAGCACCACCATGATCAGCGGTTCCATCAGGCTCGACAGCGCGTCGACGGCGTCATCGACCTCGGCTTCGAAAAAGTCGGCGACCTTGGAGAGCATGCCGTCGAGCGAACCGGCTTCCTCGCCGATGGCAACCATCTGCAGCACCATGTTGGGAAACATCTCGACGTTCTGCATGGATACCGTCAGGCTGGAGCCGGTAGAAACCTCGGCCTGGATTTTCTTGGTGGCAAGATAGTATTCGTGATTGCCGGCGGCGCCCGCCACCGAGTCAAGCGCTTCGACCAGCGGCACGCCGGCGGCGAACATGGTCGCCAGCGTGCGCGTCCAGCGCGCGACGGTGGCTTTGCGCACCATGTCGCCGAAAACAGGCGCCCGCAGCGCCAGCCAATCCATGAAAATCATCACCGACTTGGAGCGCTTCCATGCGTAGAGGAAACCCCATACGCCGCCGATGACCACGCTAAAAATCAGATACCAGAACTTGACGAAAAATTCGGAAATCGCCATGACTACCAGCGTCGGGCCCGGCAGATCGGCGCCGAAACTTGCGAACACCTGTTTGAACGCGGGAATAACGAAAATCATGATGACCGCGGTGATGACGAATGCCACCACGATAATTGCGATCGGATAAAACAGGGCGGCCTTGATCTTGCCTTTGATCGCCTGCACTTTTTCCTTGTAGGTCGCCAGGCGGTCGAGCAGGCTGTCGAGAATACCGGCCTGTTCGCCGGCGCCGACCAGGTTGCAGAACAGCGCATCGAAGTAGAGCGGGTGCTTCTCGAAAGCCGACTTCAGGTTAGAGCCGGTTTCGACTTCGGTCTTGATGTCCATCAGCAGCTTTTGTACCGCCGCGTTGCTGTGGCCCTTGCCGACGATGTCGAACGCCTGCAGCAGCGGTACGCCGGCTTTCATCATGGTCGCGAGCTGGCGCGTGAACAGCGTAATGTCTTTGTCCGAAATCGAGCCGCCGCTGCGCACCGACTGTTTTTTGACCTTGAGGACCTTGACGCCCTGCCGGCGCAGCATCGCGTTGACCACAGCTTCGCCGCCGGCTTTCATTTCGCCGCGCAGCGTCTTGCCAGCCTTGTCGGTGCCGGTCCAGGAATAGGTAAATTCCTTGACGTCTTTCTTGGTGGCAGTCGCGGCTGTGGTCGCCATTAGGTTTTCCCCATAATTCCAATCTAACCAATCGGTTAGATTCCAATCTTCATAATGATGCCCGTGTGCGTTTGCTTTGTAAAGGCACTTAAGCCCGGTCTAGGAACCGGCGGCTGGTTCGAGCGCGGCGTCGGCCGCGGGCGCGAGGCGCACCGCCTTTACCACGCGGTCCTGGGTCTGCACGATGTCCATCCGGTGGCCGGCGATCCTGACGCTCACGCCGGGTTCGGGAATGTCGCGGAAATGCTCCAGTATCAGGCCGTTGAGCGTCTTCGGCCCGTCGAGGGGAAAACGGTAGCTGAGCTTGCGGTTCAGTTCGCGCAGCAGGCTGCCGCCTTCGACCACGTAGGAGCCGTCGTCCTGGCGGTGAAAGTGCGCGGGCTGCAGTGGCGAGTGCGTGGCGAATTCGCCGATCAGCTCCTCGACGATGTCTTCGAGCGTCAGGAGCCCCATCAATTCGCCGTATTCATCGACGACAAAACACAGGCGGTCCTGGTGTTCCTGGAACTGCTGCAATTGCGTGAACAGCGGCGTGCCCGAAGGGATGAAGTAGGGCTCGCGCATGATCTCGCGCAAATGTTCGGCGCCGATCTCGTCGTCCTGGCTGACCGACAGCACTTTGCGCAGCAATATGATGCCGATGATGTTGTCGGGCTGGCCCTGGTACACCGGCAGCCGCCGGTGGTAGGCGGTGGCGATCTGCTGGCGCAGGACCTCGGGCGGCGCATCGATATCGATGGACTCAATCTGGTTGCGCGGCGTCATGACGTCGTTGACCGTGATGCTTTCGAGATCGAACAGGTTGAGCAGGATGCTCTGATGTTTTTTCGGAATGTAGTTGCCGGCTTCAAGCACCAGCGTGCGCAATTCATCGGGTGTCATGGTGTTGTCGGCGGCGTTCGCCGGCTTCAAGCGGAACAGCCACAGCAACGATTGCACGAACAGGTTGACGAACCAGACGACCGGGTAAAGCATCTTCAGGAGCGGTTTCAGCAAGAAGGCGAGCGGCAGCGCGATCTGCTCGGCGTAGGCGGCGCCGATTACCTTGGGCGTGATTTCCGAAAACACCAGGATCAGGAACGTAACGACCAGCGTGCCGAGAGCGAGCGCGATTTCGTTCTGGCCGAACAGTTGAACGGTGATGACGCTCACCAGGACCGCCGCCGCCGCGTTGACCAGGTTGTTGCCGAGCAGGATGACGCCGAGCAGGCGGTCGGTGCGCGCGAGCAGTTCAGTGGTCAGGATCGCGCCGCGGTTGCCGAGCCGCACCAGCGCTTTCAAACGATAGCGGTTCAGCGCCATCATGCTGGTTTCCGCGATCGAGAACACGGCTGAAATCAGCAGCAGGATGCCCAGCGCGGTGAACTGGGCGGATAACGGGATGTCGTCCATCAGGAGCGGAGATTCAGGAGTCGGGACTCAGGATTCAGGCAAAACCGGTTTGTATCCGGGCTTTCGCTGAATCCTTGATCCTGGCTCCTGCCTCTCACGTTCTTCCAAGGACGACTTCGAGCACGAACTTGCTGCCGACGTAGGCGAGCACCAGCATCAGAAAGCCGGTCAGCGTCCAGCGCACGGCGATGCGGCCGCGCCAGCCGTAGAGGCTGCGGCCGCCGAGGAGTGCCGCGAAAATCACCCACGACAGGATGCCGAACACCGTTTTGTGATTGAAGCGCATCGCCTTGCCGAACAATTCCTCGGAAAATATGATGCCGCTCGCGAGCGTCAGCGTCAGCAGCACGAACCCCGCGGCGATGATGCGAAACAGCAGCATTTCCATGGTCAGCAGCGGCGGCAGTTTTTGCAGCGCCAGCGGCAGTTCGCCGCCGTGCAGCCGGCGCTCGAGCAGCGCCATCAGCAGCACGTGCAGCGAGGCGATGGTGAACAGGCTGTATGCGAGCATCGAGATCACGAGGTGCGCCTTGAACGCTGCAAGCTGGGTGTTCGGCAGCGCGCGTGTGTCGGCAAAGATGGTGGGTAGCAATACGCACGCCGCCGCCACCGGCATCACCATCGCCTGCAGCCCTTCGACTTTGTAGGCGAGATTGCCCAGCCAGTAGATGGCGACCGTGAGCCAGACAATCGTCGAGATCGCATTGCCTATGCCCAGATGCATGCCGTCGCTCGCGAACGCCGACTGATAGAGCAGCATGGCGTGCAATGCCATCGGTACCAGCACTGCGATGTGTTCGAGGTTACCCGATTTCGCGCGCGCGGCCGGCGCGGCGGCGGCCGGCAACCAGTGCATGCGCCAGAAATACGCAGCAAGCGCCGCGTACATCAGTGAAGTGATCGGATAGAATACGAAGTCCAGCATGGTCATTGGCCGCCAGTTTACACCAGTGTGTCGCCGCGCCGCGCCATGCAACTAATTACGGATCCCGCATGTTCGAGAGTCTGACAGGACGGCTGTCGCAGGTCATGAAAACGCTGCGCGGCGAAGCGCGGCTGACCGAAACCAATATCCAGGACGCGCTGCGCGAAGTGCGCATGGCGCTGCTCGAAGCCGACGTTGCATTGCCGGTCGTCCGGGACTTTGTCGCGCAGGTGCGCGAACGCGCGCTTGGCCAGGAGGTGATGGGCAGCCTCACGCCGGGCCAGGCGCTGGTGGGTGTCGTGCATCGCGAGCTGGTGGCGCTGATGGGCGAGACCAATGCCGCGCTCGATCTCGCGACCACGCCGCCCGCGGTGATCCTGATGGCGGGCCTGCAGGGCTCGGGCAAGACGACTACCAGTGGCAAACTCGCCAAAATGCTGCGTGAGCAGATGAAAAAGAAAGTGCTGCTGGCGAGCTGCGACGTCTACCGTCCGGCTGCAATCGAGCAGCTCAAAACGCTCGCCGCGCAAATCGAAGTCGATTTCTTCCCGTCGTCCGGCAGCGACAAACCGGCCGACATCGCGCTCGCCGCGCTCGATTACGCGCGCAAGCATTATCACGACGTGCTGATCGTCGACACCGCGGGCCGTCTCGCGATAGACGAAGCGATGATGAGTGAAATCCGCGGGCTGCACGCCGCGTTGAACCCGATTGAAACCCTGTTTGTCGTCGATTCGATGCAGGGCCAGGACGCGGTCAACGTTGCCAAGGCTTTCGCTGACGCGCTGCCGCTGACCGGCGTCGTGCTGACCAAGCTCGATGGCGATGCACGCGGCGGCGCGGCACTGTCGGTGCGGCAGGTGACCGGCAAGCCGATCAAGTTTGCCGGCATCGGCGAAAAGTTGACCGGCTTCGAAGTCTTTCATCCCGACCGCATGGCGTCGCGCATACTTGGCATGGGCGACGTGCTGTCGCTGATAGAAGACGCGCAGCGTACGGTCGACCGCGATGAAGCGGAGAAATTCGCCAAGAAACTGAAGTCGGGCAAGGGCTTCGATCTCGAAGACTTCAAGCAGCAGATCGGCCAGATGAAAAAGATGGGCGGCGTCACCGCCATGCTCGACAAATTGCCGGGGCAGCTCGCGCAGGCGGCGGGCAAGGCGCAGATGGACGACCGCCAGGTCCGCCGCATCGAAGGCATCATCAATTCGATGACGCCGCAGGAACGCGCGAAACCCGAGCTGCTCAAGGCCTCGCGCAAGCGCCGCATCGCGGCCGGCGCCGGCGTCAGCGTGCAGGAGGTCAACCGCCTGCTCGCGCAGTTCGAGCAGACGCAGAAAATGATGAAGATGATGGCCAAAGGCGGCATGGCCAAGATGATGCGTTCCATGAAGGGGATGCTGCCCGGCGGCATGCGCTGAACGCGCCGGTCGGATGTCTTAACGGGCATCTGCTATCGTTTTATTTCAGATCAGTAAGTTACGTTTTTGAGCCGGATTGCGCGGCACGGCGCAATCGCGGGTTGCCGCAACCGCTACTTCCCTTGCGTTAAAGTCAAAAACTAGCGTAAAATCACGCCCTTTCCGCATTTTCAGGGTCGGATTTCCCATGGTAGTGATCAGACTGGCACGAGGCGGCGCCAAAAAGCGTCCGTTTTTTAATCTGGTGGTTGCTGATTCGAAGCGCGCGCGCGATGGCCGCTTCATAGAGCGCATCGGTTTTTACAATCCCAAAGCGCCGGCAGGTCAGGAAACATTCCGCTATCAGGCCGAGCGGCTGACTTACTGGCAGAGCAAGGGTGCGCAAATCAGCGACACGGCGGCACGCCTCGTCAAACAGTTTGGCGCAAAGCCCGCGGCCTGAGCGCATGGTAGTGATGGGGCGGGTGACCGCCCCGTTCGGAGTCAAGGGCTGGTTCAAGGTGCACGCGCTTACCGCGCAACCGGGCAATCTGTGCGAGTACCCGGTGTGGTGGTTGCGGCGCGAAGGCGAATGGCGCGAGATGAAGGTCGCCGTCGCCAAGGTGCAGGGCAATACGCTGGTGGCGCAGTTGGCGGGCATCGAAGATCGCGAGGCTGCGGCGGCGCTGAAAGGTTTCGAAATCGGCGTGCCGCGCGAGCAGTTGCCGGGCGCCGGGAGCGGTGAGTTTTACTGGGCCGATCTGATCGGCCTGCGAGTCGTGAACACGCAGCAGGAAGAGTTGGGGCGCGTCGCCCGCATCATCGAGACCGGCGCGAACGATGTGCTGGTGGTGACCGCGGATGGTGGCAGCAAGCGCGCTCAAGGTGACGAGCACGTAGACGGTAGCAAGCTACAAGAAGCGCGCGAAATACTGATACCGTTTATCGCCGATGCGATCAAGGCAGTGGATGTGGCAGCGGGTGTAATCGCTGTGGACTGGGGCAGGGATTACTGATGCTTCAGTTTGACGTGGTGACGATTTTCCCGGCGATGTTCGATGCGGTCGCCGAAGCGGGCGTGATAGGCCGCGCGCGGGAAAAAGGAATTTATCAGCTGGTGGCGTGGAATCCGCGCGATTTTGCGCAGAACGCGTATCGCACGGTCGATGACCGGCCGTACGGGGGCGGGCCCGGGATGGTGATGATGGCCGAACCCGTGGGGCGCGCACTGGCAGCGGCGCGGCAGCGGCAGAAAAGCGCAGGCGTGCAGAAGCCGCGCGTGGTTCACCTGACGCCGCAGGGGCGTTTGCTGAACCACCAGCTGGTGATGGAACTGGCAGGGCAGCAGGGTTTGGTGTTGCTGGCAGGGCGTTACGAAGGCGTGGATGAGCGTGCAATTGCACGCGGCGCGAACGGGATCGACGACGAAATATCGATCGGCGATTACGTGTTGTCGGGCGGCGAGCTGGCGGCGATGGTGTTGATCGATTGCATCGTGCGCCAGTTGCCGGGTGTGCTGGGCGATGCCGAATCGGCGCACCAGGACTCGTTTGTAAACGGGCTGCTCGATTGCCCGCATTACACGCGGCCCGAGGTGTGCGAGGGACAGAAGGTGCCGCCGGTGTTGTTGTCGGGCAATCATGCCGACATCAGCCGCTGGCGGTTGAAGCAGGCGTTGGGCAGAACGTGGCAGCGCAGGCCGGATTTGCTGGTGAAGCGGGTGCTGTCGGATGACGAGCGCAGTTTGCTCGAAGAATTTAAACGGGAAATGAGCACGCAGGAATTGAATGGAGTATGACGATGGACCTAATACAGAAACTCGAAAGCGAAGAAATCGCCCGTCTCGGCAAGAAAATCCCGGAGTTCAAATCCGGCGACACCGTGGTGGTGAACGTCAACGTGGTCGAAGGCGACCGCAAGCGCGTGCAGGCCTACGAAGGCGTGGTGATTGCCAGGAAGAGCCGCGGGCTCAATTCGGCATTCATCGTGCGCAAGATTTCGTCGGGCGAGGGCGTCGAGCGTACTTTCCAGCTGTACTCGCCGCTGATCGCGTCGATCGAGGTCAAGCGCAAAGGCGACGTCAGCCGCGCCAAGCTCTATTACCTGCGCAAGCTGTCGGGCAAGGCCGCGCGCATCAAGGAGCGCCTCGACATCCGCGTCGAGGACGTATTGCCGCCGGTCGAAACCCCAGCACCGGCACCCCAGGCCGAAGCCAAGCCTTAAGCTGGCGCGGACGGGTTGCAAAGAAAGGCGGCGCAAGCCGCCTTTTTTATTGTGGGTTAATTGAGCTTGCACGACCTGTGCCCCTACAATGGGCGCATGCGCACCATCATTCTGCTGGCCATGCTCATGGCATTCGGCGCCCGCGCCCAGGGCGTGCCCGATGCGTTCGAAATCACGCAGCGCTATGCCGACCAAAACGCGCCGCAGCTGGCGCTCGCGCGCGTAGAGCAGATGCAGCCCGCCGCCATGAACGCGCCGCGCTGGGCCGACTGGGAGCAGTTGCGCTGTGCGCTGCTGTCGCGCCTGTCCCGTCACCAGGAACTCACGAAGCGGGTTGTTGCGCTGCCGCCGGGCGCACCCGACAAGGTGGTGCGGGCCTGTCTGCTGCAGGGCGCGCGCGCGGCACTCGCGAATGGACAAGGCGCGATCGCACGCGATTTTCTGGCGCGCCTGATCTGGCGCCAGGACCTCGCCGCGGAAGAGATGCGCCACGCGCGCCTGCTGGTGATCGAAACCTATCTAGCCGAAGACCAGCCGCAGGACGCCTATACGCTGATGCTGCGCTATCAACAGGACTACAAGCCGGTCGACCGCGACACCGCGGCGCGTTTTGTCGATGCCTTGCTTGCGGCAGGCATGGACAGGGAGGCGGTCAACTGGTTTTCGCAGCTCGACGAGGCGAGCCCGCTCAAGCTCCTGATGCGGATCAAGACCAACCTGATAGCGCCGGACGCCGCGATTGCGCAGGCGCGCGCGGCGCTCGCCAAAAGCAACAACGTCGCGTACTGGATAGTGTTGCAGCACGCCGCCTCGCTGCAAAAAAATTCCATGCTGCACGTCGAGGCCCTGGAGAACCTGCTGCAAGTCGCCGGCGACAAGCCGGCAGAGCGCCTGACGGCAATCGCCGCCGAGCTCTGGAAATCGTATGCCGCGGCCGCGCAGGAGGTCGCCAACCAGAACCAGTTGCTGGTCGGCGAGGACGCAGGATGGGCAGATTTCGCGGCACGCCGCAGCGCCACCAGCCCGCTCGCCGGACGCGTGCTGTTCGCGTATCTCGCCCTGCAAAGCAAGGTGCGCGCTACGCGCCAGGACGCACAGCTGCAATTGGCGTTCTCGCTGCAGAGCGCCAAGCTGGCATTGACCGCGATCCGGCTCTTTGACGATGCGACGCGGTTTCCAGTGACGCTGATCGACCCGCAGGCGCGCTTTCTGCTGGGCGGCATGGCCGCCGACAACAACCAGGCCGCGGCGGCGGCGCGTTACTGGCATGGTCTTGCCACGCCGGCGACGCTGGAGCCCGACGAGTGGCGCATACGCCTGGCGCCGGTGCTGGTGCGAGCCGGCATCGCGGAGCCGGGGGGCGATGTGTTGCGCGCGCTGCTGGCGGGCAAGAAAACGCTGCCGGCCGACGTCGTGCAGCGCGCGGTGCCGATGGTGCAGGAGCTGCAGGACACCGGTTTTTTCAAGTCGGCCGACGAGCTGTATCGCGCGCTGCTGCCGCTGGCGGCGCCGCGCGAACGGCGCGAAATCCTGTTCGCGCTCGCGCGCATCGCGGAGACCTTCAACGATTTTCAGAATGCCGCGGATTACTTCATGGAAGCCGCATTGCTGCTGGATGCGCGCTCCCCCGACCCCTTCGCCGTCAATGCGCGCATCGCCGCCGCCGCCAACCTTGGACGCGCGGGCCTCAAAGACGACGCGCGCGCGCAATTCGACTGGCTGCGCAAAAACGTGAAAGACGCGGAAAAGCTGGAAGTGATACGCCGCGAAATGCAGAAGCTCTGATTACTTGATCAGAGCCATGATGCGCGCATCGAGCGCGCCTGCGTTGGCGGCGCGCCAGCGTTCGAAGTGCGCGCTGGTTTCGATCATCATTTCCAGCGTTTCGTTGTCGGCGTTGCCGAGTTTCAGCGCGCGTTCGATCATGCTGACCGCCATGTTCTCCAGCGCTTTGACCAGCCACGCCGTATCGATGCCGGCAATGTCTTTCGCCAGCATGGCCGCGTGCGACACCGCGTAAACGCCGTCCAGCCAGCGCGGACCGCCGCTCAGATTGGTTGAGAGCGCATCGAGCAGCGCTGCGCGCTCGCCGGCGGACATGGCAGGGAAGAACATGTCGACGACTTTCTGCCGCACCCGGCGACCCGAGGCCGCGCACTCGACGGACAGTTTGCTGGTCATGGCGTCGCCGTGCCGGCGATAACGCGTGAGCACGACCGGCAGATTTTCAAAACGCATGCCCACGCGCATCGCATCCACCCACATCGCGTAGTCGGCGGCCACCCCGATGTCGGTCGTATAGCGGATGCGCCCCTCGCGCAGCGGGGCGAGCTTCATGCAGATGGTCGGATTGGCGAGCGGGCAGACGAAGAACAGCAGTGCCGCCTTGATTTTTGCGTCGCCGGACGGCAAAAAATATTGCCCCTCTTCGTCGCCGAAGAATTCGACCGCGCCGCCAATGATGTCGGGGCCGTCCGCCGCTTCGAGCCGGGCGACCTGTTGTTCAAAGCGGCCCGCCACGGCGATGTCGTCCTGGTCGAGCAATGCCATGTAGCGGCCGTTCAGCAGGGACACGCTGCGGTCGCGCGTGGTGACGACGCCGAGGTTGGCCGCATTGCGGTAGAGCCGCAGCGCCGGATGCCTGATCGCTTCGACGACCTGCACGGTGCCGTCGTTCGAGCCGTCGTCGACGACGATCACTTCGAGGTCGGCGAAACCGTTGTCGAGCACCGATTCGATGGCTTCGCGCACGTATTTTTCGCCATTGTATAGCGGTATAAAAACAGATAGCAGCGGAGTTTTGGCGCTCATGCCCGACCGGACCCCGCTTTCCACAGGTCGCTTAAGTACTCATGACGCGCCGTGTTGACCCAGCTCGTGCGCAGTTCGACGGGTTGATCGTGGTACGTATAAGCGACGCGCTTGATGACCAGCACCGGGCTCGCTTGTTTCACGCCGAGCAGGCGCGCAACGCGTGCGTCCGGCAGCGCGGCCGACAGCCGTTCGCTGATGCGCACCACGTTGATACCGTAGCGCGACTGGTAGAAACCGTAAATGGTGCCGTCGCGAGCGCCGAATTTTTCTGCGCTCAAATCGGCAAAGCGCGCTGCTGCGATGAGCAGTTCGTCGAATATGACCGGCACGCTGTTGAGTTTCAGCACGTTCTGGATACGGTGCACGCGTTCGCCGCGTTCAATGCCGAGTTGCAGCGCGGTCGCATGGTCGGCTTTGGCGGTTTGCAGCGACAGCAGTTCGTGGTCGGGCGGTTCCTTGCCGCCGTCCTTGCCGACCATGTGAAAGAAATAGTAGAACTGGCGGTCTTCGCTGTGCGTGGTAACGAAGGTGCCGCGACCCTGCTGGCGGACGACGATTTTCTCGGCCACCAGTTCGTCGATGGCTTTGCGGATGGTGCCCACCGAAACGCCGAAGTGCGCGGCCAGCCGCCCTTCGCTCGGGATGGCGGCGCCCGGCTTCCACTCGCCGGCAATCAGGCTGCGTGTGATGCGGTTTTTGACCTCTTTGTAGAGGGGGTGGGAGTTCAGGCTGCTGCCTGCCGGGGTGGGGACCATGTTCGATTCGCCGCGAATAGTTCGTCAGGAATCATAGCACCGGCAGTCTGGACGTCATATAGGTCATATAGTTGACTCATATTTAACGCGGCGGCTACTATCTGTGGCGGCCGATAAAAACCATATTGGCCGTACACTGAGGGCGCTTTCATTTTTTTTCGAGTTTGAGGAGTTCCTATGATTCACTTTGTATTGCACGATCCCAAGGACACCGTCGCAGTGGTCGTGGTCGAAGGCGTGAAAGCCGGCCAGGACTGCACCGGCTGGATCATGGACGAAGACCGCACCATCTCGCTCAAGACGCAGCAGGACATTCCGATCGGCCACAAGCTCGCCCTGAAAGACATCAAGAACGGCGACACCATCATCAAATACGGGCACGACATTGGCAAGGCCATCGCCGACATCAAGACGGGCGCGCACGCCCACGTTCACAACATCAAGACCAAGCGCTGGTAGGCGCAGAGGAGCGAGCATGATCTCAAGCACAACCACTTTCCAGGGCTATCGCCGCGAAAACGGCCGCGTCGGCGTGCGCAATCACGTCATCATCCTGCCGGTCGACGATCTGTCGAACGCCGCAGCCGAGGCCGTTGCCAATAACATCAAGGGCGCCATCGCGATCCCGCACCCGTACGGCCGGCTGCAATTCGGCGCCGACCTGGATCTGCATTTCCGCACGCTGATCGGTGCGGGCTCCAACCCGAACGTTGCCGCGGTGGTGGTCATCTGCATCGAAGAAGGCTGGGCCAAGAAAGTGGTTGATGGCATCGCCAAGACCGGCAAGCCGGTCACCGGATTCGGCATCGAGTTGCACGGCGATCACGACACCATCCTGCGCGCATCCAAAGTGGCCAAGGAATACGTGCAATGGGCTTCTGAACTGCAGCGTGTCGAATGCCCGATCAGCGATCTGTGGGTATCGACGAAATGCGGCGAGTCGGACACGACTTCCGGCTGCGGCGCCAATCCGACGGTCGGCAACGCGTTCGATAAAATGGAACCATTGGGCGTCACCATGTGCTTCGGCGAAACCACCGAAATCACCGGCGGGGAAAAGATCGTCGCCGAACGCTGCGCAACACCCGAAGTGCGCAAGCAGTTCATGGCGATGTTCGACCGCTATCAGGAAGTAGTGGAGCGCCACAAAACCAGCGACTTGTCCGATTCGCAGCCGACCAAAGGCAATATCGCGGGCGGGCTCACCACCATCGAGGAAAAAGCGCTCGGCAACATCCAGAAGATCGGCAAGAAGTGCAAGGTGATCGGCGTGCTCGACAAGGCCGAGACGCCGACCAAGCCGGGCCTGTGGTTCATGGATTCGTCGTCGGCAGCGGCCGAGATGGTGACGCTGTGCGCCGCATCCGGCTATGTCGTGCATCTCTTTCCGACCGGGCAGGGCAACGTGATCGGCAACCCGATCCTGCCGGTCATCAAGCTGACGGCGAATCCGCGCACCGTGCGCACAATGTCGGAACACGTCGACCACGATTGCTCGGGGCTCCTGCAGCGCGAGAAGAACCTCGACCAGACCGGCGACGAACTGATCGAGGTCATGCTGCGCACCTGCAACGGACGCCTCACCGCGGCCGAAGCGCTTGGTCATAATGAGTTCGTGATGACCAGGCTGTATGAAAGTGCATAAAGCGTAAAGCTTCACCGCCAAGGACGCCAAGGACGCGAAGGACGCGAAGGAAAAACAATGCAAAAATCTTGGGCGACCTGGGGGAACAGTACGAATTGGCCTCGAAGATGGCAACTTTAAAAGAGCCGGTGGATACGCCTCTCGCCCCGCGCCTCGCGCCTCTCCCGCGCACGCTCACCGTGCGCGTCTGGCGCGGCGCCGAGAACGGCGGGCTTCAGCAATTCGAAGTGCCCCGTCTCGAGAACCAGACCGTGCTCGATGTCGTCACTTACATCCAGCGCAACCTCGATGCCACCCTGTCGTATCGCTACGCGTGCCGCGTCGGCATGTGCGGCTCGTGCGCCATGAGCGTGAACGGCAAGGCACGGTGGACGTGCCGCACCCACGTCGCGAACGTCGCGACCGACGATACGCTGGAAATCGCGCCGCTCAACAACCTGCCGGTGATCAAGGACCTCGTCACCGACATGGCGCCGTTTTTCGACAAATGGGCGCAGGCCAAGGGCCAGTTCAAGGGCGCGCGCACGCGCGCCGACGAGTTCGCGCGCGTATTGCCCGATTCGCCGCAGCGCAAGGAAGTCGATGCCGCGATCGAATGCATAGGCTGCGGCGTCTGCTACAGCTCCTGCGACGTCGTGGCATGGAACCCCGCCTATCTCGGACCGGCCGCGCTCAACCGGGCGTGGACATTGGTAAACGACGTGCGCGATACCGCCAATGCGCCGCGCCTCGCCGCAGTTGCCGGCGACGCCGGCTGCCATGCCTGCCATACGCACGTGACATGCAGCGAGCGTTGTCCCAAGCATATTGCGCCGACGGCCGGCATCGCCGGCCTGAAGCGCGCGGTCGCCGTCGCGGCCATCAAGGGTGAACTGTGAGCATCCGCACGCAAGTGCTGCTATGGACGGCTCAGCGGCTCAGCGCCGCCGTGCTCGCGTTGTGCGTGGTCGTGCATCTGGTGACGATGATCTACGCGGTGCGCCACGGGCTGTCGGCGGCCGACATACTCGGGCGCACGCGCGGCAATTACGCGTGGCTGATTTTTTATGCAACTTTCGTTGCCGCCGTCGCGGTACACGCGCCGATAGGCGTGCGCACGATAGTGGGCGAGACATTCGGCCTGCGCGGCGCGTTTGTCGACGTGGCGCTGGTGGTGCTCGGTGCGGCGCTGGCGCTGTGGGGCGGCCGCGCGGTGCTGGCGGTATTCGCGCCGCTATGAAAAACGATTACCGCGCGCGCAATCATCCCGCTTACTGGGCGTTCATCGTTCATCGCGCGAGCGGCTTGCTGCTGGCGCTCTTTTTGCCGTTCCATTTCTGGGCGCTGGGCCAGGCACTGCAGGGCGCGCCTGCACTCGATGGATTTCTGCACTGGACGCAGCAGCCGCTGGTCAAATTCGGCGAGATCGGCCTCGTGATATTGCTTGCGGCGCACATGGCAGGCGGCGTGCGTATATTGATGCTGGAATTCCTGGCGTGGCGCGACTGGCAAAAGAGCCTGCTCGCCGTGGCCGCCGGATTGAGCCTCGCGGCGGGCCTCGCTTTCGCGCTGAATGTGGTTTGATTACGCGTTGATCGCGGCGGGGGGATTCCTTGCCGCGCTGGTGGTCGGCAGTGCCGGGTTCGCGTTTGCCATCGTTGTCACCGGGGTATGGATCTACGTGCTGCCGCCGGCGCAGATCGTGTTCCTCGCAGCGATCTGCGCGACGCTGCTGCACACCGCCAGCGTCTGGCAATTCCGGCGCGAAATCGAATTCGGCCTGCTGTGGCCGTTCGTGCTTGGCAGCCTGTTCGGCGTGCCGCTGGGTGTGTTGGCACTGCAGCGTCTCGATGCGGTTTTGTTTCGTCATATGTTCGGTGCGTTCATGATCGCTTATAGTGGCTATATGCTGATGCGGCCACAAATTCGGGTGCTGCGACTCGCGCCCGTCACGGCGCGCATCGCCGATGGTGTGGTGGGGTGGGTGAGCGGCGTGCTGGGCGGATTTTCCATGCTGCATGGCACGCTGCCGACCATATGGTGCGGCCTGCGCGGATGGGACAAGCGAAAGAGCCGCTGCGTTTATCAGCCTTTCATACTCATCAGCGGCGTGCTCATCATGCTGTGCGTGGGGTTCACCATCGATATCGACAAGTCGCAGTTGGTGATGCCGCTGGCGGTGGGGCTGCCGGCAATGGCGCTGGGATTATGGGCGGGCATGCGCGTGTTTGACGTTATTAGCGAAGAGCGCTTCCGGCGCCTCGTGCTGTGGTTGATACTGGCGTCCGGGATTTCGTTGCAGTTCTGAATGCTTCGGAGGAATATTTATGCGTCGTAAGGAATCAGGTTCTAAAAAGGTGCCGTTCGGCTTCGTCGAGTTGCCAGCCGCGCGTAGCCAAAAGAAGCCGCGCACGACCGGGCTCACGATGGTGGCGGATTTCGGGCTGCCGTATATGCAGGTCGCTGACCTGGTGACGATGGCCGACCGCTATATCGATCTCGCCAAGATCGCGGTCGGCACTTCGCGTCTCTACGATCTCGCGTATTTGCGCAAAAAGCTGGCGCTCTACCGCAAGCACCGCATACGCCCGTTCATCGGCGGCCAGTTCCAGGAATACGTGTTCGCGACCTATGGCGAAAAAATGCTGCGCCCGTTTTTGCTCGAGGCGAAGCGCGTCGGCTTCGACGTGGTGGAGGTTTCAGACAACTGCGTGGAACTGACGCCGCGCCAGCGCCGCGCGCAAATCCGCCTGGCGGTCGATTGCGGGCTCGCGGTGTTCGGCGAAGTCGGCTCCAAGGACATGAAAAACGATTCCGGCCTGCTGGTGTCGCAGGCCGAGGATTGTTTCGCGGCCGGCGCTGAGCTGGTGCTGGTCGAGGCCGCCGAGCTGATCGCCAACGGCAAACCCAAGATGAAGCTCATCAATGGGTTGCGCAAGGGGCTCGACATGTCGCGTGTGCTGATCGAGCTGCCGGGCCCGTGGATTGCGGGAATCACTTTATCGGTCGTCGAAGATATGAAAAAATTCCTCGTCCACGAATTCGGGCCGGACGTGAATATCGCCAACGTGATGCCGGCCGACATCCTCGAAACCGAGGCGCTACGAGTCGGCCTCGGCGTGGTCGGTCCGCAGGTGTCCAGAGGCGCAAGATCAAAATCCTGAACCGCAAAGGACGCGAAGGGAAACCAAAGGCGAACCATATATAACGGTCGGTTGTTCAGCATTGCTAAAATATCAGTTTTCTTTTCCTTTGCGTCCTTTGCGGTAAAGCTTTTTTGTAGAGGTTTTAGATGCCGCATTCAATCTATTTCGCCGATCGCATGGGCCACGCGGAGATTTCTCCGCAGGGCGAATTCGAGGCCGGCAGCTTCCAGTCGTTTACGCTCACCTATACCGCCGGTTATTTCGGCATCGACGACACCGGTTCGCTGAAAATCGTGCACCGCTTTGCGTCCGACATGGGGCGCCCGCAGTTCACCGACCCCAAAGGCTGGAACTACACGACCGTCGAGGCCAGCAACGGCGCGATACTCGAAGTGAAGTACGACGGCAAGATGAACATACGGCCGTGGGACAAAACGCTGTTTATCCGTGTGGTGCGGGGTTTTCTGCGCGAGAACGACCAGATCATCGTGCGCTTCGGCGATACGCGCCAGGGCTCGCCCGGCATCCGCATGCAGACTTTCAACGAGCCGACTTTCGAGTTCCGGGTGCTCGCCGATGCATGGGCGACTTATAACTATGTCGAGCTGCCGGTACAGCCGATTATCTCGGTCGTGGCGGGGCCGCCGGTTTTGTACAAGGCTATCCTGCCGACTTCGCGCAAGCGTGGCCAGCTGTTCAAGCTCGGCTTCAAGGGCGAAGACAAGTGGGGCAATCCTTCGCATCTCGTGAACGGGACATTCAGCCTCAAGTCCAATCTGCCGGTCGGCGGACTGCCTGCCAGTCTGAAAATGCAGCGCGGCGAGTACTCGAAAATCATCGACGGCCTGGGCTGTGCCGAGACGGGCGATTTGCTGATCGAAGTGCGCGATGCTGCCGGCAAGCTGGTGTGCACGAGCAATCCTTTGCGGGTGGTGGAGAGTGCGTCGCTGCTGCCGTACTGGGCCGATTTGCATGGTCAGTCGGAAGAAACCATCGGCACCAACTCGGCGCGCGAACTGATCGAATTCGCGCGCGACCGCGCATTTCTCGACGCGATGAGTCACCAGGGCAATGATTTCCAGATCACAACACCGTTCTGGAACGAGCTCAACAAACT
>CAMBSS010000083.1 GCA_945870465.1 Bordetella parapertussis | reverse complement strand
AACATTGCCAAATGGGGGTAGAGATACTGCAATGCGCCGAGAGAGGGGGACTGCTTTCCTCGCAACATGATTCGCCCTTCCTGGCCGGGGGTTCCAGGCACTACCAGAAGAACCTTATCTAGTGGTGCTTCAGGATCCATAACCACAATATTCATTGTCACGTCACGGCGATCTGTGGGTATTGCAAAAAAAACAGGTGTTTGAGCGAAGCCGGAACTTGCAAACAACAGGAGGGTGATGGCTGAAATGTTTTTCATAAGGGGATGGATGGTAGCCGTGAGTGTTTGTATAAGTCGCAGTCAAATTGGAGTGGTCAGACTTTCTGTGTGTAAGACAGAAAGGTTCTTTCACACGACATCGTCCCTTACTTTGCACGGATGCGATTGTTTTTCGGGTTGTGCTCAAGTTCGCAAAGGCTGAGCGCCTCCATGAGGGGCGGAACGTACACGCCGAAGCGCCCGCGAAGGCCCTTCTTTAGGCCGTACCAGCCACCGACAGGATTGTTTGGAGGACCCGCTTCGATTGTGCCTTCCTTTGCGGGCTTCTGCTCGTCAGTGCCCCCGAGCTCGACCCAATCGGCTTTGGCTTTGAGCATCTTATGCAGATCATCAATACACCGGGCGTCGTAGAAAAGAACGGTTTTTCCCACAGCACATGCAAGAACGCTCTTTCCGTCCTTCTCTTCAATGTGCATCGTGTACTCGGAAGTCCCTGGAGCCGTCTTGAGTTGCCAAGGATTCTCTTTGGTTCGATTTAACGTTGCCATAAGGTCTTCAGCCTCGGTGGTAAGAATATGGAGCCGTCTAACGTTCGTGTTCAGGCGCGTGCGGCTTTATGCGCGTCGCCTGCACCACGGTGTTAGCCGGCACTTTCGCTTCTGAATAATGATCACTTGTCGGATTTGGATCGAATAGACAGCCACCGTACAACAAATTCGTCCCATAGCAAGTAACCACCCCAGAAAGTCATGAATCCTGCGGCAACGAAGCCCCACCCCCGAACGGCACAGGCGTGGCCAGCAAAACCAGAGAGGCACACTAGCTGCGCGAAAAGCATATTGCCACCCCCCCGGCCAGAAGGGCTATTGAGACGGCGAATAGAATAACGCGCCTCAGCGCCCTAAGCTTCACTTGGGGTCGCCCTAGTACGACGCGAGCGTTGACGCGCGCGGATCGGCTTGTCGGGGAAGTTCTGGGCAACGACCGATCCGCTCAGTACGAACAACAGGCACGGCAGAAATTTTCTGATGCTATGCATGTTTCCTCCTAGACCCGTTATGCGAGTGGGTTCTGATCGTTTATACACTGAAATCCGTTTTACAGCGGCGCGGCCGCGAGGATCCGCCACACACTTTTTTACGTTGCCAGTGTAGTCGCGCGTGGCGTTGCGGCATAGCCATTTTGCGCCGCACCGGCCCGCACCGCGATGTGGCGCGCCGGCATGCCATCTAATCGCTGCGCCCGCGCGCGGCGACCGGCCAGACGGCCTCCACGACGCCGTTGCGGATCACGTGATAGCGGTCGTAGAGATTGACCGTGGTATCGCAATGGCTGGGTATCAGTTCGAGCTTGCTGCCGGCCTTCAGGGCAGATGCCGCGGCGCCCGTCACGAGGCTGTGCTCGTCGCCGGCAAACTCCACCGGCGTACCGTCGCCCTTCAACACCGGCGGGCCGCTGTCGCTGCTCGCGGCCTTCCAGCCGACATCGAGCACGGCGCGGCCGGCGAGCGGCCGGCTGACCACGCCGGCGAGCACCGACAATGAGTTCGCGAACGGGGTTCGCGCCGCCTTGTCGTTCCAATCGATGCGCCGGTAAGTGCTGTCCATGAACACGTAGCTGCCGGGCTGCAGCTCGGTGAGTCCGCCAAATTCGAGATCGATGGCGAGGCTGCCGGTGCCACCGCCGGTCAGCACTTCGACTGTAAACCCGCGATCTCTGAGCGCCTGCGCGCCCTGCAGCAGTTGGTCGAGCGCCGCGCGCACTGCGTCGCGCCGCCCGGAATACGCGACCATCGATTGCAGCTTGCCCTGATAACCCTGCATGCCCTTGAGCCGCAGGCCTTGCGCACGCTTGACCGCTTCCGCAACGGCGAGCGCCTGTTCCGGCCCCGCGACGCCGCACCGCCCCTGCCCCACATCCATTTCGATCAGCACGTCGATTACCGTGCCGAGCGCGCTCGCCGCCGCCGAGAGTTCGGCTGCGTTATCCGCGCTATCGACGACGACCGACACGCGCCCCTTGGCCGCAAGCCGTGCGAGCCGCCGCGCCTTGTCGCGGCCCACCACCGGCGTCGTGATATGAATATCGTCCACGCCGCCGGCAGCCATGACCTCCGCTTCGCCGAGCTTGGAGCAGCACACGCCGCGCGCGCCGTGCGCGATCTGCATCTTCGCGATCAGCGGCGATTTGTGCGACTTGGTGTGCGGACGGTACGCGGCCTTACCCGCGCCCATGCAGTCTTTCATCGTGGCGAGATTGCGCTCGAGCAAAGCCACATCGATCAACAGCGCCGGCGTCGGCAGATCCGCGAGCGGCCGGCCGATCAACTCCCGGGCTTCATTCACCCCCGCCCCCGTTCGTATACGACACGGCCATCGACGAAAGTCATTTCCGCGTAGATGTCCTTCAATACGTCTTCATCCGCCGTCAGCGGATCGTGCGAGAGCACGGCGAGGTCGGCGAGTTTGCCGATCTCTATTGACCCCTTGCTATCCTCCTCCCATGTCACGTATGCGCCGTTGATGGTCGCCGCGCGCAGGGCCTGCTCGCGCGTCAGCGCCTCAGCGGGCGCAATCGTCTCGCCGGTATAACGGTTCTTGCGGTAGATACTCTGCCAGATGGGGTAAAACAGCGACGTCGGCACGTTGTCGGTCGCAAGCGCGACGCGCACGCCCGCTTCGATCAGCGACTTGAGCGGCGAAATTTCGTTTTCGCGCGCGGGCCCGAGCTTCTGCTTCAGCAGATGGCCTTCCTTGAAAACGTAACGGTTAGTGTGCGAAGTCACGACCAGCCCCAGCTCGCGCACTTTGGCGATCTGCTCCAGCGTGAGCGCGCTGATGTGCCCAAGCACCCAGCGCTGCGCGGTGATGTCGATCTCGCGGTTCACTTCGTCGAACACGTCGAGCATGTTGGGCCAGATCGCAACCACCCGTATTTTGTGTTTCGCGCACGCGAGACACAATTCCTTCGCCCGCTCGCGCGGCAGGCCGGTCGCGAAATTAAATCCCGCCCAACCGGTGTACGGCCAGGTGCCGGCGCGCAATTCATCTTCGCGCGACGGGCCGATGTCGACGAAGACGCCGCTGACGCGCAGAAAGTCGTCGCCGAAGCCGCGGCCGGCAAGCCAGCTCGCCCACGCTTCGACCACCGGCTCGAATTTCTCGACGGGAGCGGCATTCCACTTCGGGCTGATGACCAGCGTTGCGCGCATCGTCTGCGCGCCGCTCTCGCGCACGATCTTGTAGGCACGCAACAGTTCGCCCGCGACGCCGTGCTCTTCGAAGATGCTCGTCGTGCCGAACGCGTGGTAGGCCTGCATCGCGGCCGGCAGCGTGCGCGTGCGATCGTCCAGTGAGAAGCCGGTGGCGGCACGCATGAGCGTCATTTCCACGACCGACATGATCGTGTTGTCGTAAAAAATTCCCGTGGGCTCGCCTGTTGCGTCCTTGTCGATGACGATGGTGTCCGACGGCGCAACGGTGTTTTTCGTGATGCCGGCGAGCGCCAGCGCGCGGCTGTTCGCCACCGAGACCAGCGGCATCGTGTGCCGCCAGAAACCCCAGATGGGGCGAATGTACACCGGGTGGTCGGGCGCCGCCTCGTCGAGGTCGTGGCGCGTCGGCAGGCGCTTTTCCGCGTAGCACTCGGGCACGTCGAAATAGTACGGCGGATCGCCCAGCGGCATGGTCACTATCCACTCGCCCTTGGGGGTGCGCTGCGCGAGTTCGGCGATGGTCGCTTTGAGCTCCGTGATGGAGCGGGCGTTGGCGAGCGACGGAAAAACTTGCTTGAGCCCTTCGCGGTCCATGTGGGCGTGACCGTCGATCAGTCCGGGCATCACGGCGCGCCCCTTGAGATCGATGACGCGCGTGCCGGCGTCGGCCATCGCGAGCGCACCCGCGTCGGCGCCTACATATACTATGCGATTGCCGGTGATCGCCACCGCCTCGGCGATGGCGAAGCTCGCGTTCACGGTAATGATCTTGCCGCCGTGAAGCACGACGTCCGCCGCGCGCACCGCCATCATCCCGCGAAACTCTCGCGGCTTATTCGCGCCTCACTCCTCACGCCTCACCCCTCACGCCTAATCCAGCATCTGCAGGCGGCCTTCGCGCAGCAGTTTTTTCCAGCGCTCCGAGTCGGCGCGAATGTACGCGACGAACTGCTGCTGCGACATCGGCATGGGCACGATGGCCTGCGCGGCCAGCCGGGACTTTACCGCTGGCGACTCCAGCGCTTTCACTATGCTGGCGTTCAGCTTGTCGATCGCCGGCTGCGGCACTCCGGCGGGAGCAATGATGCCGCACCAGGTGCCGGCTTCGAATCCCTTGACGCCCGCCTCCGACGCCGTCGGCACGTCCGGCAGCGATTCGAAACGTTTCGCGGACGTGATCGCCAGCGCGCGCAGTTTGCCGGACTGGATTTGCGGTTGCGACGTGTTCAGGAAATCGAACATGAACTGGATGCGGCCGGCCAGCAGATCGACTATCGCCTGCGCCGTGCCCTTGTACGGGATATGCGTCATCTGCGTATTCGTCTGGGCCTTGAACAACTCGACGGAGAGATGGCTGCCGCCGCCCGGGCCCGACGACCCGAATGCGAGCTCGTTAGGACGTTGTTTTGCAAGCGCGATGAACTCTTTGAGAGTTTTGACCGGCAAGGAAGGGTGCACGACGATTACCTGCGGCGTAAAGCCGATCATCGTGATGGGCACGAAATCCTTGAGCGGATCGTAGGTGATCTTGGACTGCAGCACGGCATTGCTCACGTAGCCGAGGCACCCGAGCCCCAGCGTGTAGCCATCGGGGGCGCTTTTCGCCACGTGCTCGATACCGACGTTGCCGCCTGCGCCCCCGCGATTGTCTATCACCATCGCGATCCCCAACGGTTCCTGGGCGCCCTCTGCCGTGACGCGCGCCATGAAGTCTGCAATCCCGCCCGCGACGTACGGGACGACCAGGCGCGGCGCACGAGTCGGATAGGTTTGCGCGCTTGCCGCGGTGCTTGCCAGCAGTGCAATGGCGACCGAATAACAGGATTTACGCATGGCAGGAAAGCCTCAGGAGTTGATACACAGCGCAGATTAGCATTTTGCGCCGGATGCGGCGAGCAGCGGCGGCGCGTCAGCTTCGCGCCAACTCGCGCAACTGATTCTCCAGGTTCGCGGGTATTTCGATGCCCTCTTTCGCCGCGCGCGCCATATTTTCGACGCGCCGTGCGCCCGGCAGGCGCACTTCGTCGTCCTCGAGCATGGCAGAGATGAGCGTCTCGACGCGTTCGAGGTAAACGTCATTGCCGGCGAGCGCGGCAGGATCGAGCACCAGAAAAGCCTGACCGAGGTCCATGGGTTTGCCGTTGCTGACGAGCATGGGTTCGACTTCATGCGATAGCGACGCGCCCATCAATGCGCAACACAGTATCTCGACCGCAAATGCGAGCATCGTGCCTTTCAGTCCGCCGACCGCGTGCAGGCTGCCGCCGATGAGAATTTTGTGCGCATCCGTCGTCGGGTTGCCATCCTTGTCCCTGCCCCAGCCTTCGGGTATCGGCTTGCCTGCATTTGCATAAAGCATGATCTGCCCGCGCGTCACCTGGGTGAGCGACATGTCGATGACGAGCGGTGGCCCCTCCTTGCGCGGAAAGATCGCCGCGATCGGATTCGTGCCGAAGATCGGCTTGGTCCCGCCCCACGCCATGATGGCCGACGGCGCGTTGCTGAATGCGATACCCACCATGCCGCGCGCCGCCACCGGTTCGAGCAGGATGCCAAGCGCGCCGCAATGATGGCTTTTCGTAACGCCGACAAATGCGACGCCATAAGTGGCTGCGCGCTCGACGGCCTGCTTGAGCGCGAATTCCGCCGGCTCGAAGCCAAGCCCGTAGCCCGCATCGACCAGGCATGCGGCCGCTTTCTCATGCGCAATGCGCGGCACCGCGTCACCGCGCGCGCGGCCTGACTTCAGGTGATCGCAGTACGTCGGCACGCGCGCGACACCATGCGTGCCGAGTCCCTGCGCGTCGGCCGCGACCAGATATTTAGCGGTGATGCGCGCCGCGGCATCGGCAGCGCCATGCGCACGCAGCGCGTCCGCCGCAAGCGCTGTCAGCGCTTCAATCGAAAGTAGCGGCATCAATCGACCTTGACGGCGGCATCCTTCACCACCTTGGACCATTTCGGAATTTCCTTGCGCACGAAGGCGGCGAATTCATCCGGCGTGTCGGCGACAACTTCCCCGCCCTCGCCGGCAAAACGCTCTTTCACGTCCGGCTGTTTCAGTACGCGCACGACATCTGCGTGCAATTTCGCCACGATGTCTTTCGGCGTGCCTGCCGGCACGAAGACGCCGTACCAGTTCACCGCCTCGTATCCCGCGACGCCGCTTTCGGCGATGGTCGGCACGTTGGGAAGCGGCGCGAGACGTTTGGCCGTCGTCACACCCAGCGCCTTTAACTTGCCCGCAGTGATCAACGGCAGCGCCGGCGGCATGCTGCTCGCGTAGAGCACGATCTGCCCGCCGATCAGTTCGGTGATCGCCAGCGTCGCTCCTTTGTACGGAATGTGCAGCATTTTGATTTTGGCCATCGTTTTCAGAAGTTCCATTGACAAATGCCCGATGGTGCCGTTGCCCGGCGAGCCGAACGTGACCGCATCGGGCTTGGCGCGCGCGTATGCGATCAGGTCTTTCGTATTTCTGGCGGGAAACGACGGATGCGACACCAGCACGAGCGGTGCGGCTATCACGTTCGTGATCGGCTGCAGGTCCTTTACCGGATCGTAGTTCAGCTTTGCATACAGCGCCGGCGCCACCGCAACATTCGAAGCCTGGCCGAGCACCACCGTATAACCATCGGGCGGCGTCTTGGCCGCGATGCCCAGCCCGATCGTGCCACCGCCACCGGGACGGTTATCGGCGACGACCTGCACGCCCCACGCTTCCGACAGCTTGGTCGCGATCGTCCTTGAAATCAGATCGGTGCCGCCGCCGGGCGGGAACGGCACGACCCAACGCACGGGCTTATTGGGATAGGCATCGGCGGCAAGGCAAGGCCCCGCGCCGCAAAGCACCGTTAATGCACAAATGAATTGGCGCATGATTTACCCTTCAAAACTTTTTTTTGTAATCACGCGGCGCGCGCAGTGCCGCTGGCGATGAGCCGTTCGATGTCCTGTGGCGCATAGCCCAGCGACGTCAACAATTCCCGCGTGTGCTCGCCGACTTTGGGCAGATCGAGCCGGGTACTGAAGCGCCGTCCGTCCATTTCGATCGGCATGATAGGCACCTGCGTTTTGATGCCGTTCATCAGCGTGATATCGGCGAGCCCGCCCGACGCGATCAGGTGCGGATCGTGGAACAAATCCTCCGGCCGCGTGATAGGCGCGAACGGCAGGCCGAGCTTCTCGCATTTCGCGAGCAATTCCGCCTTGGTCATTTTGGCGAACAGCGCAGTCACGATGGGAATCACGCGCGGGCGCGCTTCGACCCGTTGCGGATTGGTTTTCAGCGAGGGGTCGGCAAGCAGGTCCTGCAGGTCGAAAGCGTCGCAAAAGATTTTCCATTGGGTGTCGGTGACCACGCCGACGAACACCATTTCGCCGTCGCTGGCTTTGAACGTATCGTAAACCGCCCACGCGCGTATGCGGTCGGGCATCGGCACCACCGCCTTGCCGGTCATGAAACCTTCCGTCATGTGCTGGCCCATCAGGAAAGCGCAGTTCTCGAACAGTGCGCTTTTCACGTGCTGGCCGCGTCCGGTTGAGCCGCGCTCGATGAAGGCAGAAAGAATGGCGATCGCGGCGAACATGCCGCCCATGACATCGTTGACCGAAGCCCCCGCGCGCAGCGGCCTGCCGACCGGGCCCGTCATGTATGCAAGCCCGCCCATCATCTGCGCAGTTTCGTCGAGCCCCGCGCGATTTTCGTAGGGGCCGGCGAGAAAGCCCTTGAGCGAGCAATAAATCAGTTGCGGCTGCGCCTGCTTCAACTGCTCATAGCCGAAACCCAATTTGTCCATCGCACCGGGGCGGAAGTTCTCAGTGACGACGTCCGCGCTGCGGATCAGCTTCGCAATGATTTCCTTGCCCTCTTCTGACTTGAGATCGACCGCGATGCTTTTCTTGTTGCGGTTGAAGGTCGGAAAGAAACCTGCGCCTGACACCGTCAATTTGCGCGTGTGATCGCCATCGAGCGGCTCGACCTTGATGACGTCGGCGCCGAGATCGGCCAGCACCAGGCCGCAGCTCGGCCCCATGATCACGTGCACGAACTCGACGACGCGTATGCCTTGCAGCGGAAGCCGGTCATTGGCCATGCAGAACTCCAATACTTGCCAAATTCAAAAACGAGCCCCCGGGGGCATTCTTTTTTATACCCCCTCGAGGGGTGCAGAACAATGCAAAAAACGAGAACCCATCAACCAGAAAAGCCGGTTTTTCTTCTCTGTGATCTCTGTGTCCTCTGCGGCAAATTCCCCAGGGTGGGGGCTGGGACGTAGTCTTGGGTGAATCCCGCCCCTTACCTGCCACACAAACCGCGAAAAATTGCACGGCGCTCATTGTAACCTTACGCGTCCAATTGATCCGCGCTTGCGGTAAACCGCCAATACACTGCACAATTCGCGTTGAGAATAAAAAATCGCAATTCCTTCCCAACCATTTTTCTCCAAGGAGTGTAGTCATGAGCGACATCGTACGCCATCAATCCAATTCCCGCCTTTCCCGTGCAGTGGCCCACAACGGCGTGGTTTACCTCGCCGGCACCACTGCAGACAACGTCAAAGCGTCGAGCAAAGGCCAGACCGAGGAAATTCTCGCCAAGATCGACGGGCTGCTGAAGCTTGCGGGCACCAATAAATCGCGCCTGCTGTCCGTGGTCGTCTACGTCGCCGACATGCGCGTGAAGCCGGGGATGGACGAAGCCTGGATAGCATGGGTTGACCCGAAGAACCCGCCCGCCCGCGCCACCGTCGAAACGCGTCTCGGCACGCCCGAAACGCTGGTCGAAATCATGGTCACCGCGGCGCAGTAAGTCGCCGCCGACTCTGCGGAGCACATGACATGAGCAAAGATATCATTCGCTACGAGTACGACCAGCGCCTGTCGGACATGGTCGAATACGCCGGCAGGCTTTACCTGTCGGGCCAGGTCGGCGAAGACGCCAGTGCCGACATGAAAGGACAGACCGCGAGCATCCTGCAGCAGATCGACAAGCTGCTCGCGCGCGGCGGCAGCGATAAATCGAAAATCCTGTCCGCGGTGGTTTTTGTCGCCGATATGCGCCTGAAGCCGGCCATGGACGAAGCGTGGCTTGCCTGGATGGACGCCAAGAGTTCGCCGGCGCGCGCCACCGTCGAAGCGCGCCTGGGTTCGGCCGACACGCTGGTCGAAATCATGTGCGTGGCCGCCAAGAGTCCCTGACAGGATGAAACCCGAACTCGCCGGCGTCAAAGCCCTGACCTTCGACGTGTTCGGCACGGTGGTCGACTGGCGCGGCAGCATCGCGCGTGAAATGCGCGTTTTGGCGCAATCCAAAGGCTTGCGCCTCAACGCGACGAAATTCGCTGACGCCTGGCGCGCGGGCTATCGTCCCGCGATGGATCGTGTCGCGCGCGGCGAACTGCCGTGGACCAAAATCGACGATCTGCACCGTATGATCCTCGATGAAATTCTCGTCAAATTCAAAATCACTTCACTCACCGAAGAAGAAAAAATCCATCTCAACCGTGCCTGGCATCGCCTGAAACCGTGGCCGGACACGGTGCGCGGATTGAAGCGCCTGAAGAAAAACCACACCATCGCCACGCTGTCGAACGGCAACGTCGCGCTGCTCAACAACATGGCGAAGCACGCCGGGCTGCCATGGGACCTGATTTTGTCGGCGGAAGTATTCCATCACTACAAGCCCGATCCCGAAGCTTATCTCGGCGCAGCGGAAATACTGGGCCTGAAGCCCGCCGAAGTGATGATGGTCGCCGCGCACAAGGACGACCTGCGCCACGCGGCGAAGCATGGCCTCAAGACCGCACTCGTGCTGCGCCCGCTCGAAAACGGCAAGGGCCGGCACCCGGATTTGAGCCCCGAGCCCGCGTTCGACATCAACGCCAAAGACTTTATCGATCTCGCGGACCAGCTTGGATGTTGATAGGCAAGAGGCGAGAGGAAAGCTCGCTGTAGATCTTTACTCCTCTCGCCTCTCGCCTCACCTCTCACCCTTCAACCCTCACTCCTCACCATTCCCCATGGCTACCTACCATCCTTCGATCACCGACGAGCAGGCGGAACTGATCCGCAACGCTGCGCTGTTTTTTGTCGCCTCGGCCGACCCCGCTCTCGCGCGCGGCGGGCACGACGTCGGCCCGGTGAATGTTTCGGCGAAAGGCGGCGTGCCGCTGCACATCCTCGGCCCCAACCGCGTGGCGTATCTCGATTACAGAGGCTCGGGCAACGAGACCGCGCGGCATTGCACCGCCGGCGGCCCCATCACCGTCATGATCAGTTCGTTCGAGGCCGAAAATGCGGCGACCGTCCGACTCTTCGGCAAAGCCACCGTTACACCGCTTGCCGATTCGCCGCTGGCAGCATTGTTATTGCAGCATCCGGCGCGCGAACTGAAAGGCGCCGCACGCCAGGTCATCGAAATTGAGATCGACAATACGATGACGAGCTGCGGTTACGGAGTACCCGTCATGGCACTGGTGCGCGACCGGCGCGTCGTCGATCGCGGCCGCCGCTACAAGGAAGAAGCAGTCGCCGCGCGCGCTCCCGCCGCAACCTGAATTCGGCAGTCGGAAATTACAGCGCCGGACAGGCGCGCCTGCCGCGGCCAGCGCGGCGTAAAACCTGCGAAGCCCGGCAATGACTTGAGAAATGTCCTGGCATCCATCGCCGCTTCCCTCAGTTCGCGCCCGGCCGGCTGAAAAACGACTGCAGCCAGAGCTGCGCGCGGGTGCGCGGTGAATCCGCACGCCGCGTGCTGGTGGGGGATTACTTCTCGGTGCTTTTCGCGCTTCGGACTTCGATGCCGGCAGCCTTCGCCAGATCGCGGTGGATGCGCGCCACCCGTTCGACTTCGCCCTTGGCGGGGAAGCGCTCGTAGAAACCTTCGATTTTGAACGCCTTCTGCTGGTCGGCCCATGCCCCGAGGCGATCTTCCCAGCGTTTGGTGCGGCCATCGACCGGTTCGGCATCTTCGCGCGCGAGATCGGCACATACGCGGATCAGGGCCTTCAGCGTTACCGGCCTGGTCACCATGTAATTATCATTGGCCCAGGTATCGCCCCACACCCGTTGCGCGGCTTTCAGGAAGTCGCGCACGATTTCGTAGTACTTCTCGGCCTCGCGATAGCTGTTGGTCGCCTGCTTGATTTTCTTCCACTCCGCGCGCACCCAGCGGTACAGTTCGTTGAAGAGCTCCGCCTGCAATATCCACTTGTCTTTGAGGCTGCGGCCGCCCAGCCGGTTGATGCGGTAGCGCAGCGGGCTGTCGGATTCGCTGTAGAGGCTGTCGACCAGCCGCGCCGCGAAGCGCCGGTCGGGGTCCGCCCAGGACACGCGCTCGTAGAGATCGACCAGGTGGCTTTTGTTGATGCGGGTCGGCGTTGAATTGATGATGACGAACATTTCCGCCGCGAAATCTTCGCTGCGCCCGTCGAATATGATGCACGGCACGTCGATGCCCTTGGCTTCTTCGGGATGCTCGGACAGGTAAAAGCGCAACGCCGCCAGCCGGTGCTGGCCGTCGATGATCAGGTATTTTGTAGTCGGCTCCTGCAGATGACCGACGTGGTCCTGGCCTTCGAGCGAGCGAAAACTGAGCCTGTCGCTGGTAAACAGCAGGACCGTGCCGGGGATCGGCGGCTGGGTCACGGCCATCTCGTAGAAATTCTTCAGCGAACGCACCTTGGCGCGGGACACGACGCGCTGGAACGCGGCGTCGTTCCGTTCGATGCGCGCAATGAACTGCGCGATCTCGTCATTCTGCGGGACGGTCTGCGCGGCGATCTGCTCATCTTCGCCGTAATAGCGGCTGATAAAGCGGACCTTGCTCAGGATCTCTTTGGCCGGGCAACTGGCAAAGTAAAAGATGCCGTCTTTTTGGCGAATTCTCGTTGCAAGCATGGCGTGTCTTTCGTTTTGATATGCACACGTGAGCCAACACCCCGCACCCTGCCTGCGCCGCGGCCCCTCGATCAGGAGTAATGATATATGAAATCAGGGGTATGCGGCTCAATTCTGACCTGAAAAAGCTGTTTTAGCGGGGTGCCAGCCCTGCTGACCCGCATGCCTTTTGCATAAAAGGCTCTCCCGGCAAGCTGCCGGGGAAACGCTAAAAAGGCGGAATTGGCGACCGGGACAGGCCGAAATCCTTGCGTTCGGCCGCCATTTCCGGCGGCGAAACCACCGCTCTACCAGGCCTTCAGGACATCGACCGCCCTGAACTTGCCATGCAACGGGACCGTCGAGTTCACGCCCCACCAGTTTTCGAGCGCGGTGGCGTAGAGATCGCGAAAATCGACCGCAAACGGCAGGTTGCCGTTGCCGTCGAGCCGGGTCAGCGCCGGCGGCAGTCCATATAACCCGCCTTTGACCCGGCCGCCGAGCACAAAATGCGCGTTGGCCGTGCCGTGGTCGGTGCCGCCGCTCTGGTTTTCCCTGGGCCGCCGGCCGAATTCGCAGTAAGTCATCATCAGCGCAGTGTCCCAGCGCCCGATTTCCTGCAGGCCCGCGCGCATGGCGGTCAGCCCTTCCGCCAACTCCTTCAACAACCGCTGCTGTGCGCCCTGCTGACCGCTGTGCGTATCGTATCCATTTTGGGTGATCCTGATTACCGCAACACCCGCCTTGCTCGCAACCACTTGCGCCGCGGTTTTGAATGCATTACCAAGCGGGTGGTTTGGAAACTCGGCGCGAAACGCATAATTGGCATTCAGATTGACCGCCGCCTGCGCGATGTCCTGCTCGACCTTGAGTATGTGCTGCAGCGCAGGATTGCGCGATACGCCTTCGCTGCCCGCCAATTTGGCCTGGCGCAGGAACTGCTCGGTATTGGTCAGCGCCAGCGCGCGCGTGCCGCCGCCGGCGAGCGGCCCCATTTCGCTCGATCCTACGATGACGCCGTCCGCCGCAAAAGATCGCGGCACCGGCGAATCCGCAAATGCGCGCGTCAACCAGCCGTCGCTCAGGTATTCGGTGCTTTTCGACGCCGTGTCCCAGATTTCGATCGAGCGGAAATGCGACAAATTGGCGCTCGGATAGCCGACGCTTTGGACCACGGCCAGCTCACGGCTCTGCCATAACGGCATCAGCGGTTGCAGCGCCGGGTGCAGCCCCGTCCGACTGTCGAGTGGCAGCACTTGGTCGCGCGCTATGGCGATGCGCGGCCGCAGGTTGTAATACTCGCCGTCGGCGTACGGCACGACAGTATTCAGGCCGTCGTTGCCGCCTTTCAACTCCACCAGAATAAGAAGGTTTTCATAGCGGCCGGCAGGCCCCGCCCACACGACCCCGGGGGAATATCCCGCGACGGCGGTTGCACCCAGCGCATGCAGAAACTGGCGTCTGTCCATGGCTTCTCCCTCACTTCAACTGGTATACCGGATCGAGCACGAGTTGCCGCAGCAGCTCGGTGCCCGACGTGCCTGCCGCCGGCGGATTCAGGGGATCTGCGGCCAGCACGACCTTGACCAGCAGGGGATCGCCAGGCGCAAAACGGGACAACCATTTATCACCGTCGAAACGGATATCCATCATCGCGCGCGCCAGCCGTTCGCGGACGTCTGCGCCCTCTTTGACGATGCCCTTGAGATTGCCCAGCCGTTCGCGCGCCATCGCCTGCATGGGTTGGCTCATTTCCTGCGCGCGAAACAATCTATCGAGCAGTTGCTTGCGCTGCAGGAGCGTCGCGCTGTTGATCCACGCCTCACCACCCGGCCAGCCTTTGACGTTGGGCGGCGCGAACAGGTCCTGGCCGAGTTGGCGCGACGCCAGCAGGAAAGGCGTGACTTCGCCGGTCTCGAAGCGGAACTGGCGCAGAGTGCCGACGATCAGTTCGACCGGCGACTTGATGAGAGCTGCGCGGTTCTGCGGCGCATAAAAGGCTTCCGACGCAAGAATCGCGCGCAATGCGACTTTGATGTTGTAGCGGTTGTCGCGGAACATGCGCGCGATGCGCTTGACTTCCACCGCATCCGGCACCGGCGACACGAATTCGCGCCACAGTTTGAAGACGATGAATTCCGCGGTCTGCGGCTGCGCGAGCAGAATGTCGAGCACGGCGTCGCCGTCGAAATTACCGCTCCTGCCGAGCACGGTTTTCACGCCGTCATCGTGAATCAGCGGGCGCGACACGAACTCGCCGCTGTCGTGGTCTATGCTCCAGCCGGTGAACGCACGCGCTGCCTCCTTGATGTCCTGCTCGCCGTAATTGCCCTCGCCCAGCGTGAAGAGCTCCATCACTTCGCGCGCGAAATTTTCGTTGGGCTGGGCCTTGCGATTCGACTCGTTGTCGAGATAAATCACCATCGCCGGGTCTTTCGACACGTCGTGCAGCAAGTCGCCGAAATAGCCGAGCGCATGCTTGCGCAGCAGCATCTGCTGGCGGTACATCAGCACCGGCGAGCGGACTTTCTGCAGGCTGGAAACGAAATGATTGTGCCAGAACAGCAGCATTTTCTCGGTCAGCGGTGACGGCGTGGTCAGCATTTCGGTCAGCCACCAGCCGCGCAGCTCGGCGCTTTTCTCGGCTTGCGCGCGCTGCGCGAGCTTGCGTTCTTCTTCGCTCATCGCGCGCAGGCGGCGCGGCGACTCGAAATCGTTGACCCACGCCGGGGCCGGGGTGACGACTTTGTTGCCCGCCGTCCACGCCAGCAGCTGGTCGGCGGCCTGCGCGCGCGTCAGCTTGGCGAACGCGTTGATATCATCGACGCTGGCAGCAAAACTGGTGCGGTTCAGGAGGTGGCGGGCTTCGTCGAATCCCATCGGCGCTGCAGCCAGCAACGATGCAGGCAGGAGCATGGCGGCGCCCAGCGTCATCGCCGCAACGTGATGCATCAAACCCTTGCGCGCGCCCTTGGCCGCCATCACGTCGTCTAACTATGCGTAAACAGCAGAATTTGGGCGACCTGCCGGCCGAGCTCAGGATAAGCGCTGGTGACCGGCAACCACGCCGCGAGCACCATGCCGGCGACGAACAGCGTCCAATAAAGCAGGCGTTCCATTTTCATCTGCGGTTACTTCGCGCCCGGCCGGCGGCACTTGGCAGGATCGGCCTTGCATTGCGCTTCGTGCTCTTTCATGCGCGCCTTCATTTCTTCGCAGCGCTGCGGGTTCTGCTTGCAACGCTCTTCGAAACGCGCCTTCCGGTCAGCCTGGCATTTCTCCGGGTTCGCCTTGCACTGATCGTGGCGCTCCCTCATCTTTGCTTTCATTTCTTCACAACGCTGCGGATTTGCTTTGCACCGATCTTCCCGGCTTGCCTTCATCTCTTCGCGGCATTTCTGCGGGTCCGCCTTGCACTGCTCGCGGCGCTGCTTCATCTTCGCCTTCATCTCCTTGCACTGCTGCGGGTTCTCCTGGCAGCGTTCCTGCATGCGGCCTTTCATTGCCTCGCGGTCGGCGGGCGCACCGGCGGTTGGGTTCGAACGCACCGCGGCGCCTGGCAGGCCCTGGGCAAAGGCCGGCACAGCGCACCACAACACGAACGACAGCACGGACATCAACAATGGGCGTTTCATGGGCGCTTCCCTTTTGGCGATATGGTTAAACCTGGCATGCGGCCGCATCTCACCGGCCCTTGTAAATTTCGCGGTTGGCGCGGTCGAGATCACGCCGCAGATCGCGCCTCTCCTCGTCGGTGAGCCTGCCATCGCGCCGCTCGGGTTGCCGATAATCCCGCTCCGGCTGGCGCTCGGGACGGCGAAATTCACGCTGCGGCTGCTGGCGTTGAAAACCGCCCGGCCGCTCGCGCTCCGCCTGCGCCTGAAAATGGCCGCCGCGGCCGAAATCGCGCCACTGTGCAGCTTGCGCCGGCTGCAGTGCTGCCGTCAGCAGCGCGAGAACCGCGACGAAGAGAGTCTTCATAGAACCGTGCTCCATGCGGGACAACGCATTCAGCGATGCCTCGCGGCATCGTCTCGTGAATTATAAATGCGCCCGCGCGCGGCAATCAGGCTGCGCGCATAGACGGCGAACATGGCCGTTACGGCCATCACTGCCATCCAATTGTGCGTTGCAAACTCCATTTCAGTGCTCCTTGTTGGCGGCGGGCTTTCCCGTGATAATCAAACGCACCAGCGTTCGTCACGTCAGTCAACGCCACTCCTGTTTCAACGTTCATCATGCTACTCCGCCTGTGTAAGCACGCTGTTAATGGCAGGCGGTTTTTTGTAACAAACTGTTTCAAATGCCGCCGGCGGACCGCAATTGCCGTCCGCAGCGCTGGAACTGGCCCCATCAAACCGCTAGCATGATGCACATGGAGAAACAGCCCATGACCGAAACGAAGCTCCGCATCATCGTCGTCGATGACGACGTGCGCCTGCGCGAACTCCTGAACCGCTACCTCTCCGAGCAGGGTTACAGCGTGCGCGCGGTGGCGGACGGCAACGACATGAACCGCTGGCTGGCGCGCGAGCGCTACGACCTGATGGTGCTCGACTTGATGATGCCCGGCGAAGACGGGTTGTCGATCTGCCGGCGCCTGCGCGGCCTCGGCGACAAGATGCCCATCATCATGCTCACCGCCAAGGGCGACGACGTCGACCGCATCGTCGGGCTCGAGGTCGGCGCCGACGACTACCTGCCCAAGCCGTTCAATCCGCGCGAACTGGTGGCACGCATTCAGGCCGTGCTGCGGCGCGCCCCTGCCGCCCAACCGCCGGGCGCGCCGACCGCCGATCAGCAGGTCGTCACCTTTGGCGAATTCAGCTTCAACCTCGGCACGCGCAGCATCAGCCGCAACGGTGAGCAACTGCCGCTGACCACCGGCGAGTTCGCGCTGCTGAAAGTCCTGGTGCAGCATCCGCGCACCCCGCTCTCGCGCGACAAACTGATGGAACTCGCGCGCGGACGCGAATTCGGCGCGTTCGACCGTTCGATCGACGTGCAGATCTCGCGGCTGCGCAAACTGCTCGAGACCGACCCCGCCAAGCCGGCTTACATCCAGACCGTGTGGGGATTCGGCTACGTGTTCATACCCGATGGCAAATCGGTGGCATAAGCCACCGGGAAAGACGCGAGGCGTAAGACGAAAGACGTAAAAGCCGGGCTCCACCCGCAGCCGGCTCCCCATTTGCGTCTGCCGCCTCTCCCCTCCCGCCTCACGCCTCTCGCCCCATGACTCTCCTTCCGCGCAGCCTGCTGTGGCGCACAGTACTGCTGCTGGCATTGCTGATGGTGGCCGGGCATTTTGCTTCGATGGAGATTTTCCGCGCGGCCGAGCGCGAGCCGCGCGCGGTGCAGGTCGCGCAGCAAATTACCAGCGTGGTGAACCTTACGCGCTCCGCGCTGATCACCGCGAACCCCGCCAAACGCCTCGACCTGCTGCGCGACTTGTCGCAGCAGGAAGGCATCGAGGTCTATGCCGACGCGCCGAACGAGCCGGTTGAAGCGCTGCCTGAGCGGCCCATCACACGGCTGATCACGCTCGAACTGCAGCGCCGTCTCGGCGAGCACACGCAACTCCTCGGCACCCGCGGCAGCCTGCACGGCGTATGGGTGAACTTCAACATCGACGATCTCGAGTACTGGGTGCGCCTGCCGCGCGAGCGCATCGAGCGCACCGAGCAGTTGCGCTGGATCGGCTGGGGCGTGCTGATCCTGCTGCTTTCGGTGATCGGCGCCTTTCTGATCGTCGCCCGCATCAACCGGCCGCTGCGCGAGCTGACGCGCGCGGCGGCCGCCATCGGCCGCGGCGAAACGCCGCCGCCGGTGGTGGAAACCGGGCCGGCCGAAGTGCGCACGCTGTCGCGCGCGTTCAACGAAATGGCGACCGACCTGCAACGTGCCGATACCGACCGCGCGCTGCTGTTGGCCGGCGTTTCGCACGACCTGCGCACGCCGCTCTCGCGCATACGGCTGGGCGTGGAAATGCTCGACGACAAGACCGACGCCAGCCTGCGCGAAGGCATGGTGCAGGACGTCGAAGACATCGACGCCGTCATCACCCAGTTTCTCGACTTTGCGCGCATCGCCGCCGAACAGAGCAATCTCGCCGAACTCGATCTCAACGAACTGGTACACGCGGTGAGCGAGCGTTACCAGCGCCAGGGCAAACATGTCATCGCGCGGCCGGGCGCGGTGCCACTATTGAAACTGCAGGCGCTGGCGATACAGCGCCTGCTGACCAACCTGATCGACAACGCGCTGCGCCACGGCGGCGATGCAGTCGAAATCGAAACGGCAAGCGACCGCGCGGGGGTGCGCCTGTCGGTGCTCGATCGCGGACCCGGCATTCCGGCGGCCGACGCCGAGCGCATGTTGCAGCCATTCACGCGCCTGAACGAAGCGCGCAGCACGCCAGGCTCGGGGCTGGGGCTCGCAATCGTCGACCGCATAGCAAAAATGCACGGCGGCAGCGTTAACCTGCTCGCGCGCGAAGGCGGCGGACTGGAAGCGCGGGTGGAATTCCCGCTCAAGCCGGCGGGGAACTGAACGGCCGTTAACGCGCCGCGTGGCGCAGCGACATCAGCGCCGCACGCGCATTGACGTATTGCGCAG
>CAMBSS010000082.1 GCA_945870465.1 Bordetella parapertussis | reverse complement strand
TGCTTTCGCAAATCGTGCACATGGTGAATGAAGCGAGCCGCTCGCGTGCGCCGATTCAGAAACTGGCGGATAAGGTCTCGGGCTGGTTCGTTCCCGGGGTCATCGCGTCGGCGGCGATTGCCTTCGCTGTATGGGCGCTGGTCGGGCCGGCGCCGGCGCTGGCCAATGCGCTGGTCGTCGCCGTCTCCGTGCTCATCATCGCATGTCCCTGCGCGCTGGGACTTGCCACGCCGATTTCGATCATGGTCGGCATCGGTCGCGGCGCGCGCGAAGGCGTGCTTATCAAGGACGCCGAGGCACTCGAGCTTATGGAGAAAGTCGACACTCTGGTGGTGGACAAGACCGGCACGCTCACTGAAGGCGCGCCCAAGGTGCAAAAGGTGGTTGCCGCTGCGGGCTTCACCGAAGCCGCAGTGCTCACGCATGCCGCAGCACTTGAGAAAATGAGTGAGCATCCGTTGGCACAGGCCATCGTGGATTTCGCCCGGGAACAAAAGGCAGTTCTGCCGCCGGTCGAGCAATTCGAATCGGTAACGGGCAAAGGCGTGCGCGGCCATATCGACGGCAAACTGGCCCTGCTGGGCAATCTTCCGCTGATGCAGGATGCCGGCATCGACATCGCATCCATCGAGACAGAAGCCGAGCGCCTGCGCGAACTCGGCCAGACCGTGATGTTCGTCGGCATCGACAACCGGCTGGCCGGCCTCATCAGCGTCGCCGATCCGATCAAGTCAACCACGCTGGAAGCGATTGCCCAACTCCGCGCATCCGGCCTGCGCATCGTCGTGCTCACCGGTGACAACGCCACGACCGCGGCGGCAGTGGCCAAGCAACTGGGGCTGGATGAGGTAAAAGCCGGGGTCATGCCGGAAGACAAATTCAAGGAAGTGCAGGCGCTGCAAAAGCAGGGCAGGATCGTCGCCATGGCCGGCGACGGGGTCAACGACGCCCCAGCGCTCGCCGCCGCGAACGTCGGCATTGCAATGGGCACCGGCACGGATGTGGCGATGAACAGCGCCCGCGTGGTCCTCGTGAAAGGCGATTTGCGCGGCATCGCCAAAGCGCGGCTCTTAAGTCAGAGCACGATGAAGAATATCCGCCAGAACCTGTTTTTCGCTTTTATCTACAACTTCCTCGGCGTGCCCGTCGCGATGGGCATACTGTATCCGTTCTTCGGCATTCTGCTGAGCCCGATGATCGCCAGCGCCGCGATGAGCCTGAGTTCCGTGTCGGTGATCGGCAACGCGCTGCGGCTGCGCAAAGCAGCGGTTTGATGATAGTGCGGCTCTGCAATAAGCAGGAAGAAAATACTGGCGCTCTTTGCGCTAACATGGCGGCTCCAAGAAGGAGGAACAACCATGGATCTGGAACTGAAAGGCAAAGTCGCGATCGTCGGCGGCGCCAGCAAGGGCTTGGGGCGCTCGTGCGCGGAAGTGCTGGCCGGGGAAGGCGCGAAAGTCGTCATGTGCAGCCGCACCGCGGCCGACCTCGAGCGCGCCGCGCAGGAGATACGCGACAAGACCGGCACTGACGTATTCGCGTTTGCCGGCGACCTCGAGCAGCACGCGACCATACAGGCGCTGATCGCGGCCACTATCAAGCGTCACGGGCAGATCGACATACTGGTGAACAATTCCGGCGGCCCGCCTTTAGCGAAATCATTCAGCGCAACCGAAGAACAGTGGGCGGTCGCGGTGCAGCGCTCGCTGCTCTACTTTGTGCGCATGTCGCGCGAAGCGATTCCGCATTTGAAAAAACAAAAGGGCGGCCGCATCATCAATATTCTGGCGAGCACGGTGTATCAGCCGATTCCCAACCTCGCGCTTTCCGGCGCGACGCGCGCGGGCGTGGTGGCGTTCGCCAAAAGCCTGGCCGATGAAATCGGCCGTGACGGCATACTCGTCAACAACGTGTGTCCCGGCTCGCTCCTGAGCGAACGCATGCTCGGCAACGTGACGGCGCGCGCCAAGGAACTGGGCATTACGCTGGAAGCCGCCCTCGCCCAGCGCGCGGAAGAGACTTCCATCGGCCGCATCGGCGACCCGAAGGAACTGGCGAACCTGGTGGCCTTCCTCGCCTCGGGCAAGGCAAGTTATATCACCGGCACCACCATCCGCGTCGATGGCGGTCTCGTGCGCTCGGTACTCTAAAGCCATGCGCACACCATCGAATTCGATTTTGGCCGCGGCATTGATATTGCAATGCGCCGCGACCGCCGCCCTCGCGCAACCGGCGAAGTATCCGCTCAAACCGGTGCGCATCATCGTGCCTTACGCGCCCGGCGGCGGCGCTGACATCGTGGCGCGGATCGTCGCCCAGAAAATGTCGGAAGTCTTCGTGCAGTCCGTCGTGGTGGACAACCGCGCGGGCGCGGGCGGGGCGATCGGCTCGGAAATGGCGGTGCGCGCGGTCCCCGACGGCTACACGCTCGCTTTCGTTTCGGGCGCCTACACGACCGGCGTCGCGCTCATCAAGCCGCCGTACGATCCGGTCAACGACATCACACCGGTGGTGATGGCCGGCGAAGCAAGCTCGCTGGCGGTCGTGCACCCCGGCGTGCCGATCAAAAGCGTAAAGGAGTTGATCGATTACGCCAAGGCAAACCCGGGCAAGCTCAATTACGGCAGCGGCGGCACCGGCGGTTTCTCCCACCTGATCACCGCGTTGTTCGAGCTCATGGCCGGAGTACGCTTTACGCATATCCCGTACAAAGGCACGGGTCCCGCATTGACGGATGCGCTCGGCGGACAGGTGCAGGTCATCTTCGGCAGCACGCCGTCCACCGCTCCGCACGCGAAATCCGGCAAGCTGCGCGCAATCGGCGTGACTTCGAAGACCCGTACCAGCGCTTTCCCCGACGTGCCGCCGATTGCGGATACGGTGCCGGGCTATTACGCGCCGCTGCTATACGGCATCTGGGGACCGCGCGGATTGCCGAAGGAAGTCGTGACCTTATGGAACACCGAGGTGGCAAAATTATTGCGCACTGCGGACATGAAAGAACGCCTCGCCATTGCAGGCATAGACCCCGCTGGCGGCCCGCCCGCGGAATTTCGCGACGCGCTCAAGACCGATATCGAACGCTGGCAGAAAGTCGTCAAGGCCGCGAACATCAAGCCCGAGTGACCACCGCTAAGCGAGGAGTATTTCCGATGCTCAAAACGAGAACAGCTGCGATGCTGGCTTGCGCGGCGCTGGCCACGCCTGCCTTCGCGCAACCGGCGTACCCGTCGAAACCTGTCCGCATCATCTCGATATTCGCGCCGGGCGGCGGCAACGACGTGATCTGCCGGCTCGTTGCCCAGCAGCTGACCGAGCGCCTGAAGCAGCAGGTCATCGTCGAAAACAGGGTCGGCGCCAACGGCATCGTGGGCACCGAGGCAGTAGCGCGCGCGGCGCCGGATGGCTATACGTTCACGCTGATTCCCAGCGGTCATACGGTCAACGCGAGCATGTACAAAAAACTGCCGTTCGATTCGCTCAAGGATTTCACGCCCATCACGCTTGCCGGCTCCGGCCCGCTGGTGCTGGCCGTGCATCCCTCGCTGCCGGTCAAAAACGTCAAGGACCTGATCGCGCTGGCCAAATCGCGCCCCGGCCAGCTCACCTACGTCTCTTCGGGCATAGGCGCGTCGGGACATCTCGCCGGCGCATTGTTCGACACCATGACGGGAACGAAGATGGAGCACATCCCGTATAAAGGCATGTCGCTCGCGGTCTCCGATCTGATGGGCGGCCAGGTCTCGATGACTTTCGGCACCAGCCTGTCGGTGATTCCGCATGTGCGCACCGGCCGCCTGCGCGCGCTGGCGGTAACCGGGGCGCAGCGCTCGCCCGCGCTGCCCGGCCTTCCCACCATCGCGGAATCGGGCGTGCCCGGCTATGAAGCGGGCCTGTGGTACGGTTTTGTCGGGCCGGCGCGCATGCCGCCCGAAATCGTGCAGCGGCTTAATGCGGAGATCGTCGCGATACTTGCGCAACCCGACACGCGTGAGAAGCTCGCAAGTCAGGGTCTGGATGCGCGGTCGAGCACGCCCGAAGAATTCGCGCGCATCATCGCCTCCGATATCGTGCGCTGGGCCGGGGTCGTGCAGAAGCTGGGGTTGCAGGCAGAGTAACGCGTCGCTGCAGGCTGGCCGGCGTTTTTTGCCTGGCCGTTCGACATTACCCTGAGTCCTGTCGGGTAAAATCCGCCGTTCTCTCTTTTCCGAAAGTATTGCCATGCCTGTCACCTCGATAAAACCAGCCGACCTGCGCCGCATGCTCGACGACGGCAAAGAAATCGCCGTACTCGATACGCGTGAAGAAGGCGTCTTCTCGCGCGACGGCCATCTGCTGCTCGCATCCAGCATGCCATTGAGCCATCTCGAGATGCGCGTAGCCGCGCTGCTGCCACGCAAGTCGGTGCGAGTGGTGGTCTGCGACGCAAATGAAGGCCTGGCGCAAATCGCGGCGGTGCGGCTGAGCGGGTTTGGTTACACGAACGTCATGCTGCTCGAAGGTGGCACCGCCGCCTGGGCCGCCGCCGGCTACCGGCTGTACACCGGCGTTTATGTCCCGAGCAAAACATTCGGTGAATACATCTTTCATCACGATCACACGCCTGAAGTCACACCGGACGAACTCGCCGCATGGCAGAAGGAAAAGCGCGACATGGTGATATTCGACAGCCGCCCGCTCGAAGAATTTGCACGCGGCAGCATTCCCGGCGCAATCGACTGCCCGAGCGCGGAACTGGTCTATCGCGTACCGGGCCTCGTGCAGTCGGAAAAGACGACCGTCGTCGTGAACTGCGGCGGGCGCACGCGCAGCATCATCGGCGCGCAGGCGCTGATCAATGCCGGGCTTGCAAACCGCGTCTATGCGATGAAAGACGGTACGCAGGGCTGGCATCTGGCCGGACACAAACTCGATCACGGCATGACCGCGCACGCGCCCATGCCTTCCGCAGCCGGCGCTGATCTGGCGAAAGCCGCCGCCAAAAATGTCGCGCAGCGATTCGGCGTGCGCACGATAGATAAAAACCAGCTACAGGCTTTCCAGGCGGATAAAGAACGCACGGTTTATCTGATCGACGTGCGCTCGCCCGATGAATTTATCGCCGGACATCTTCCCGGTTCGGTATCGGCGCCCGGCGGCCAACTGGTGCAATCGACGGATGCTTATCTCGGCGTGCGCCGCTCGATCGCCGTGCTGATCGATGACAATGCGGTGCGCGCGACAACCACCGCGGCCTGGCTGCTGCAAATGGGCTGGCAGGACGTCTATGTCATGAACGGCGCACTCGAGGGCGTGACCCTGGAGCGCGGCCCCACGCCGGTTGCCGTCTACGGCCTCGACGGCGCCAAGCCTGCGACCGTTTCCGCGCAGGAACTGAAAGGCCTGCTGGATGCAAAGCAGGCCGCAGTGGCCGATCTGGCAAGCACCCTGCGCTATCCCGAAGGGCATATCCCCGGCGCGTGGCAGGTCGTGCGTTCACGCTTGAGTGAGAACCTCAAAGTGATTCCGGGAGAGGGCCTGATCGTTTTCACCGCCGCTGACGAGCGGCTTGCCTCTCTCGCGGCGATAGATGCGGCAAAACTGACATCCAGACCAGTCAAAGTTCTGCACGGCGGGACGGGCGCGTGGCGTGCCGCGGGATATGCGATGGGAAAAGGCTCCACGCATCTCACCGGCCCTGCAGATGACGTGCGCTATCGCGCGATGGACCACACGACGAACGTAGAAGCCGAAATCAACAAATACCTGAGCTGGGAAGTCGATCTCGTCAACGCGACAGAGACCGACACCGATTTCGGGTTCCGCCGCTTCGCCTGAGTTCGACACATGTCCGGAGCGCCGGCTCCGGACATGTTTACCCGCTTATCAGGCGGCTGCGTCGGCGCCGAGCACGCTTTCCGACACGTACTTCTTCAGCCAGCGCTGGCGCGTGATCAGGCCTTCCTGCCAGACCGCTTCGATATTGGGAACGGTCGAGGCCTTCACCGCCGGCGCCGCCAGCAAGACATCGCGCCAGGTCATCAGGTGCGGAAATTTTTCGAGGATGCCGAGCGGCTTGATGCGGTCCATGAAGGTGTAGCGCTGCAGGAAAGGCGCGTAAGCCGCATCGACGAGCGAAAACTTCGGCCCGTTGAAAAACGGCCCGGCATTGCCGCGCTTGGCCAGCGCATCGTTCAGCTTCGAGAACGGCTCGGTCATTTTTGCGGACCGCGCGGCGAACTCCTCTTCCGAGTCCGCGTAGGCGGTGTTCGAAATCGCGCTCGCAAACGTGCTCACGTAATCCGTCCATGCGCGGTTGCGCGCCCTTGCGAGCGGATCTTCCGGATGCAGCCGCGGCGCCGCTGTTTCGTCGAGATACTCCGCAATGGCGTTGGATTCGAACAGCGCTTCCTTGTCGTTCACCAGCAGGACCGGCACTTTGGAGTGCGGGGAGACCGCGAGGAACCAGTCGGGGCGCTTGTCGCGATCGATATAGGTAATGTCGTAAGCCACGTTCTTGACGCGCAGCACGATGGCGGCGCGCTGTACCCACGGGCAGGTCTTGAAACTGCAGAGCTTGAACTGAGTTGCCATGATTCGTTCCTCCGGTAATGCGCCTGATCAGGCGGCAAAAAACTTCATGTAGTGATCGTAGATGTTGTCGGGCATTTCTTCCTGCATGTAATGCCCGGCGGGCAGCGGTTCCCATTGCACGATGTTGGTCGCGTAGTTTTTCCAGATGTTCAGAAACTCCTGCGCGCGCTCCGGCGAGTGGCCGCGCGCGCCCCACAGCAGCATCAGCGGCATGGCGAGCTTCTTGTCCTTGTCCGCAGTGTCCATGGTGAAGTCGCAGGTCGCCGTCGCGCGGTAATCGCGGCACGAGCCCGTGATGGTCTTCAGCGTGTAGCAGCGCACGTACTCGGCGAGCGCTCCGTCCGTGAGGAAGCCGAGGCCGGTGCCGCCGCGTATCACCATGCGGCTCTTCAGGAAGAATTCCGCCGGCACCGCACTGATCAGGCGCTCGGGGAAGGGCTCTGGCTGGGCCATGAACGACCAGTGCCAGGTGCCAACTGCCCACGCCTTGGTGATATTCGTCCATACGTAGTGATTCGGAATGATGTCCATCAGGCACACCTTGAGGATGCGCCCGGGATGGTCCATGCACATGCGGTGCACGGTGCGCCCGCCGCGGTCGTGCCCCGCCACGAAGAATTTTTCATAGCCGAGCTGGTCCATGATCTCCAGCAAGTCCTGTGACATCGCGCGGAAACTGAAGTTGACGTTGTCAGGGCCGGCCTCGGGCAGCGAACTGTCGCCGTAGCCGCGCAGGTCGGGCAGTATCACGTGAAAGTTTTTAGCCAGGCGCGCCGCGATCTTGTACCAGCAGGTGTGGTTCTGCGGATTGCCGTGCACCAGCAGCAAAGGCGGCCCCGAGCCGCCATGACGCAGGCGGATGACGGCGCCGCTCGTGCGCACGTCGAGGTGTTCGAAACCCGCGAAATGCGCGGCAACTTCTTCACTGCCCCAGCGCGTCGGATCGCGCTTGTAGTCTTCGGCAGTCGCGGTGGCCATCGCCTGCAGACCCGACGGCTTTTTCTCCTTGCTCATTATTTCCCCAAACCAGAAGCGATTGTTATGTGTTAGCTTTATATCACGCAACACACAACAAGATAAATCGGCAGAGAAAAAATGAAACAAGATTGCAACACGGCATTGCGCATCATCGCTGCATCATGCTTATGCATCGTAAGCGCAGCGGGACACGCGCAAACTTTTCCGGCTAAAACCATACGCATCGTCGTGCCGTTCGCGCCGGGTGGGGCCAATGACATCATCGCGCGCGTGGTGAGCCAGCGCCTGGCAGAACCGCTCGGCCAGCAAGTCATCGTCGACAATCGCGGCGGCGCCGGCGGCGCGCTCGGCGCGGAACAGGTCGTGCGCTCACCGGCCGACGGTTATACCCTGCTGCTCGCCAACCCTGGACCCAATGCGATCAACCCAGTGCTGCAGCCGAAGACGCCGTACGATCCGATCAAGGACTTCACGATGATCACGCTGATGGCGGTGTCGCCGCAGGTGCTGGTGATCCACCCGTCCATGCCGGTGCGCTCCGCGAAGGATTTGGTGGCGCTCGCCAAGGCGCGTCCGGGCCAGATCAACTACGGCTCGTCCGGCATCGGCGCCATCACTCACCTCGGCATGGAATTCTTCAAGGCGCGCACCAAGACCGACATGGTGCACATCCCCTATCAGGGCGCCAATCTTTCGCTCACCGGCTTGATCGGCGGCCAGGTATCGACCATGTTCGCAGCGCTCGGCTCCATCGCGAACATGCTGGGCACCAACAAGATCAAGGCGATCGGCGTCGCCGCCAACGCGCGCACTCCGCTGCTGCCCGAGGTGCCTACCATCGCCGAAAGCGGCATCAAGGACTTCGAGGTCGTGAACTGGTTCGGTATCGTCGGGCCGGCCAACATGCCGCGGCCCGTAGTAGACCGCCTCAATCAGGCGATCAACCGCGTGGTGCAGGCGCCCGAAACGAAGGAAAGATTTTCAAACCTTGGTTTCGAGCCGCGCGGCGGCACGCCGGAAGACCTCGACCGCCATATCAAAGCGGAAATCGCGCGCTGGGCCAGCGTCATCAAATCGCAGGCGATCAAGCCCGAGTAGGTTGCGGACCGGAACCCAGCACAAAAAAATACGACAATCAGCCGCAGATAACCGCCGATACATTCTTTTCAATACCCCCTTGAGGGGTACGCAGATAAAAACTCAATAGACAAACGGCCAACCCCGGAGATTCGCAGCTAAATATCCAGGGCCGCCCTCTAGCCGGCGTAAATCCGTTGAACTTATCTGCGTTCATCTGCGTTTATCGGCGGTTCCAAACCGTTTTTGCAACCGCTTCTAGTCAACGCTGATATTGGCCGTCTTCGCGACACGCGCCCATTTGTCCGTCTCGGCCTGCAGATAGGCCTGGAATTCCTCGGGCGTGTTGCCGACGGTTTCAGCACCGAGCTTGACGAGCTGCTCGCGGAAGTCCGGCAGTTTGAGGATGCGGTTGATCTCCACGTTCAATTTGTTGACGACCGCGCGCGGCGTGTTGGCCGGCACCATTACGCCGCCCCACGACACCGCTTCGAAACCCGGCTGGCCAGCTGCTTCTGCGATCGTCGGCAAATTGGGCAAGGCCGCGAGCCTCTGCCGCGTCGTCACCGCCAGCGCTTTCAGCCTCCCCGACTGCACGTGCGGCGCGCCGGAAACCACGGTGGTGAACATGGTCGTGATCTGGCCACCGATGATGTCGGTCAACGACAGGCCGTCGCCCTTGTAGCTGACACCCTGCATCTTGATGCCGGCGTTCATCAGGAAGAGCTCCATCGCAAGATGGCCGGCGGTGCCGGTGCCGCCGGTGCCGTATGTCCATACGGCCGGCGCAGTTTTCGCGCGGGCCAGGAATTCGCCAACGGTATTCACATCGAGCGTGGAATTGACGACCAGCATCAGCGGCACGAGGTTGGTCAGCGATACCGGCGTGAAATCCTTGATCGCGTCGTACGGCAGTTTCTTGTAGATGCTCGGGTTGATCGCGCTGGGCCCGACGTTGCTCATCAAAAGCGTATAACCGTCGGGCGCGGATGTCGCCACGTGCGACATGGCGATGATGCCGTTGGCGCCCGCGCGGTTTTCGATGATGACCTGCTGCTTCCAGGTCTCGCCCATTTTCTGGCCGATCAGCCGCGCCACGACGTCGGAAGCGCCGCCCGGCGGATACGGCACGATGAATCGGATCGCCTTGTTCGGGTAATCCTGCGCGACCGCGTTCAGGCAGCCCGCGGACATGACCAGCGCCGCGGCGAATGCGAGGCAACCGGAAAAACGTGTTGCGATGGACATGGATTCTCCCTGCGATTGGACTGACAGTATCAGACGACCCCGTTCTTGAGCTCGGCCTGCCCGCGCCACAGGCGGTCGAGGTTTTCCATCAGAAGATCCAGCACGTTGTCTTCGTAGCGCTGGGTCTCGCCGGCGGTGTGCGGCGTGATCAGGATGTTTTTCGCTTTCCACAACGCCGAGGCCTCCGGCAGCGGCTCTTCCCACACGCAATCGACCGCGGCGCCCGCGATGACGCCTTTCTCGAGGGCGGCGGCGAGCGCCGGTTCGTCAACAACGCGGCCGCGCGCAACGTTGATGAGGTAGGCCGAACGCTTCATCGCCGCCAGTGCGCGCGCGTCGATCAGATTGGTGGTCTCCGGCGTCAGCGGGCAGGTCAGCGCGACAAAATCGGCCTGCGGCAACACACTCAGCATCTTGTCCTGCGCGACAACTTCATCGGCCGCGCCCTTGCCGCGCGAAGGATCGCGCTTGGTGCCGATCACGCGCATGTCGAATGCCTTGGCGAGCGTGGCGAGGCGCGAACCGATGCGGCCCATGCCGACGATCACCAGCGTTTTGCCGCCGAGCTCGTCTTCGCGCTTGGCGATTTCCGAAATCATGCCGCGCCATTTGCCGGCCGTTTGATTGTCGCGCCCCTGCGGAATCTGCCGCGCCATCGCGAGTATCAGCGCGATCGCATGTTCGGCGACCGCGCGCTCGTTGGAGCCCTGCGCGCTGGCGAGCCGTATGCCCGCAGTACTCAGCGCTTCGCGCGAGTACTGGTCGAGCCCCGCGCTGATCGACTGGATGAAGGCCAGTCGCGGCGCCTTGGCGATGAATTCATTGCGCCACAGACCGGACACCAGCAGCACGTCGGCTTCGCCGATGCGCTTCTCGAGCTCGTCGAGACTGCGCACCTCGAACGAATTGATGCCGGTATTGCGCAGTGCGAACTGCTGGCCCATGCGGTAGGCGACGTGGGCGAAGCAGATGCTGAGCTTGTCTTTGGCGGGAAAAGTGCGGGCGGGCATGCGGCGGAACTCCATGAAAGAAACGTGCGATGAGAAAACGCAGAATAACATTTTGCGCGCAGTCTTGGGATGGCCGGCCACGCGCGCGTGCTAGGATAGCGTCATTGGAATTCATCTCATAATTCAATACCGACAAGCAACCGCCGATAAACGCCGATTAACGCCGATATATTTCCAGACTTTTCCCAGAATCAAGGTCAAATCCCTTGAGCTTACCTGCGCTCATCCGCCCCCCCCTCAAGGAGGTATTAAAAAGAATTTATCGGCGGTTCCAAACTGTTTTTGAGACAACTTCTATTTATTTCAACCATCAGGAGCACCAGCCATGATTCACGTCGTCGCCGTCATCACCGCCAAACCCGGCATGCGCGATTCGATACTGCAGGAGTTTCGCGCCAACGTGCCGGCAGTCAAGGCCGAACAGGGCTGCATCGAGTACGGCGCCGCCGTCGATCTTGAAAACGGCCCCGGGTTTCAGACAAAATACGGCCCCGACACTTTCCTCGTCATCGAAAAATGGGAAAGCCCGGAGGCGCTGAAGGCGCACGCCGCGGCGCCCCACATGGCCGCCTACGCTGCAAAGACCAAGGAAATGATCGCCAGCCGCCTGATTCACATCCTGACGCCGGTCTGAAACGTCACCGTCGCTGGCTGCCGCCCTCGGGGCCGCTGCTGCGGGCATCCGGTTTGTAGCCGGCGACCTTCAGCGCTGCATCGATGGGCTGGGCCTAATAGGGATGAACACAGATAAGATCGAAAACAATTCAATTGGTAATGAGGAATGGGCAAGGGGCCCTGCGTAACTTCACCCTTCACTCATTCCCCTTCACTCATTACTCTTCACTCATCGCTAATCGTAGCTGCGTTTATCTGCGGCTCAATTCTGCAGTTGAACTTCAGAATAGATTTCAATAATTCTACATTGCGCGCAGGTGTAGTGATGCACGCCTTACTCGCGGCCGTGACGGCGCAAGAGATCGGCGAGCTCGCGCGCGCTCGTCCACTGCTCGCAGCGAGCGACCGCCTGTTCGACTGCAGCGATGCCCGCCGGGGTGAGCGTGGGTGCGGCGAGCTCGCGGAATTTTTCGCGTATCTCCTGCGCCGAATACGGGTTGAGGCAATCGCCGCGCGGCGTGTCGCACTCGTGCGTGCTTTTACGCCCGTCTTTCAGCGTCAGCGTCACGCGCGCCGGTTTGAGGGCCGGCACCTTGGCGGTCAGCGCGGGATCTTCCGTCATGTGCACGCGGTGACGCAGCGCCGCGATGGCTGGATTCCTGAGCGCCTCGTCGTTGAGCGAGTTGTAACCCGCGTTGCCGTTGATCACGATCGCAGCCGCGGCGTGCGGGAACGAATACTTCGACGCAAAATAATTGGGCGGATCCGGATTGCGCATCGCCGCAGCGAATGCGAACGTCGCGACGTCGATGCGCTCGATGTCGTCGGGCCGCGGCTTCAACTCGGCGAGCGCTGCGTCGAGCGCATCGAGCGCGGCGTAAATCGGGTTGCAGCACGCGCGCAGCCGGAACCAGTCGCGCGTGATTTCCCAGCGCGTGCCGAGTTCGGCCGTGAGGCCCGCCGGCTTGAAGCCGTCGCCGACCAGATTGCCTAACGCTTCTTCGATGGCGTCGTCCTGCGCCGTGAAGCCGGCAAGCGCGAGATCGGCCGCCAGGCTGCAGGCAAAACCGCTCATGCCGCCAGCGACGTTCAGCGTCGTCGCGCCGTTGATCGCATTGTTATAGCTCGGCGTCAGCACCAGCGTTGTGGCAATGCGCATGGCGCGGCTGGTGTCGGCCGCGTTCAAACCGCGCATGCGCGCGCCTGCCGCGGCCGCTCCCAGCAACGCCGCCTGCCCGTTCTGGTGCGCGAGCGGGCGCGACTTCATTGCCGCCGCGAGGCGCGCGCCGACGTCGTAACCCAGTATCAATGCCGCGAGCATTTCACGCCCGCTGGTCTGCGCGCACTCTCCTACCGCCAATACGCCGGGCAGGATCTGCATCGCACCCTGGTACGACACGTAGCGATGGCCTTCGCCAAGTTCGATGGCGCGGCCCGCGACGGTATTCAGGAATCCGGCAGTGCGCGGATCGTGATGCGGCCAGCCGCGCGCAAACACGGTGGCGCCGGTGCCGGCCGTCGCGTTCAGCTTTTCCCGCAGCTGACTGACTTCGGGGCGCGCGGAGCCCGCCAGGATGACGCCCAGCGTGTCGAGCACGACAAGCTTCGCGTGCTGCTGCACCTCCTGCGGAATCTGCTCCAACTGCATTTGCGCGACAAACTGCGCCAACTGCTCGATCTGCTGCCCCATCACCGTCCTTTTCGTGCCCGCGCCGGGCGCGCTGCTAAGCTTTTTGCGCTTCCTGCATGGCGTGCCACAGTTTCGAAGGCGTCAGCGGCATGTCGAGATGCGTGACGCCCAGCGGCCGCAGCGCGTCGATGACGGCGCCGACGAGCACCGGCAGCGAAGCCGTGCAGCCAGACTCGCCTACGCCCTTGACACCGAGCGGACTGATTTTGCTCGGCGTCGGATGCTCTTCGCCGCGCAGGCTGGGCACCAGGCCGGCGCGCGGCATGCAATAGTCCATGAAGCTCGCGGTCAGCGGCTGGCCGGATTCGCGGTCGAAGATGATGTGTTCGCCGAACACCTGGCCCGCGCCCTGCACCACACCGCCGTGCAACTGGCCCTCGACGATCGCGTGGTTGATGACTGCGCCGCAATCGTCGACCGCGCTGTACGAAACGATCTGCGTGAGCCCCGTTTCGCGATCGACTTCGACTTCGACAATGTGGCAGCCGTTGGGGAAAGTGGAGCCAAACTTGCCTTCAGCGATGACGCTCACGGTCTTCTTCTTCGCGAGTTCCGCGAGTTCCGCGAGTTTGACGGCACGTTTTGATTCGGTGGAACGGAATTCGCCGTCCGCGTAGACGATCTGCGAAGGCTCGAGCTTCAGCTCTAACGCGGCCAGTGCCTTGCCCTCTTCGATCAGCTTTTGCGCGGCGAGATAGCACACGCTGCCTGCGCCCACCGCGCTGCGCGAACCACCGACGTGATTGCCCTGCAGCGTGATGCCCGGCGCGCATTGCACCACTTTCACGCGTTCGTGCGGCACACCCAGCGCGTCCGCCACGATCGCAGCCATCGTGGTCTCGTGGCCGTGTCCCTGCGCCTTCGTTACCGTGTGCACTTCGACGATGCCGTACGCATCAAGACGCAATTCGATTTCATCCTTGTCTGCATTGCCGGCGCCCGTGTTCTCGATCACCGTCGAGATGCCGATACCGCGCAGTTTGCCGGCCGCGGCAGATTGCTTGCGGCGTTGCGGAAAACCGCTCCAGTCGCTGAGCTTCAGCGCTTTTTTCAGGAGGCCCGGCAGGTCCGCGATCTCGTAAACCGAACCGGTCGGCGTCTTGTACGGGAAAGCTTCCGGCGGAATGAAATTCAAGCGCCGCAGTTCCGCCGCATCCATCTTGAGTTCGGCCGCGGCCTGGTTGACGAGGCGTTCGACCACGTAAGCGATATCGGGACGTCCGGCGCCGCGATACGACCCCACCGGCGTGCAGTTGGTAAGCGACACGCGGAAAGTCGCATACAGCGCCGGTATGCGGTACACGCCGGTCATACATACCGAAGTATTGCGAATATGCCCCACGGCGGCCGGCGACAGGTATGCGCCCATGTCGTTGATCCAGTCGAGGCGCATGCCGAGAAACTTGCCGGCTTTGTCGAGCGCCAGTTCGCCGCTGATGATGTTGGCGCGGCCGTGCGTGTCGGTCAGAAAACATTCGACGCGCGTTGCCACCCACTTCACCGGTTTGCCGAGGGTTTTGGCGGCTATCATGAGCGCGCAGTATTCGGGGTAAGCGACCGTGCGCTGGCCGAAACCGCCGCCGACGTCGCGCGTATCGAAGATCAATTGTTCTTCCGGCACGTTGGTGTACTGCGAAATCTGCTTGCGCAGCGTGGTGACGCCCTGCATGACCACGTTGAAATTGTAATTGCCGCTAGCCGCGTCGTAGCCAACCAGGCAGGCGCGCGGCTCCATCGGGCTGGGCGAAACACGCGTGGATTCGACTTTGAGCTTCGTCACATGGGCGGCCTGCGCGAACGCAGCCCTGACCGTCGCCTCGTCGCCGGCCTCGGCTTCGAAAGCGAGATTGCCGGGAACGTCGTCGTGCAATTGCGGCGCGCCGGCTTCCAGCGAATGTTCGGGCTGCACCGTGCATGGCAGATCGCGGTATTCGACTTCGACCAGTTCGCCGGCTTCCTGCGCAGCGGCAGCGGTATCGGCCACCACCAGCGCGATAGCTTCACCGACAAAACGCACTTTGCCGTGGGCGAGCACCGGGCGATCGGGTGTGCGCGCCTTGGTGCCGTTGCGTCCGGGCATTGTCAGCGCGTGCGGCGCCTTGGTATAGCCCGCGCTGATCGCATCGGCACCGGTAAAGATGTGCTTCACGCCCGGAAACTTGAGCGCGGGCGCAGTATTCAGCGCGACGATGTCGGCATGGGCACGGTCGGCGCGCACAAAATAACCGTAGAGCTGCCCCGGCTGGTTCCAGTCGGATGCGTACTTGCCAGCGCCGGTGATCAGGCGAAAGTCTTCTACCCGGTTGCCGTGATGGTGGTGAGTGTCATGCGTATCCATACGGCGTGTCGCCTTCCGTTTATGAGTTCAAAGCTGAGCGCGGATGCGCCGGGCGCGCCAGTGCATCGGGCGCTTCATAGGGCTTGTGCCCTTCCACCTGCGCCGCAAAAAGGACGCGGCGCGCGTCGGAACTGAAAGCATCGCGGCGGTGCACCGTGCAGCGATTGTCCCAGATGACGACGTCGCCAACCGACCACTTGTGCTCGTACACAAAGCGCTCCTGCGTGCAGTGCGCCCACAGCTCGTCCAGCATCGCCTCGGACTCTTCGAGCGACAGGCCGTTCACGTACGCACTGTGGCGGCGGCCGAGGAACAGCGAGTTGGCCCCCGTCTCGGGATGCGTGGAAATGATCGGGTGGCTGGGGCCCGGGGCGGTGCGAATATCGACTTCGAGCGAAGCGCCCGGCCGCAGTTTCATCGCCGTATCGACGATGTTGCCCTGCTTGATGGTCTTGCCCGCGTAGCGTTTCTTCTGCTCCGCGGTGAGCGCATCGTAAGCCGCATAGCAGTTCAGGAAAAACGTGCTGCCGCCCAGTTCCCGCGGCGGGATTTCTTTCGCGATCAGCATGCGCGCCGCGGTCGGCGCCTCCTTGAACGAAAAATCCGAGTGCCAGACGATTTCGCCGTCGCCGAGAATGCCGACCGCTTTGCCGTTTTCCTTGATGTTGGACACCATCGTCACTTCGGGCGGCAACTTCAGCACCTGGCTCTGGGCGCGCTCTTTCATGTCGCGCTCGTGCAGGCCGGATGAAGACACCGGTTTGCCGAAACGATTGACCAGACGCACGAGATCTTCGGCGCTCACCGACTGGCCGCGGAATATCAGCAGCACGTTGGCGAGCCAGACGTCGTGCAGGCTCCGGAACGTCGTGTCATCCACTTGCGTAATGTCGATGCCGCGAATTTCGGCGCCGAGCGCTGCCGGCGCGGGCACGACTTCGTATTGCATGCGCTGCGGGCTGCGCTGCGCCAGTGTAGTTTCGGCCATGATTGCTCCTTCGCGCTGCGAACTGCGTGGGGATGCGTAGTATTATAGCGCCCGCCGCGCCGCCATACGCAGCGGCCCGCGATTTCCCGTTGTCCCGGTTCAAAAATCTGCAGGAGATGTTGAGAGTGCGCAACAGGATGCAAATTCGTACGCTCGCGGCATTGGCCGTCGCACTTGTCGCCACCGCCCCGCTCTGCGCCGCGGCCGCCGAGAAATTTCCCGGCCGCCCGGTACGCATCGTGGTCGGCTTCCAGGCCGGCGGCGGCACCGACATCGCCGCGCGCGTGATCGCGCAAAAACTGACCGACGCGCTGGGCGTCTCGTTCATCATCGACAATCGGCCCGGCGCCGCCGGCAGTATCGGCGCGGACATCGTCGCCAAGTCCAGTGCCGACGGCTACACCATATTGATGGCGAACTCGACCATCGCCATCCCCAGCCTGTCCGCCAAGTTGCCATTCGATGTCAGAAGGGATTTCGCGCCGCTCAGCAACATCGCGCTCGGCCCCTCGGTGCTGATCGTCAATCCCAGCCTGCCGGTGACCGACGTCAAAGGCCTGCTTGCGCTGGCGAAGGCGAAACCGAAAACGCTGATCTACGGCTCCGGCGGCGTCGGCAACGTCACGCACCTGGCGATGGAATTGTTGTCGTCGATGGCCGGCATCGAGATGACCCACGTGCCGTACAAGGGCGCAGCACCCTCGGTCATCGGCCTCGTCAGCGGCGAAGTGCAGTTGCTGTTTGCCTCAATTCCCGGGGTGCTGGCGCAGATCAACGCCGGCAAAGTCCGCGCGCTCGGCGTGTCGATTTCCCAGCGCAGCGCGGTACTGCCCAATGTACCGACCATCGCCGAAGCGGGGCTGCCCGGCTATTACGCGGCTTCGTGGTACGGCCTGCTGCTGCCGGCCGGTACGCCCAAAGCCAGCATTGATCTCCTTGCTAAAGAGATCAGCGCGATCATGCGCGTGCCCGAGGTCAAGGAAAAAATGCTGGCGCAGGGCTTCGAGCCGGTGGGCGACACGCCGGCGCAGTTCGCAAAATTCATCGGCGAGGAAATACCGCGCTGGGAAAACGTCGTCAAAAAAGCGGGCATCAAACCCGAGTAGTCCGGTCCCCTCCTCTGCGCAAAGCGCGGGGGAGTATCAGGGAGGGGGCAAATCCACTTTCCCATCCTAACCTTCCCCCGCGAGCGGGGGAAGGAACATGAAATTTGATTGGAGTAAACGATGATCGATCGCATAGAAATTTTCATCACCGCACTGTCGCAACGCCTGCAACGCGTCTTTTCGAGCGGCGCCTACGATACCGGACCCGCCGACAGCGTTCTCGGCAAGCACGTACTGGTGAAGATCTACGCCGACGGTGTAGTCGGCATGGCGCAGGTGCGGCCTATCAGCCCCGGCCATTTCGTCGCCGACACCGCGCCCAGCGTGTTTTCCGCGATCAAGGAAATTTACGGACCTGCGCTCATCGGCAAGTCTATTTTCGATTTCGAATCCATCAACGCGATGTTCGACAACCGGCTTGCCGGCAATCCGGCGGCGCGCTCGGTGCTCGATATCGCGCTGCACGACGCCGCTGGCAAGGCGCTGAAGACGCCGCTCTACAATTTGCTCGGCGGCTGCTGCCAGCCGCGCATACCGCTGGAATGGTCGGTGAGCATGGCCGACGACGTCGGCGTCATCATTGCGGAAGCAATGCGCGCAGTCGACGAATTCGGCATCAAGGTGCTGTGCCTGAAGATGGCGGACCGCCGCGGCTGGCGCAAGGACGTCGAGAACTTCGCCGCGATGCGCAAGGCGGTCGGCGACGACATCATGATAGGTATAGACCCCAACACGGGCTGGACGCTTGCCGACGCACTGTCGGCAATCGAGGCGATCAAGCCGATGGGCCTCGGCTATATCGAGCAGCCGATCGAGCGCCGCGACCTCGCCGGCATGGCGGAAATCCGCCGCGCCGCGAACGGCGTGCCGGTGATGGCCGACGAAGGCGTGTTCACGCTGCAGGACGCGCATGCGCTGGCACAGGCGCGCGCCTGCGATGCGTTCTGCATCAAGCTCTACAAAATGGGCGGCCTCACCAATGCGAAAAAAATCGCGGCGATCGGCGAATCCGCAAACATTCGCGTCAACTGCGGCGGGCTCGCGGTGCAATCGCAGCTCGACGCCGCTGCCAGCGCGCACTTCTATGCGTCGACGCCGGCCGCGCGCACCATGGGCGCAGCCGAATTCACGTTCGGCCTCAACGCGACGGCAAAAGACCCGCTGTGCCCTGAAAGCGATTTCAAAATCAAGGACGGCCACGTCGACGTGCCGCGCGGCCCCGGCCTCGGCGTCACCATCGACGAAGCGCTGCTGAAGAAAAATACGCTGATGCAGGACGTCGTGAGCAAGTAAAAAGCATTTTCTGAGCCGCAGATAAACGCAGATACACGCGGATACACGCGGATTAAGATCCAAGGCCGCCCTCTGGCCGATATAAAGTATTTTGACCTATCTGCGTTCATCCGCGTTTATCTGCGGCTCC
>CAMBSS010000081.1 GCA_945870465.1 Bordetella parapertussis | reverse complement strand
CTGCCATGGACAGCGCAATGCCCTGGGCCATCGCCATTTGCGGTGCCGTCAGGCCCAGCAGACGTGCGCTGGCGAGCGTGGATGAAAATGCACCGCACACGCCGGTGGGATGAAAGCCCGCGCGCTGGAAACTGCCGCCGCCGGCCCGCGCCAGACGCGCGCCGATCTCGAGGCCAATCACGCACGCCGTCAGCATGTCCTTGCCGCCCGCGCCCAGATGCGCGGCGACGCCGAGCGCGGTCGGCACGCTGCTCGCCGAAATGTGCATGGATCCGGGCAGGTAAGTGTCGTCGTAATCCAGCCCGTGCACGAGCACGCCGTTGACCATGATGGCGTCGCGCAGCGGGAGCTGCCTGCCGAGTCCGAAGACGTCGCTGCTGCCCTGGCCCAGATGTTCGACCCCTGCCAGCGCACAGCGTGCGAAGTCGAACTTGCCTGAGGCGTAAGCGATGCCGATTGCATCGAGGATCAGATGTTTGGCGCGCTGGCTTATCGCTGAAGGTATCTTGTCGTACGTAAGGCCGGCGGCAAACTGCGCAAGCTTATCTGCAACGGAATTTTGGCTCATGGTCGATTGAGTATTTGGAAAAGTGGGTGGAAGGGGGGCTGCAGATTCGCTCATCGAATTGCGGACGACAAGTGACGGCAGGCTTTTAACTCGCGGTCGATCGCCTGCGCGGCCTTGCGTATGCGCGGCAGGTAAGTCTGAATCAGGGTGTCGGTCGGCACGCGCCCGGCATAGCAGCTGATGTTGATGGCAGCGATCACGTTGCCGTTGGCGTCATGCAGCGGCATCGCCAGCGAGCGCACGCCCTCGTCTATCTCTTCATCGCTCAGGTACCAGCCCTGGAGTGCTGCTTTCTGTAACTCCTTCAACAGCGCCGCTCGACTGACTATGGTCTGCGGCGTATAGCGCTGAAGTTTTGTCGCGCGCAGGTAATCGGCCAGTTGCTGCTCAGGCAACGCGCCGAGCAGGACGCGGCCCGATCCGGTGCAGTAAGCGGGCAGGGTCGAGCCGACCGCCAATGTTGAGCCGACGAGACGGTTGGTGGTGACGCGCGCGATATAAAGTATGCGCTGCCGGTCGAACACGGTGACCGAAGACGTTTCATTCAGGTCCTGCGCGAGCGATTCGAGATGCGGCTGCACGATTTGCGGCAGGGATTGCGTGGACAGGTAGCCATAGCCGAGTTCCAGGGTGCGCGGCAGCAGATAAAAATCCGCGCCGGACCGTGCAACATAACCAAGTTGCTCGAGCGTGATCAAAAAACGCCGCGCGGCGGCGCGCGTAATGCCGGTGCTTTTGGCGATGTGCGCAAGCGACTGCCGTGGTTCTGCGCCGAGGCATTTGATGACGGCGAGCCCGCGTTCGAGGGACTGGACGAAATCCCTGCCCGGTGAACGGATGGCAGTCAACGTCGCCCCTTTCTGCCCTTTGCGTGCTATCGCCATGAATAGTCTTTGTACGTGAGCTGCGATTTATAAGGTTGACTGCACGATACCCTCTCCAATAAAATTATCGCATATCGCGCAAGTGTGCGCTATGCGCACAAACTAGTTCACAAAAAGAGCGGCGCCCCAGGCCGCGTGAGGAGCCATTGATCGACCCGCTAATCGAGTTTCGGCACGTCAGCAAGGTGTTCGAAACTGCGTCCGCCCAAGTCGAGGCCGTTACCGGCATCACGCTGTCGGTGGCGCGCGGTGAGATTGTTACTCTGGTAGGGCCATCGGGTTGCGGAAAATCGACGCTGCTAAATATGGCGGCCGGACTGCTGAAGCCGACCACCGGTGAGGTGTTCTACGGCGGCAAGCTCGTTGACGGCTACAACCTGCGCACCGGTTATATGACGCAGAACGACCATTTGCTGCCGTGGCGCAGCGTCGTCGCAAATATTGCCGTGCCGCTCGAAATCAATGGCTGGACCGCGGCTGCCATCGCCGAACGCGTGCAGATGCTCGTCAAGCTCGTCGGGCTGCAGGGCTTCGAGCAGGCGTATCCATCCCAACTTTCCGGTGGCATGCGCAAGCGTACCGCGCTGGCGCGCCTGCTTGCTTACGACCCGGAAACGCTGTTGTTGGACGAGCCGTTTGCCGCGCTCGATGCGCAACTTCGCTTGAGCATGCAGATTAAATTGCTGGACATCAGCCGCCGCCTGTCCAAAACCATTTTGTTCGTCACGCATGATCTCGACGAGGCGGTGGCGCTCGCGGACCGTGTCGTCGTGTTCAACCCCAGGCCAGGGACGATCCATAAAGTGGTCGCTTCGCCGCTCGCGCGGGAACGGGACCTGCTGCGCCTGCGCCATGATCCGGGATTCGTTTCATTGACCGCGGAACTGTGGGACATGCTGGCGCCGGTGGTGGCGGCCGAACTTCACGGGGAGACCGTTTGAACCCGCCGCATGACGCGGCAGTCGTTGGTCGGGCAGCGCCCGCCAACGATGGTGCGATTAAACGCAAGGCGCGGAAAATGCACGTGGTGCTCCTGCGGATTGCGCTGCTTGCGGGACTTCTCGCGTTATGGGAAGCGGCCTCCGGCACTCTGGTGCAGGAGTTTTTCATCAGCCGGCCGAGCGCGATATTCGCGAAGCTGCGCGGCTGGGTGCTGGACGGCAGTTTCTTTTACCACGCGGGCATTACCGCGTCGGAGGCTTTGCTGGGATTTCTGCTGGGCAGTTGCCTGGGACTGGTGATAGGCGTCCTGCTCGGCCGCGCGCGCCTGCTGGCCGAGGTGCTCGATCCTTTCATCATGGCGTTCTACAGCCTGCCCAAGGTTGCGCTCGCGCCGCTCTTTATCCTGTGGATCGGCATCGGCATGACGATGAAAGTCGCTTTGACGGCAACCATCGTGTTCTTCCTGGTCTTTCTGAATACTTATTCCGGCGTCAGGAACGTCAGCCAGGAACTGGTCGCCATCGTCAAGCTGATGGGGGCAAACGAGCGTGACATCCTCTCCAAAGTCGTGCTGCCCTCGGCGCTGACCTGGGTGTTCGCAGGCTTGCGGATCTCCGTCCCTTACGCACTGATCGGCGCGGTCGTCGGCGAGTTGATGGCGTCGAACAAGGGATTGGGAGCGCTGCTGGTTTCGGCCCAAGGCCAATTCGATACGGCCGGCGTCTTTGCCGCCCTGATCGGAATCACCGCGCTTGCTTACCTGCTGAACAGTGTCGTGAAGTTCGCTGAACGCAAAGCCATGCGCTGGAAAACAGTTGATGTCGACGATGAAGTCCGAATTTAAATTGAAGCGGAGAGCCCAGTGAGAAAAAATCTGATTGCCTGTATCGCAGCCGTCGCAGTGATGTTGGGCGCCGGCACTGCCTGCGCGCAGGACAAGATCAACGTTGCGTTGGCTTCTGGCGGCTATCTTTATATCAGCGTCATGGCGGCGGACGTGCTGGGCTTCATCAAAAACGAAAACATCGAGGCGAACATTTATAACGCGACCTCGGGCACCAAGGCAATGTCCGCGCTGGCTGCAGGTGAAGCCCAGTTCAGCGTGACCGCGCCGCCTTCAGGCTTCAGGGCGCGTGAGAAGGGCGTGGACATTATCACGGTGGGCGCTGCGATAACGCAGTACGCAAGCAACATCGTCGTCTCGAAAAAATTCATCGAACGGACCGGCATCAACGCGAACAGCAGCTACGAGCAGAAGCTGAAAGCGCTGAAGGGCAGCACTTTCGGCGTCAGTACTCCGGGCAGCGGGACCGATCAGATCATCCGTTACCTTGCGCGGCGCGCGGGTTTGAACCCCGATAAAGACATGACGATAGCTACGATGGGGACCGGCGCGGCCATGTTGCCGGCGCTGGCGCGCGACCAGATCGACGGTTTTTCGTTTTCTCCGCCCAATCCCGATCTGGCAGTCAAGCAGTTCGGCGGCACCATGCTGTTCGAGTTCTCCAAGGGGCAGGTGAAGGAGCTCGATGGCTTCCTTTATCAGGGAGTGCTGGTGCGTGACAGCTGGGCGCAGAAGAACTCCGAACTCGTCGTGCGTTTTCTGCGGGCCATTCAGCAGGGGCTCGACGTCGTGCACAGCGAGCAGAATCACACCAAGGCGCGCGACGCCGTGTGGGCCAAGTATTTCAAAGAGACGGACAAAGCGCTTTTCGACCAGATCTGGGGCGACATGCGCCCGGCTTATCCCAAAACCGTCGAAGTCAACGAAGGGCAGATGGTCCGCATCGCCCAGTTTCTCGCCGACCTCAATGAACCCATTTCCCCCGCCGTGCTGAAGTCCGGCTGGACGAACCAGTACGCCGCCAAGGCCGCCGCGTCGCTGCGCGCCGGCGCGCGCAAGTAGCCGGCGGCCCGCCGGCACAACACACAAGAAAGATTACGGCATGGCAGATTTGCAGCGACTTTTGTCTCCCCGCAGCATTGCGATTGTGGGCGTGTCGGAAGACCCGAAAACCATCCGCGGCAGGCTGCTGCAGGTGCTGCTGCATCGCGGCTTCAACGGACCGTTGTACCTGGTGAGCCGCCGCCTGAAAGAGGTGCGCGGCCGCCGCACGTTCGCGACGCTTGAAGAAGTGCCTGAAATCGTCGATCTCGTCATTCTCGCCGCGCCTGCCCAGGCGGTGCCGCAACTCGTCGAGCAATGCGGAAAAGCGGGTATCCGCGCCGTGCTCGTCATTGCCTCCGGCTTTGCCGAAGAGCGTGGCGATGACGGCCGCCTGCGTGAAATCGAGCTGCAGGAAATTGCGCGACGTTACGACATGGCAGTGTGCGGCCCGAATACCGAGGGCTTCGTTAACAATCTCGAAAAAGTCGCGGCAACGTTCTGCCCTACGCTGGAAAACGTCTCGATCTCGCTCGATGCCAAAGTCGACGTCAGCAAACGCATCGCGGTGATTTCGCAAAGCGGCGGCTTCGCTTTCACCTTTCTCAATATCAGCCAGCAGCGGCAGATTTCCTACAGCTTCATGATCAGCAGCGGCAACGAAAGCTGTCTCGAGACTGCTGATTACCTGCATCACCTGCTGGAGCGGGGCGGCACCGATGTGTTCCTGCTTTATCTGGAAGGCGTGCGCGATCCGGCGAAATTGCGGGCGGCGCTGCAGCAGGCGGCCGTTGCCGGCAAACCGGTGATCGCGGCCAAAACCGGCCGCTCGCAGGCGGGCAGGAACGCGGCGGCATCGCACACCGGTTCGATGGCGGGAGAGGCGCGCGTCTTTGATGCGTTGTTCCGCGAATACGGCGTCATCGAGGGCAGCGATCTCGACCAGATGGTCGATACGGCGGCGGCATTTACCTATTGCAAACTGCCGCCGGGCCGGCGCGTCGCCGTTATCAGCAATTCGGGCGGCGGCGCGGTCTGGCTGTCGGACATGCTGATCGCGCAGGGTTTTGAGATCGTTCCATTCGATGCCGCGACGCAATCGCAGATCGAAAAGCTGCTGCCTACCTATGGAGTGGCGAAAAACCCCGTGGACCTGACGGCGACCGCCGTGCGCGAGGTCGGCTACGCGCACATCGTGGAGATTGCCGCGCGATGCGCGACGGTCGATCTCGTCATCGTGATCGGCTCACTGGCTTACGAATACGTCATCGAGAAAGACCGCGACGCATTCGCGCGCATACGCGCGCAGACCGACAAGCCGATTCTCTTTTGCACTTACACGACCGCTTCCGCGCGCGCCGTGGAGTTGCTGGCGAGCGCCGGCATTCCTGCATATACGTCGATGCCGAACTGCGTGCGCGCCGCGCGGGCGCTCGCGGATTACGCGGAATTTCAGGAGCGCTGGCGGCGTGATCAAGAGCAGCAGTGCGCGCGTCCTGGCGATATCACGACAGCGATGGTCGAGCGGGTGCGCAAGCAACTCGGCAGCGCGGGGGCTGTGCTTACTGAGGTCAGTTCAAAGCAAATCCTCGCCGGATACGGTCTTCCCCAATGCGTCGAGCGCATGGTGTCGAGCGCGGAAGAGGCGGTTGCCGCCGCGTGCGACATTGGTTTTCCTGTCGCCATCAAGGCGCAGTCGCCGGAAATTCTGCACAAGACCGAGGCCGGTGCGGTGGTGCTCGGTCTCAAGGATGAACGCGCGCTGCGCGAGGCGTATGCGCAAATGCTCGAACGCGTCGCTCGTGGTACGTCGCGCGCAATCGACGGCGTGCTCGTGCAGAAAATGGCGGCACCCGGTCTTGAGATGACGATCGGCATTACGCGGGATGCGCAGTTCGGCCCGATGATCATGCTCGGGCTCGGTGGAGTGTTTGTCGAGTTGCTCGACGATGTCGCGCTGGCGCCTGCACCCATCAGCAGGATGCGCGCGCGCGAGCTGCTGCAGGGTTTGCGCGCTGCCAGGATGTTTGCCGGCTATCGCGGTATGCCCAGCGTCGATCTCGACGCGCTTGCCGACGTGGCGTGCCGGGTGTCATGGTTTGCGCACGACCAGCAGGATCTGGTCGCTGAAATCGACCTCAACCCCGTCATCGTGCACGCCAAGGGACTGACGATCGTCGATGCGCTGATAGTCCGCACGGTGCAGGGAAGCGAACCCCGGGCAGTGCGCACCGCGGCAGGCGCGATCCGCAGCGTCGAAGAACCGGCTACCAGCGCGGCCGGCCGTTGAACCGCGCCATCTACTACTAACAGGAGCATCTGATGTCCCAGGGCGAATCTTCCGGTAAACCAGTCAGCAAGCCTGTGAAAGGCGCGCAGCAGCATCCCGGGCTCACTGACGAGGCCATCGAGAAGGTGCGCGGACTTATCGGCGTGTGGTTGCGGCGTGATGTGCACGCGCCGGCGCGCTATGAGGCGATAGCCCCCGGCGACATACGGCGCTGGGCGCAATATGCAGTCGGTGACGACAATCCGCTCTGGTGCGACAGCGAATATGCGAAGCGCACGATGTGGGGCGGAATCATTGCGCCGCCGTCATTTCTGGGTACCGTGGACAGCGGACTGGTGGCGCCGGGATTGCCGGGCATCCAGTGGATCTACGCCGGCAGCCGCTGGGAACACCATTTCCCGGTGAGGGTCGGCGATGTCGTTTCCGCGCGCGCGCGCCTGATCGATGTGCAGGTCAAGGAAGGGCGCAACGTGCCGCGTTTCGTCAACCAGGTCGGCGAAGTTCTCTATACGAACCAGAACAACCAGCTGGTCGCGCGTTATGAAGGCGACTACTTCCGCATTCCGCGCGCACGCAGCGGCGGCGGCATTAAAAAATCCACCGAACCGCGCACTCCATACCGTTATACCGACGAACAGATCGAAGAGATCGCGCAAGCGTATCGCAACGAAGAGCGGCGCGGCGCCGAGCCCCGCTACTGGGAGGACGTGAAGATCGGCGACGAGTTGCCGACCTTGTGGAAAGGGCCGCTCACGCTCGTCGATATCGTCGGCTTCTACGTCGGGCGGCAAACGACCTACAGCGTGCTGCGCTCGGCGTTCCTCGATCGCGACAAGCATCCGGCCAATGTCTATACGTCGCCGACGCGGAATATTCCCGTGCATCCGGCCGCCGGCCACTTCGATGCCGAAATCGCCCGCGAGATCGGCATGCCCGACGTGTATGACCAGGCGTGGCAACGCATCAACTGGGGCGGTCATCTCGTCACCAACTGGATGGGCGACATGGGTTTTGTGCGGCGGTTGTCGGGCCGCATTACGAAACCGAATTTCCTGGGGGATCTCACGAAGATGAACGGCAAGGTGACGGACTGCAGGAAAGAGGCGAACGAAGCGCTGGTGGACATCGAATGGTGGGGCACCAACCAGAAGGACCAGCGCACGTGCGACGGCAAGGCCACCGTGCGGTTGCCTTCACGCGACATCTCGATCCAGGTTTTGTAAGGCGGACATGGAAACTCCATTTGCCGGATTGAAAGTTGTCGACCTCACGCATTTTGTGGCCGGCCCGTACTGTACGATGCTGCTGGGCGACCTCGGCTGCGATGTGATCAAGGTCGAAAAACCCGATCGCGGCGATACCGGGCGCCACATGAACATGAGCCAGCGTTTCGCGGCCGATATTCCTCTCGTGGGAGGCGATTATTTCCTGGCAATCAACCGCAACAAGCGCAGCATCGGACTCGATCTGAAGACGCCGGAAGGCGTCGAGGTCTGCAAGCAGCTTTGCGGTTGGGCGGACATAGTCGTGCAGAATTTTCGTCCCGGCGTGACGGCGCGGCTGGGGCTGGATTACAAAAGCCTGCAGGCCAAAAATCCGCGGCTGATTTATGCCAGCGTCTCCGCGTATGGAGACGAAGGCCCCCTTGCCGACAAACCCGGCATGGATGTCGCGGTACAGGCGCGCTCGGGGGTGATGAGCATCACGGGGCCTGAAGGCGGCAACCAGCCGCTACGCCCGGGCGCTTCACTCGCCGATTTCAGCGGCGGCATTTACCTGACCACCGCGATCGTTACCGCGCTCTATCATCGCGAGCGCAGTGGCCGCGGCCAGGAAGTCAGCGTCGCGCTGATCGATTCCATGATGAGCCAGCTCATCAGTTATTCGGTTGCGGTGCTCGACGGCGGCTCGACCGTCACGCCTGTCGGTTCGGGCCATCCGCAGGTCGTGCCGTATCAGGCGTTTCCAACTGCCGACGGACACGTCGTCATCAGCGCTGCGGCCAACAAGCTGTTCCGCACGCTGTGCACGGTGCTGGGGTGCGAGCAGCTCGCGTCCGATCCGCGCTTCGCCACCAACAACGAGCGCGTCAAAAATCGCGACGTGCTTATTTCGCAGTTGATCGCGCTGACCCCGGCACGCACCACCGCGGCGTGGATCACAGCGCTGGAAGCCGCCGATATTCCCTGTGCGCCGGTCAACGATCTGGCCACCGCTTTCAGCGAACTGGCGGAGAACTCGCCGGGTATGGTGCAAACCGTGCAGCATCCCCGTGCCGGCGAACTGCACCAGCTCGGAGTGCCTTTCAAGTTCGGCAGTTGTGAGGGCAATATCCGGCGGCCGCCGCCGATGCTGGGCGAACACACAGAAGAAATTCTGAAGGGCGTGCTGGGCAAGACCGCTGAAGAAATCGATTTGCTGCGGCAGAAAAAAGCAATCGATGCTGCAGCGTGATGTCATCGAAAATCAATGCAATCGAACGAAAATCCTGAAGGAGTGGCCACAGTGAAAACCTACCCGTTTGAATATGTGAAATACGTTGTCGATCCCGCATCGAAAATCGCCACGGTCACGCTCAGCAATCCCGGCAAGCGCAACGCGGCCCCGTTTTGGGGCGAGGAGCAGCTGGTCAACGCGATCGACGATTGGGAAAAGAACGACGACGTAAAGGTCGTCATCCTCAAAGGCGAAGGCGACCACTTCTGCGGCGGCCACGATCTCGAGGGCTATTTCGACGGCTTCGGCACGCGTTCCAAGACCAACGAGCGCGGATTGCCCAATCGCCATCAGCTGGTGATTCAGCGCGACCTGCGGCAGGTGTGGCGGCGCTTGTTTTTCTCGTTGAAGCCGACCATCGCGCAGATCAGCGGGCACTGCATCGAGCTCGGCAACCAGTTCCAGGCGTGCTGCGACATTTCCATCGCTGCAGAAGACGCACACATCGGCAATCTCGGCCAGGTGGGCGGCATTTCCGGCATTACGCTCATTCGCCTGTATGCGCACCTGATCGGCTACAAACGCACGCGCGAGATGATGGTGACCGGACGCACGTGGAGCGGCCGCGAAGCGTCGTTGATTGGCCTCGTGAATCGCGCGGTGCCGAAAGAAAAAGTTGCGGAGGAAGCTCTCAACGAGGCGCGCCGCATCGCGCTGCTGCCGATCGACGGCATCGTCTCCGGCAAGGCCTACAGCCATCTCGTGTGGGAAGCGATGGGCATGGGGCAGGCGTTTACCGAGCTTTATATCGGCCACACGCTGGGACTCAAATTGCGCTTCGAGGAGGGCGATTTCGCGTTTTTCAAGGAAGTGCGGCGCAACGGCGCCAGCGCGGCCGTCGCCAAGCGACGCGAACTCTACGCGCCTCTCGGTGGATTCGGGCCCGATGCGGAAGTGACGATCGTGCCCGACCGCGAAGCGCGCATTTAGCGCGGCCACGATGTCGGCCTCGCGCAATGAAGCGTCAGCCGGGCCGTTGGCCGGCGTGCGCGTCATCGACTTCACGCACCACGCCGCTGGGCCGATGTGTACCATGCTGCTCGCGGACTACGGCGCGGAGGTCATCAAGATCGAACCGCCGGACGGCGAAGCGTTTCGCACCTCCGGCACCGTGCGGGTCGACGGCGAGCACGTCGGGTTTATCGCGCTCAATCGCAACAAGAAGAGCGTGGTGCTCGACCTGAAAGCCCCTGGTGGGCGTGAAGCGGTGCTCAAGCTCATCGCCGGCGGTCACGTTGTCGTCGAAAATTTTCGTCCCGGCACCATGGCGCGGCTGGGGCTCGACTACGACAGCCTGTTGCGCGTGAATCCGCAGCTCGTCTATTGCGGCCTCTCCGCGTTCGGTGCGTCGGGGCCGTACCGCGACAAGCAGGGCCTTGATGTCGTGCTGCAGGCGATGTCGGGCCTCATGAGCATCACGGGCGAGCCGGGCGGCGGTCCGTTGCCCGCCGGGGCGCCCGTTGCGGATATTTCTTCGGGCGTCTTCGGTGCATTGGGCGTCGTGCTCGGCATCATGGAAAGCCGGCGCACCGGCCAGCCGCAGAAAGTCGATATCGCCATGCTCGATTGCATGGTGTCGCTGCTCAACCTGCGCTTTCAGCAGGTGTTTGCGACCGGCGAAGAGCTCACGCGCATCGGCGCCGCGCATCCGCAGGCCAGCCCGTGGGACGTGTATCACGCATCGGATGGCGCTTTCGTCATCGCCGCCACGCGCGACGAATACTGGCAAAGCATGTGCCAGGGACTCGGCGTGCCGCAGTACGCCAATGATGAGCGCTTTGCCACGATCAAAGCGCGCGTGGCCAACCGCGTTGAAGTGAATGCGCTGCTGAAAGAATTGTTTCGGCATAAAACGCGCGCGCACTGGCTGGCGGTGCTCGATGCTGCGCAGGTGCCCAACGGCCCAGTCAACACGCTCGCCGATGTCATGGCAAGCGAACAGATGCAGCATAACGGGACCATCGCGTCGATGAATCTGGCTGGCGGTCGTGCCGTTCAGACCATAGCGCCCCCTATCCGCATCAATGGCGACCGTACCATTCGCAGCGGACCGCCGGCACTCGGCGCGGACACCGACGCTGTGCTCGCGCAGGCGGGTGTGGCGGCACCGAAATGAATGCATCCCAACGGACATTGAGACTATGACGGGCAAAACCAGCCGCACCGAAATACCGGCCAAGAGCGGGGCACGCGCGCTGCCGCTTGCCGATGTCGTCGTGCTCGATTTCACGCACGTCATCGCGGGCCCCTTCGCGGCCATGGCGCTGGCCGATCTCGGGGCCACCGTGCTCAAGATCGAGACGCCGGGGCGCGGCGACACCGCGCGCGGCACGCCGCCGCACGACGAGGGCAGCAGCCACTTCTTCGCGGCGGTCAACCGCAACAAGTACAGCATCGCGCTCAATCTGAAGAAGCCTGAAGGCAAGGCGCTGCTCGAGAAGCTCGTCAAAAAATGCGATGTGGTGCTGCACAACTTCCGCCCCGGCGTGATGGAAGGGCTGGGCCTCGGCTACGAGGATCTCACGCGCCTGCGTCCCGATCTGGTGTATTGCGCGATCAGCGGGTTCGGACAGGACGGCCCGTTGCGCGACAAGCCGGCTTTCGATGGCGTGATTCAGGCGATGGCCGGGCTCATGTCGCTGACCGGCGAAGCAGGGCGTTCCCCGGTGCGCGCGGGGTTGTCGGTAGGCGATTACATTCCCGGCCTGTACGCCTCGATGGCGATCATCGCCGCGTTGCGCGATCGCGACCGCACCGGCGACGGGCAATATATCGATGTGAGCAACTTTGACTGCCTGTTCAACATCATGGGCTATTACATTCCCTATTACGAGCTGACCGGCAAGGTGCCCGAGCGTAATGGCGGAGCACATCCAACTGTCGTGCCGATGGGCGGCTTTCCCACCGCGGACGGGCATATTGTCGTGGCGGCGTTTAACCAGGGCTTCTGGCGCAATCTGTGCAAGGCGCTGGGTAAGCACGAATGGCTCGCCGACCCGCGCTTCGAGCGTCTCTCGACGCGCGCGAAACACAGCAAGCTGCTTTTCGAGGAGCTCAGCAACGCATTGCGCCAGAAAACCACCGCCGAGTGGGAGAAAATATTCGAGGAGTTCGACGTGCCGAGCGGGCCGGTGCTCGATGTCGCCGACCTCGTCGATCACCCGCAGGTCAGGCACCGAAATTTGCTTGGCGCGCTGGGACGCGGACGCATGAGCGCGCCGATGCGTCCCGTCAAATACAAGACGTTCGAGCAGGAAGTCAGGCTGGCGCCGCCGCACCTCGGCGAAGACACGGTTTCCATTTTGAAGAAGTTCGGTTGTTTTGAAGGCGAGAGCGCGGACGCAACAGAAGCGCGCATCGCGGACCTCGTCGGCAACGGCGTGATTGAAGATCCGGCTTACCGGACGGAACAGTCGGCGGCGGCCAGCGAAGAAGAGTAGGGATAAATGCCGCAAGTCGCCCAGCGTGACGCGGCCAACAACAAGATCTGGAGGGGTCCGTGTCACGATTACTCGTATCGATGCTGATGTTTCTTGTCGCGGTGTCCGCGTTTGCGCAAAGCAACTATCCCAACAAGCCGATACGGATCGTCATCGGCTATGCGGCCGGCGGGCCGACCGACATCGTCGGGCGGATATACGCCGCCAAGCTGGCTGAAAATCTGGGGGTACCGGTGATAGTCGACAACCGCGCGGGTGCGGCCGGCATCATCGGGACCGATATCGTGGCCAAAGCGCCACCGGACGGCTACACGCTGCTGCTGGGCGTGATCAGCACGCACGGCCTGCATCCAGCATCCGGCAAGAAAATTCCGTACGACGCGGTGAAGGATTTTGAACCTGTCGCGCTGGCGGTCAACGTGCCTATGGTCATCATGGTCAATCCGGCGGTGCTGCCGGCGAAAGACGTCAAGAGCCTCATCGCGGAACTCAAGGCCAATCCCGGCAAACATAAATTCGGCTCGTCGGGCAACGGCGGCATCAGTCACATGTGTTTTGAAATGTTCAAGCAGCGCGGGGGCGGGCTGGATATGGTGCATGTGCCTTACAAAGGCACCGGTCCGGCCATCACCGATCTTTTGGGCGGACATATCAGCGCCGTGTGCGAAGGCGTCGGCGGCGCGGCGAGCCACGTGCGCTCGGGGCCGCTGCGCGGAATAGGCACGGCAACGTTGCGGCGCGCGCATGCGCTGCCCGACCTGCCAACGATCGCCGAAACCGGTTTGCAGGGTTTCGAGGCTTACACCTGGAACATGTTTTTCGCACCGGCGAAAACGCCCAGGCACATTGTCGAAAGGCTGAACCGCCAGATCAACGCCGCCGCCACCGATCCGGCAACCCGCGCGCGTCTGGACGGACTGGGCGTAGAGGTCGTCGACGATTCCACGCCGGCCAGCTTGCGCAACTTCGTGCCGAGCGAGATTGCAAAATGGTCCAAGGTCTTCAAGGAGGCGGGCGTCAAAGTAGACTGAATCCCGATTGCTGCAATGTTCTGCAGTGAGCCCGGCTAAACCTGCAATACCGGGAGTGTTAACGCATTGCGCCCGGCGCAGCGACGCATGAATCGTCGTGGCGCTTTGACAGAGGAGGTCTGGCGTGAGATATTTTCCGCCAAGGCGATAGTTGTTCCACAGCATAGAACGTCGTTTCAATAGCAAACTCCGCATTCCGTATTTTGATGTTCGGCAGGCCGCACGATGGATGACATCGGGCGCGTCGGCTGATTACGCACGCCATGGACACCATCTCAACAGACAAGCAAATGGACTCGACCACCACGCGGTTGGTTGAGTTTGCGCTGGGCGCAGAGTACCGGGCGCTCGACGTGCCGACGGTTCACGCCTGCAAGCAACGCTTGATCGATACGTTTGCCGGCGCCATGGGCGCATACGACGAGCCGCTCAGCGCAATGGCGCGTGCGCTCGCCCGTCGTTGCGCGGGAACGCCCGCGGCGAGCGTCTGGGGCAGCGACATCAAGACCACGCCGGAAGCCGCCGCTTTCGCGAATGGCACGATGTTGCGGTTTCTCGACATCAGCGACACCTATATGGGGCTGGGCGGCGGACATCCGAGCGACATGCTCGCGGGTATCCTCGCGGTCGCAGAATCGGTTCGTGCCGACGGCGCATCCGTGATCAACGCTATGACCGTTGCGTACGACGTTTACTGCAGCCTGAACGATGCGGTCGATATCGGCGCCAAGGGCTGGGACCAGACGCTGTATGGGGTTCTCGGCACTGTGCTTGGCGTCGGCAAATTGATGCGCTTGTCGCGGGAGCAGATGGGGAACGCGGTGTCGCTCGCGCTCACGCCCAACATGGCGCTGCGGCAAACGCGGCAAGGCGATCTCTCGAGCTGGAAGGGCTGCGCCGGCGCAAATGCGGCGCGTAATGCGGTTTTCGCGGCAGTGCTCGCGCAGGAAGGATTTACCGGTCCGGCAGAGGCATTCGAAGGCAAGCAGGGGTTATGGAATGTGCTCGGCCGTTTCGAGTGGAAGTTGCCGGCGCCCGGCGACGCGCGCATGGTGACGCAAACGAATTTGAAAAGCCTGCCGGTCTGCTACCACGGACAGTCGGCGGTGTTGTGCGCGCTGGAACTGCAGCCGCGCTTCAATGTGGCCGCTATCCGCGAAGTCCACGTCGAGGCTTACCGCGGGGCCGTGACGCAGATGGGCAGCGAACCCAGCCGGTGGGCGCCGACCACGCGGGAAACCGCCGATCACAGTCTGCCGTACACGATTGCTATCGCACTGCTGGACGGCGCGGTAACGGTGCGGTCCTTCGGGCCGCAGCGTTTCACCGAGCCGGCGGTTGTCGACCTGATGCGCAAAGTGAAAGTCACGGAAGACGCGAAATTGACGGCGCAGTACCCGGAGTCGTCACCCAGCCGTGTGACGATCACGCTCACTTCCGGCGAGGTATACATCAAGGAGATGCGTTATCCCAAAGGGCATGTCAGGAATGCCATGGATGACCACGAGATCGAGGCGAAGTTTCACGACCTGTGCGGGCCGCGAATCGCCGCGGCAAACCGCCAAGAATTACTGCGCCGGTTGTGGAATTTCGAGCGCGTTACAGATATTGAAGCAGAAATCCTCGGTTTGCTGGCGGTTTGACCGGCTGTGAAAGAATTCATGAAGTGTCGAAACAAGGAGTGTTGTCGTGACTGTTGCTGATGCAAGTCAGGTTGATTTGGGTAAACCGCTGGCCGGCCGCACGGCGATAGTCACCGGTTCGGGGCAGAACATCGGCAAGGCGATTGCATTACATTTCGCGCGCGCCGGCGCCAACGTGGTTGTTAACGGCCACCGCAACCAGGCGGCGATCGATGCCGTCGTCAAGGAAATCGAGGCGCTGGGCGTCAAAGGCCTCGCTTGTCTTGCGGATGTCAGCGATGCGAAGGCCATCGCCGACATGGTCAAGAAGGCCCAGGACAAATTCGGCGGCGTCGATATCGCGGTCTCCAACGTCTCGGTCAGGCTGCACCAGCCGTTCTTCGATATTTCTCTTGAAGACTGGGATAAGACGCTGAGATCGAACCTGAGTTCCGCGTTTTATCTCGCGCGCGCGGTGTTGCCCGGCATGCAGAAAGCGAAATGGGGACGTATCATTCACATTTCCGGCGAAGACGGCTGGCAGGGGCATATCCCTGGTCGCGCGCACAACATGGTTTGCAAGGCCGGCGTGCACGCGTTTTCGAAAGCGGTGGGGATAGAGTTCGCGGCTGACGGCATTACCGCCAACACGGTGTCGCCCGGCTCGATCGAAACCACACGCGACTGGAGCCAGTATCCGAAAAACTGGCGCGAGATGCGCCTGGGCCAGATTCCCATGAAAAGAATCGGTCGGGTCGACGATATTGCGATGGCATGTGTTTACCTGGCCGGAGACAGCGGGGCGTTTCTTTCGGGGCAGGTCATCCATGTCAACGGCGGGCAGTTCATGTATTGATAGTCCGCCGGATTGAAAGACAGATAAAGAAGTTTCACAGTATTCAGGAGGCAGCGAGGATGGTGGAGTTCAAAACAATTTCGTACGACGTGATCCAGGTCGGCGAGGAGTTCAAGTCCGACGATTTTCTGATCAAACCGGAAGACGTCGAAACGTTTGCCTACGCGGTCGACGATCACAACCCGTGGTATTTCGAGGATTCGCCTTTTGGCGGGCCCATCGCGCATCCCGTAATGCTGGGAAACCAGGCGCTCATGATGCGCCACAGCCGCTATATCATTCCGGCGGGTTTGCACGCCAAGATCCAGTTCGAGTTCCACGAACCGCTGCGCGCCGGCATGCGCGTGCGCAGCTACGGCAAAGTCCTCGACAAGTTTGAGAAGCGCGGCCGCCATTACATGGTGACCGAGTTCACCACCAAAGATGAAGAATCCGGCACCGTGCTGGTGCGCGGCCAATTTACCCAGATGTTGTTGAAGGGCGAACGTCATGAAGCTTAAAGCAGCAGCTTCCATCAAGGTCGGCGCGGAATTGCCGCCGCAGGTAAAGAAAATCGTGCAGCGGCAGATCGATTGCTATTCGGGCGTGCGGCCCAAGTCCATACATACCGACGCCGACTGGGCAAAGCAGAAAGGTTTCGCCGCGCCGCTCGCGCAGGGCCTGATGTCCACCGGCTATGTTTCGCAGATGATGGTGGATTTCCTTGGCGTGGGGTTCGTGAGAGGCGGCAGGATCAGCGCTTCGTTCATCAAGCCGGTGCTGGCCGGGGACACGCTGACCATGCACGGTGCAGTGAAAAGCATGGAGGCGGAGGGCGAGCGCACGCGCGTTACCGTGGAGTTCTGGTGCGTGAGCCAGGAAGGCGTCAAGACCATGGTCGGCACGGCGAGCGGGCTGGCGGCGTGAGTCTTTGATGCCGGGCAGCGTAATGGATAATCTCGCGCCGGCCGCGCTGAACACCGATCTCTCGGGTTTGTTCGCGCCGCGCTCGGTCGCGCTGGTCGGCGCCACCGACCAGCCCTCGAACTTCGGCGGGCGCGTGTTCCGCGCCATGCTCAATTTCGGTTACAAGGGAAAAATTTTTCCGGTCAACCCGCGTCTCAAGGAAATCTACGGGCTCGCGTGTTATCCCAGCGTAAATGACCTGCCCGAGACGCCCGACCACGTCGGCATCATCGTCGCCACCGAACGCGTGTTCGACATTCTGGCGGACTGCGCGGCGCTAGGCGTGCCTTTCGCCACTGTATATACCGCGGGATTCGCGGAGACCGCCACGCCCGAAGGCCGCGAGCGGCAGGCACGGTTGATCGCGTTCGCGCGCTCGTCCGGCATGCGCATCATGGGCCCCAATTGCAACGGCGTAATCAACTTCATCGATAATTTCGCGATGACGTCCACCGGCGCTATCGGCCGCGCCAAAGGCAAGGCGGGCAATGTCGGCGTTATCAGCCACAGCGGCGGGCTCGGCCAGATCACCGTGATGTGGCGCGCGCAAATGGCAGGGTTGGGCGTGAGCTACGAAGCGAGCTGCGGCAATGAAGCGGACCTCGACACGCTCGACTTCGCGCGTTTCATGCTGCGCTCCGACACCACCGACATCATCCTGATGGCAATCGAAGGCTTCAAGGATGGCGCCAAGCTGCGAGCGGTGGCGCTGGAGGCTTTGGAGCGTGAAAAGCCGATAGTCGTATTGAAGCTGGGCCGCACCGAGGCGGGCGGCCGTGCGGCGGCATCGCACACCGGCGCCATCGCTGGAGTTGACGATATCTATCAGGCCGCATTCAAACAGTACGGCATGATAGGCGTGAACACCTGCAACGAGCTTTACGAGACAGCGATCCTTCTGCGTAAACGCCGTTGGCCCAAGGGTCGCCGTGCAGCGTCGGTCGCTGCTACCGGTGGCAACATCGTGCATCTCGCCGATATGGGCGCCGATCAGGGCATAGACTGGGCTGAATACTCGACAGAGACGCAGGCAGTGCTGACCAGCATGCTGCCCGGATACGGCAGCAAGATACTCAATCCCAGCGATCTTACGTCGCTTGCCACCGGCGAACCCGCGATGTTCAGCCGCGCGCTGAATACAATAGCGAGCGACCCGAACATAGACGCAGTCGCACCGATTTTCGCGTTCGTGACCCGCCAGCAGATCGAAAGCGGCGTGCAGTTCGTGCTCGATTGTCCGAAGCCTGCGGCCATGATCTGGGTCGGCGCATGCACAGATGATGCGGCGCCAACCGCCGAAGATCTGGTTGCTCTGGGTGTGCCGGTCTACCGCGATGCGTTGCCATGCCTGCGGTCGCTGCGCGCAGCGATGGATTTCGGCCAGCGCGTCGCTGCTTACAAGCAAAAGACGGATGTGCCGCAGCGGCCGGCCGGCATTTCTGTGCAGGCGGCGCGCGACAAGCTCGGCGCGCACGCCGGAACGCTGACGGAGCGGGAAGCGAAACTCGTGCTCGCCGAATACGGATTTCCCGTCACGCGCGAACGGCTCGCCCGCAAGCCTGAAGAGGCGGTCGCCCATGCGCGGGAGTTCGCCGGCAAGGTGGCGCTCAAAATCGATTCGGCCGACATTCCGCACAAGACCGATGCCGGTGCGGTCAGGCTGGGCCTGCAAGGCGACGACGCGGTGCATCGCGGCTACGTGGAGGTTATGGAAGCGGCCCGACGCCACGCGCCGGACGCACGCATCAATGGTGTGCTGGTGCAGGAAATGGTGCCGCCAGGTATTGAAATGATGCTGGGCATTATCAGCGATCCTGTGTTTGGTCCGGTCGTTGCGGCGGGACTGGGCGGTATACATATCGAGGTGTTGCGCGACGTGAGTTATCGCGTGGCGCCGGTTACGCCCGCCGACGCGCGCGCGATGGTCAATGAATTGCGCGGATACAAGGTGCTCGAAGGCGTGCGCGGCATGCCGCCGCGCGACATCGAAAGCCTGTGCGACCTGATCGTCAGGCTGTCGTGGTCCGCGCACGATTTCAGAAAAGAGATTGCCGAAGTGGACATCAATCCGCTGGTCGTCATGCCGAGCGGCAAAGGCG
>CAMBSS010000080.1 GCA_945870465.1 Bordetella parapertussis | reverse complement strand
TTCGTGTTTTTAAAACTCTATATCGGCAGCCTCTATCTGACGCAAAAAAAGAGCGACAACGAAGCGGTCTTCGCCGACACCGGCCCCAAGCGCGTGTCCATGCACATCCTGACGAACGAAGTGACCGCGCAGGACCTGACTTCTTCGATGAACAACGCACTGGCGGTCAATCTGTCGCCGCACGAGCTCGCGCTGATCGAAAAAAGAATCCGCGACTTGAACAGCATGATGAGTTCGGTCAAGACGCTTAAGCTGGGCAGCGTTGTGCATCTCGATTACGTCCCGGACGTCGGCACGCGCGTGATCATCGATGGTCAGGAGCGCATTACCGTGCCCGGCGAGGACTTCTTCCGCGCCATGCTGCATATCTGGATCGGCAACAAGCCAGTCGACGGGCGGCTACGCGACGCCATGCTCGGCAAGTCGGGTACCGGCAAGCTGTTCTAGTGCCGCTCCCGGCGCCCGCCGGTAGCGCATTGTTCGGGGTGGTTTCCAGAGGGCATAGCGTTCGCCAAGCCTGCTAGAATCGCCGCTTTTCGCCAATTACCCGGGCTACTGAAGTGATCCTGTACGCGGCTGCCATCTTCCTCGGCGCATTCCTCCTGTTCCTGGTGCAGCCGATTATCGCGAAGCAGATCCTGCCTTGGTTCGGCGGCTCCGCCGCGGTGTGGGCGACCTGTATGGTGTTTTTCCAGATGGTGCTGCTGGTGGGCTACGCGTATGCCGATTTCACCACGCGCAAGCTGACGCCGAAACGCCAGGTCGCGCTGCACGTCGTCCTGCTCGTTTTGAGCCTGCTGGTGCTGCCGATCACACCCGACGTAGCGTGGAAGCCGCAGGGCGACGAGAACCCGAGCTGGCGCATCATCGGGCTGCTCACGCTCACCATCGGATTGCCGTATTTCATTTTGTCGACCACCAGCCCGCTGCTGCAGGCGTGGTTCGCGCGGCGTTTCCAGCACGCGATTCCGTACCGCCTGTTCGCGCTGTCGAACCTGGCATCGCTGCTCGCCTTGCTCGCCTACCCGGTAATGATCGAGCCGTGGGTGTCGACCCTGATCCAGTCGTGGATCTGGTCGGTGTGTTACGCGTTGTTCGTGGTGCTGTGCGGTTACGCGGCGATTTCGAGCGCGCGTGCGGAAGCGGCGGCCCCGCCGGTCGTGGCAGCTGCCGAAGAACTCACGGTAGAGGCGCCGCCGCGTCCCCTGCGCCAACTGGTCTGGCTGACGCTCGCCGCCATGGCGTCCTTCCTGCTGCTCGCGTTTACCAACCACATTTGCCAGAACGTCGCTTCGCTGCCTTTCCTGTGGATACTGCCGCTGTCGCTGTACCTGGCGACTTTCATCCTGTGCTTTGACCACCCGCGCTGGTACCAGCGCAACGTGTTCCTGCTGCTGGCAGCCATCCTGCTGCCGCTCATGGCCTGGTATTCGGATTCGCTTAATCTGAAGCTGGTGGTGCCCATGTACCTGGCCGGGCTCTTCGTGTGCTGCATGTTCTGCCACGGTGAGCTCGCGCTGCTCAAACCTGCGCCGCGCTATCTCACGCGCTACTACCTGATGCTGTCCCTCGGCGGCGCGATCGGCGGGCTGCTGGTCGGGCTGGTGGCGCCGTACGTGCTGCCCGGCTACTTTGAGTTGGCGATCGGGCTGATCGCGTGCGCGCTGCTGCTGTTCTACCGCACGTATCACATGGCGTGGTGGGCAATGCTGGTGTCAGCCGGCGTGGTCGCCGGCACCGCTTATGGCGCGGGCAAGGCGGTCGACTACCAGATCAGCAACTCACGGCTGATGATGCGCAATTTCTACAGTGTGCTCAAAACCCAGGACACAAAAGAACCGGTGGCGTTCCGCGCGCTCGTGCACGGCGGCATCATCCACGGCGGCCAGCTGATGGACCCGCAATACCGCATGCGGCCGAGCAGTTATTTCGGCACCACCAGCGGCTATGGCCGCATGTTTGCGAGCTTGCCCGACACGCCGCGCAAGGTGGGCGTCATCGGCCTCGGCGCGGGCTCCATCATCGCCTACGCGCGCAAGGAAGACACCTTCCGGCTCTACGAAATCAATCCCCAGGTCGTCGACGTCGCGAAGCGTGAATTTACGTTCATGGCCGATACGCCCGCCAAAATCGAAGTGGTGCTGGGCGACGGCCGCCTGAGCCTCGAGCGTGAACCCAACCAGCAGTTCGACGTGCTGGAGATGGACGCCTTCTCCGGCGATTCGATCCCGATGCACCTTTTGACGCGCCAGGCGATGGAAATCTACCTGCGGCACCTCAAGCCGGGCGGGGTGCTGGTGTTCCAGGCGACCAACCGTTTCATCAATATCGCGCCCATCGTCGCCAGCCTCGCCAAGGAGTTCGGCATGGCTGCGGTGCTGGTGTCCGATTCCGCCGGCAGCGGGGAAGGCCCGGATTACTGGACCGCCAGCACCGACCAGGTCATCGTGACTTCCAATAAAAAATTGCTTGAAGCCGAGCCCATCCGCAGCGTGGCGACGGAAATTTCGCGACCGCCGGGTTTTCGCGTCTGGACCGATGACTTCAACAATCTGCTGCGCGTGCTGAAATAAAATGCGCTGATGCCGGGCTGCCCAAAAAATACGCAATCTGTTCAGGGCTCATACGCAATCAGCGTAAGCGGGATTCAAACAGTGGTTTTGCACAACCTTATCCACAGAATCTGTGGATGCTTTTTCGATGCTTTTTCGATTGACAGTCGCGTGATTGTTTTCTAGCATCGCCGCTCTATGCTGTCGGCTTCAGGAGGAAATGGGCGATGCGCGTAACGTGGTTGTCAGCCAGGTTCTTTTTGGCGTGCGCGGCGCTGGTTGCATTTGCATGTCCCGCGGCGGCGGCCGAGCCGACCGATAAATTCGACAATTTCCGCATGCGGCAGGGCTTGCCGACCCAGCTGAAACAGGTCGCGCCGGACCTGTATTTTCTCTACGACGACCTGTCGTCAAATTCTGCTTTCCTGGTGACGGACGAGGGCGTGCTGGTGATCGATACGCGCCAGCATCCGGCGCACGGCCGCGATCTGATCGAGCGCATCCGCAGGATCACCGACAAGCCGGTCAGGTGGGTGATCAACACCCACGCGCACGGCGACCATTTCTACGGCAATCCGGCGTTCAAGGCGGCCGGCGCCACCATAGTTGCGCACCGCGATGTCGTCGCCGGTATGGTCAAGAACGAGCAGCTTGAGTTCAAGCGCCGCCTCGCGTTTTTCAAATCGCTCAATCTCGATCCGGCCGAAGTGAAAACCGTATTGCCCGACGTAACGTTCGATTCGCGCATGACGATAAAACTCGGCGGCCGCGTTGTCGAGGTCATGTACCTGGGCCCCGGACAGAATCCCGGCGACACGCTGGTTTATTTTCCGCACGCGCGCGCCCTCTACGTCGGTGGCCCGTTCGCCAACAACAACTGGTCGAACATGTCGTTTACGCCGTCGATGGACGGCTGGATAGCAATGCTGAAAAAAATCGCGGACATGGAAAACGTCGACATGTTTCTGCCCGGTCATGGCGACGTCGGCAAGCGGGAGGACGTGCTGGACGAGGCAAAATTGCTGACGGACGTGCAGGCCGGGGTCAAGGCGGCGATCGCGGCAGGTATGAGCCGGGAAGACATTGTGAAAAATCTGCGCTTCCCGCAGTTCGCGGACCGGCGCAATTACGACCGCATTGACGTGTTTCTCGAAGCGCTGTATCACCTGTATACCACCGGCAAGCCGCTGTTTCCCTATCCATGACACTGTGCGCGCACCGCTCACCCGGAGGCCCATATGAACGCATGTAAACATGCTGCGCGCTATGCGCCGCTCGCCGGACGTGTATTGCTGAGCTTGTTGTTTTTCCAGTCGGGCTGGCACAAGCTCGCCGATTTCGCGGGTAATGCGCGCGGGATGGCGGCCCAAGGCATTCCCTTGCCGGAGGTGCTGCTGGCAGTGACCATCGTACTCGTAGTGGCCGGCGCATTGATGATATTGCTGGGCTGGCATGCACGCTGGGCGGCAGCGGTGTTGTTTGTGTGGCTGATCCCGGTGACTTTTCTTTACCACGATTTCTGGGCGGCGCAACCCGCGCAGGTTTTCAATCAGGCCACGCATTTTATGAAAAACGTAGCCATCATGGGCGCCTTGCTGCATCTTTTCGGCATGGGACCGGGGCCGTTGAGCCTGCGCGACGATGAGCGCGCGCCTGGCACTGGGGCGACGGCATGACGTTTCCAACTTTGAAGTTCGCGGTGATTTCCGAGGGCGTCTACTCGTGGCCCATCTATATCGCGCAGGCGCATCGCCTGTTCGAGCGTGAAGGCGTCAACGTCGAAGTCACGGTCACCGGTTCGTCCACCCAGCAGCTCGAGAAACTGACGCGGGGCGAATACGACATCGGATTTCAGCAGTCCGATCACGTCGTGCGCGGCGTCGAGCACGGGTCCGATCTGTTCATCTTCATGGCGCAGGCGCTGGCGCCTGAGCTTACGCTGGTCGCGGCACCGGCCATCAAGTCGTTTGCCGACCTGCGCGGCAAGGACATTGCAGTTGACGGCGCGCGCACCGGCTATGCTTTGCTGCTGCGCAAGCTGCTGGCCGACAAAGGCCTTAAAGAAGGCGACTACACGTTCCGCGAAATTGGCGGCTCGCAGGAGCGTTTCGACGCGCTGAAGTCCGGGCCGGCGGTTGCCAGCCTGCTGAACCCGCCGTTCGACCGCAACCTGCTTGCGGCAGGATTCAACAGCCTGGGCACGACCGGCGAATATTTTCCGACTTATCCGGGTTCGATCGCCGCGGCGCGCCGCTCGTGGGCGCAGCAGAACAGCCAGGCGTTGATTGCGTACATAAGGGCGTTCCATGTCGCCTATGCGTGGTTGAAAGACGCCGCGAACAAGGAGGCTGCGATTCTCTTGCTGCCGGCGCGGCTCAATATCGACCGCGCGACCGCACTGAGGGCGTACGACCAGATTGCCGCGCATCCGCTGCCGTCGATCACGCCGGACGGACTCAGGCAGGTGATAGGCGTCGTCTGGGAGTCCGAAGGGCTGAAAGGCGGCCCGGGCGCGCCGGAAAAATATCTGGATTTGTCCTACCTTGAAAAAGCGCGCCGATACCCGATCCCATGACTGAAGCCAAAACGATTCAGCACGACGCGCTCGTCGCGTCCGCCATCCATCATTGGGCGCCGCGTTTTGTCGCGAACGGTGTGCCGCTGACGGATTTTCAGGAAGTGACCGCCGGGATATCGCACTGGGCGGACTGGTGCAGCGCATGGAGTGCACGTGCCGCAGTGCACGAGGAAATAGGCCGCAAGGTGCTTGCCGAGGGTTTCAAGCTGTCGGCAGGCCAGCATCTGACCACTGCCGCGGCGTGCTATCACTTCGCCAAATTCGTATTCGTGGCCGATCTGAAGCAAATGCGCGCGGCGCATATGAAAGCGGTCGAATGCCGCAAGCTCGCACTGCCGTTTCTGCAGCCCGCCGGCGAATACGTGAGCATTCCGTTTCAGGGCAAAACATTCGCAGGCGTATTGCGCCGGCCGCAGGGTGTGGCGCGTCCGCCCATCGTGGTGATGTGCATGGGACTCGATTCGGCCAAGGAGGAGATGGACAATTACGAATCGCTGTTTCTCGCGCGCGGACTCGCCACCCTGTCGTTCGACGGGCCGGGGCAGGGCGAAAGTGAATACGATATTCCGATCCGCGGCGATTACGAATTCGCGGTGAAAGCAGTGATCGACTGGGTAGAGCAACGCCAGGACGTCGATGCGGGCCGCATCGGTCTGTGGGGCGTGAGCCTCGGCGGTTATTACGCGCCACGCGCGGCGGCGTTCGAAAAACGTGTCAAGGCGTGCATCGCTTTGTCGGGGCCGTACGACATGGGTGCGGCGTGGGACGGACTGCCGGAACTCACGCGCGAAACGTTTCGCGCGCGCGCGCATTGCAAGACGCAGGACGAAGCACGCAAAGTCGCCGCCACGCTGAGCCTCAAAGGCGTTGCCGATAAAATCACCTGCCCGCTGTATCTTGTCACCGGCAAGCTCGACCGCGTGGTGCCGTGGCAGGATGCCGAACGGGTGGCACGCGAAGCGCGCGGCGAAGTCGAACTCGTGATGATCGAGGACGGCAATCATGTCGCCAACAACCGGGGCTACAAGTACCGTCCGCAGTCGGCCGACTGGATGGCGCGGCAATTGGGGCTGGCAAGGGCATAGTGGGCCTGCCGGCATGTATTTCCGCGTGCTTGTCCCCGTCGCGACATACAATGATGCAGGAGGAGTGAGCCATGCGTAATCTGCCCGTATTGCTGGTCTGCGTTTGCAGCTGGTTTGCAAGCGCTGTAGTTGGCGCAGAGAACTTTCCGGGCAAACCCGTGCGCATGGTGGTGCCGTTCCCGCCGGCGGCCGGTATCGACATTGTGCATATTCCGTTCAAGCTGCTGTCCGACGTTTTTTCCGAAATGCTGGCGGGCCGCGTGCAAATGTATGTTTTCCCGCTACCGGCGGTGATGCCGATGCTGAAAGACGGCAAGCTGCGTCCGCTCGCAGTCGGCACAGCCAAACGCACGCCATCGCTGCCTGACGTGCCGACCATCGCGGAATCCGGGTTGCCCGGATATCAGAGCGAGAGCTGGTTCGGCGTGGTCGCACCGGCGCGTACGCCGCGCGGCATCATCGCGCAGCTTAACCGCGATATCGTGAACATCCTGAAGTCGCCGGAGATGGCGGAAAGATTCCTGCGGCAGGGCGCGACGCCTGCTTACGGCACGCCAGAAGAGTTTCAGCAGTTGATGCGCGCGGAATTCGTCAAGTACCAGAAGCTGGTGAAAGACGCCGGCATCTCGACGCAATAAAACGATAACGAGGAGAAACCCATGTTGATGAAAAACGGACTGAAGTTACTGGCGGTCGCGTTGCTGCTCGCCACGGGCGCAGCGGGCGCGGAAGAAAAATTTCCGGTGAAACCGATCCGCATGCTGGTGCCGTTCTCGGCCGGCAGCGTGACCGATTTTGTCGCGCGCATGCTGGGCCAGAAGCTGACGGAAAGCTGGGGCCAGACGGTCGTCGTCGATAACCGGCCGAGCGCGGGCGGTGTCGTCGCCTCCGAGATGCTGCTCAACGCGGCGCCGGACGGGTATACGCTGATGCTGGTGTCGGTCGGGCACGCGGTCAACGCGTCGCTCTACAGCAAGCTGCCGTACGACACGGTACGGGACTTTGCCGGCATTACGCTTGTCGCCGACGTGCCAACGGCGCTGGTCGTGACGCCCGCGCTGGGTTTGAAGACCGTCAAGGACCTGGTCGATCTCGCCAAGTCGAAACCCGGGCAGATCAACTACGCATCGGCCGGCATCGGCAGCGGCGCGCACATGAACGCGGAGCAGTTCAAGCTCGCCACCGGCATCAACATCGTGCACGTGCCGTTCAAGGGCACCCCGGAGGCGCTGACCAACGTGATGGGCGGCAGCGTGCAGTTCTTCTTCTCGCCGATCACCGGCGCGGTCACGCTGGTAAAAGGCGGCAAGATCACGGCGCTCGCCGTTTCGACAAAGGACCGTTCGCCGGTGCTGCCCGATCTGCCGAGCGCATCGGAAGTCGGCATCCCGGGCTTCGAATTCAATTTGTGGACGGGCTTGCTCGGGCCGGGCAAGCTGCCGAAGGACATCAAGGACAAATTGAACCGCGAGGTTGTCCGCATACTCGGTATGCCGGACATCAAAGAGCGCCTGCTCACGCAGGGGGCGACGCCGCATCCGATGACGACGCAGGAGTTCGACGCTTTTATCAAGAACGAGGTCGAGCGGCTCGCCAAGGTCGTAAAGGCTTCGGGCGCACGGGCTGATTAAAGCAAGGCAACCGCCGATAAACGCCGATAACGCCGATACAACGAAAAATGAAATCAGTCTCGCGCGCACAGTTTGGTGCCGGCGCAGAATTTGGATATCGTACCGTATGTTTTTTATCTGCGTTCATCTGCGTTCATCGGCGGTTGCAAAAAGTTTGAGGTTCAATGGTTAATGCAGCTAGAGCAATAGACAAACGCATAGAAATCGCGTTGCGCGCATGGGCGCCGCGGTTCGTCGCGAGTGGCGTGCCGCTCGCCGATTTTGAAGAGGTAACGGGCGGCCTTTCGCATTGGGACGAATGGTGCGCGGCGTGGTCGGCGCGCGCTGCGGTGCACGAAGAGTTGGGGCGCAAGGCGCTGGCCGACGGCTATAACATCAGTGCGGCGGGTCATCTTACGCGCGCAGCGCTTTGTTACCACTTCGGCAAATTCATGTTCGTGCATGATCTCGATCAAATGAAGGCAGCGCACAAGAAGACCGTGGAGTGCCGCGACCTTGCGTTGCCCCATCTCGACCCGCCGGGCGAGCGCGTCGCCATTCCTTATCAAGGCGCGACCATGGCGGGCATATTGCGCAAGCCCGCGGGTGTTGCAAGGCCGCCTGTCGTCATCATCTGTGTCGGGCTCGATTCGACGAAGGAAGAGATGGACGTCTACGAAAGCCTGCTGCTGGCGCGCGGCATGGCGACCCTGTCGTTCGATGGTCCCGGCCAAGGCGAGGCGGAGTACACGATGCCGATACGCGGCGACTACGAGGTGCCGGTCAAGGCGGTGGTCGATTTCATCGAATCGCGCCCCGATCTCGATGCCTCGCGCATCGCCGTGATGGGCGTGTCGCTCGGCGGTTATTACGCAGCGCGCGCCGCGGCCTTCGAGAAGCGGCTGAAAGCGTGCGTGTCGCTGTCCGGTCCTTATAGCTGGGTCGAAGTCTTCGACGCGCGCAATGAATTGTCGCGCGAGGCATTCAAGGTCCGCAGCCACAGCAAAACGATGGAAGAGGCGCGCGCGGTCGCGCAGACACTGACGCTGCAAGATTCGGCGAAGAACATTACCTGCCCGCTGTACGTGGTGGGCGGCGAGCTCGACCATCTGACGCCGCCGCACAACGCGGAGCGCATCGCTGCCGAAGCTTCCGGGCCGACGATACTCAACATCGTCAAGGGCGGCAACCACGTGGTGAACAACCGCCGCTATATGTATCAAACGCAGATCGCCGACTGGCTCACGCAGCAGTTCGGGCTGCCGAAAGCCTGAACAAGGACGAACGATGAAAAGTACATCGGCAACCGTAGTATTCGTATTGGCAATGGCAATGGCAGCGGCGCTGCCGGCGGTCGCAGCGGAGTCCGCCGCGACCTATCCAAGCAAGCCGATCCGCATCATGGGGCAGGGCGCGGGCAGCACGGCGGACTATCTGTCGCGGTTTCTGGGCCAGAAGCTGACCGAGCGCTGGGGGCAGGCGGTGGTGGTCGATAACCGCTCCGGCGCGGGCGGCACGATATCTTCCGACGTCGTCGCCAAGGCCGCGCCTGACGGCTACACGCTGGTGATGGGCCATGCCGGCACCCATGTCAGCGCGGTTTCACTTTACAAGGACCTGCCGTACGACCCGATCAGGGATTTCGCGCCCATTACGCGCGTGACTACCGGCGTTACGGTGCTGGTGGTCCATCCGTCGGTTCCTGTGAGCACCGCGCAGGAACTGATTGCCTACGCGAAGCAGCAGGGCAATCTGAATTACGCATCGGCGGGCAACGGCACCATCAGCCATTTGACGGGCGAACTTTTCAACCAGGTGGCCGGCGTCAAGCTCGTCCATGTGCCGTATAAAAGCGCGGGCCAGGCCCTGATCGCGCTGCTCGGCAACGAAACCCAGTTGTCTTTCCTGTCGCCCATCACGGCGCACACGCAAATCCGCTCGGGCCGGGTCAAAGCGCTCGCGGTGTCGAGTCGGGCGCGGTTTCCCGGCGCGCCGGACATCCCCAGCGCAACCGAGGCCGGCATCCCGGGCATGGAGGCCCTGCTGTGGTTTGGCCTCTTTGCGCCCGCGCATACGCCGCAGCCGATAGTCATGAAACTCAACCAGACAATAGGCGAGATCCTGCGCCAGCCCGAAATCAAGGACGCGATACTCAAGCAGGGCGCCGAGGTGGCGCCATCGACCCCCGACGAGTTGCGCGCTTTCGTCAAGTCCGAACTCGTCAAATGGACCAAGGTCATCAAGGACGCGGGCATCAAGGCGGATTGATGGGGTCCGGCTTTCCCGGTATGCGGCCGGCTGCCGCGCACAGCGTGCTTGCGTGGCTATTTGCGCACGGCGCAGATATCATTCGGTTTGAATTCTCGGAGCAAGTTACATGGCGCGTAAGCACAAGAAGGTAGAGCCTGCCGTAGTCAAAGCGGATGGCATCAATCGGAAGAAGGGTGTGAGCAGCGCCCCGGACGGGTTGTATGATCCCGCGGATCCCGGCCACCGCTGGGACCGCCCGCTGCAGGCGCCGGGCCGCATGCAGGTTGATTTCGAGGAAAGAGTCGATTTCCGCCGGCTGCACGAATACCGGCTGGCGCGCACGCGCAATGCGCTGGCGAAGTCGAAGCTCGGCGCGCTGCTGGTGTTCGACCAGTACAACATGCGCTACATCTCGAGCACGGTGATCGGCGAGTGGGCGCGCGACAAACTGACGCGCTGGACTTTGCTCACCGGCAACGGCGAGCCCTGGGTATGGGATTTCGGTTCGGCCGCGCGCCACCACAAATTGTATGCGCCATGGCTGCCGACCAATCACTGTCTCGCCGGCAACGTGGGTTTGCGCGGCGCGATCAATCCGCGCGTCGGCCTCTTTGAAGAGGCGGCGAAGGAAATCTACGACATCCTGGTGCAGGAGGGCGTCGCCGACATGCCGCTCGGTATCGACGTCGTCGAGCCGCCGTTCCTGTTCGCGCTGCAGAAGCTCGGTATCAAGGTGCAGGACGGCCAGCAGGTCATGCTGGAAGCGCGCGAAATCAAGAGCAACGACGAAATCACCTTGCTTAACATGGCAGCGGCGATGGGTGACGGCGTCTACCAGGATATTTTTGAGGCGCTGAAGCCGGGCGTCCGCGAGAACGAAATCGTCGCGATGGCGACCAAGCGGTTGTATGAAATGGGCTCCGACTGCGTCGAAGCGATCAACGCTATTGCAGGCGAGCGCTGCAGCCCGCATCCGCACAATTTCACCGATCGCATGATCCGTCCCGGCGACCAGGCCTACTTCGATATCATCCAGTCGTACATGGGCTACAAGACCTGCTACTACCGCACGTTCACCGTCGGCAGCGCGACCAAGGCGCAGCACGACGCCTACAAAAAAGCGCGGCAGTGGATGGACGGCGCCATCAGCATGCTGAAGCCGGGTGTCAGCACCGACAAAGTCGCGAAGATGTTCCCGAAATCGACTGAAATCGGATTTGAGACCGAGATGTCCGCGTTCGGGCTCAACTTTTGTCACGGCCTGGGACTGGGTCTGCACGAGCGGCCACTGGTATCGCGGTTGAATTCCTTGAAAGACCCCTACGAACTGAAGGCCGGTATGGTGTTCGCGGTGGAAACGTTCTGCCCGGCGACGGACGGCGTGTCCGCGGCGCGCATCGAAGAAGAAGTGGTGCTGACGCCCAACGGCGCCAAGATCATCACGCTGTTCCCGGCGCAGGAACTGCCGATAGCAAACAAGTACTAGGATAGACGAGAGACGATAGACGAGAGACGATAGACGATAGACGAGAGACGAGAGACGAGAGGCGAGAGACGAGAGGCGGAAACAGCCAAGCGGCACTGCGGCTTCCCGTCTATCGTCTCTCGCCCGGCGTCTCTCCTTTTCAAGAGGACACATGAGTACATCAGCAAAAAACAAGAAGTCGCTGCCGTCCGCGCCCGATATCGGCCGCGAGACGCGCAGCGAGCTTTATCGCCTGCAGCTCGAACTGCGCTATTGTGAAAAGCGCGCGTATGACTTGTTCCTGCAGAACCTGATCAAGGGCACCAGCCATTTGTCTCTGGGGCAGGAAGCTATCGCGGCGGCCTTCGGCGTCGCCATGCGTCCCGACGACTGGACGTTCTGCACTTATCGCGGCCACGCGCATACGCTGGCGCGCGGCGCGTCGATGGAAGGCGTGTTGGGTGAGTTGATGGGCCGCCAGTGCGGGTTGCTCGGCGGCAAAGGCGGCTCCATGCACCTGACCGACGTGGCCAAAGGCGTGATGGGATCGTATGCAATTATCGGCGCGCACTTGCCGGTGGCGGCTGGCGCTGCATGGTCGGCGCAGTATCGCGGCACCGAGCAGGTCGCGGTGTGTTTTTTCGGCGACGGCACCACCAACATCGGCGCGTTTCACGAAGCGCTCAATTTCTCGGCAGTGTGGAAATTGCCGGTGATTTTCGTCTGCGAGAACAATCTCTATATGGAATACACGCCGATTGCCGACGTGACAGCGGTCGAGCATCCCGCCGCCGATCGCGCGTCCGCCTACGGCCTGCCATCCATCATCGTGGATGGCAATGACGCCGACGCGGTGTACCAGATTGCATCCGAAGCGCTGGCAAAGGCGCGGGCGGGCGGCGGACCCTCGCTGATCGAAGCGATGACCTATCGCCACAGCGGCCATTCGCGCGCCGATCCCGCCAAGTACCGGCCTGAGGGCGAACTCGAAAAATGGCTGCTGCGCGACCCGGTCGTCACTTACCGCGAGCGCCTGCTGCAAAACGGTTTCAACGAACCAACCCTGAAAGATATGGAAGCAGCTGCGATGGGCAAGGTGGATGCGGCAACGGCAACGGCGAAGGCGTCGCCGCTGCCGTTGATCGAAGATATCGAAAAGAACGTGTGGGCCGACGGGGGCGCAGCATGGCGGAACTGACTTATCGCGAAGCGGTCGCCGCCGGCATAGCGCAGGAAATGGCGCGCGACGAACGCGTCGTGTTTCTCGGCGAAGACGTCGCAGCGGCGGGCGGCGTATTCAAGGCGACGGTCGGTCTGCTGGAGAAATTCGGGCCCAAGCGCGTGCGCGATTGCCCGATTTCGGAGCAGGCGATATTGGGCGCGGCGATGGGCGCGGCGATGACGGGCCTGCGGCCGATTGCTGAAATCATGTTTTCGGATTTCCTCGCGGTGTGCTGGGACATCGTGGCCAACGAGATCGCGAAATCGCGTTACATGACCAACGGGCAGATATCCCTGCCGCTGGTGATACGCACGGCGAACGGCTCGGGTTCGCGCTTCGGCGCGCAGCATTCGCAGGCGGTCGAGAACTGGGCGATGATGATTCCCGGCATCAAGGTGGTGGCGCCGGCGTTTCCCGCCGATGTCAAAGGCCTGCTCGCGGCAGCGATACGCGATCCCGACCCGGTATTGTTTTTCGAGCAGAAGTCGCTTTATTCGATGAAAGGCGAGGTGCCCGATGGCGAATACGTCGACGAGCTTGGCAAGGCCAAGGTGCTGCGCCGCGGCAAAGACTGCACGATAGTCGCGCTGGCATCGATGGTGCACAAGTCGCTGGATGCGGCCGCGATCCTCGAAAAGGAGCACGGCATCTCCTGCACGGTGGTCGACGTGCGCTCGCTGGTGCCGCTCGATACGCAAACCATATTGGCTGAAGTCGTCAGGACCGGCCGCCTTGTCACGGTCGAGGAAAACCCGCGTCTGTGCGGCTGGGGTGCCGAAATAGCATCCATCGTTGCCGACGAATGTTTCTGGGACTTGGACGGCCCCATCATGCGCATCACCACGCCGCATGTGCCGCTGCCGTCGGCCGATCTGCTCGAAGACAACACCATTCCGTCGGTCGAGCGCATCGTGCGCGAAATCCGTGCCAAGATTGACTGAAGTTGGACTGCAAAGAGCTTAAATCTTGAACCGCAAAGGACGCGAAGGACGCAAAGGAAGGCAGTACAAATTGCGCGGGTGCATGGTTGTTGCGCCGAGGCGTTCGAAATAATATGTATTTCGCCTTTGCCTTTTATTTTTCCTTCGCGTCCTTGGCGTACCCCTCAAGGGGGTATCAAAAAGAATCCTTCGCGGTAAATTGTTTTGAATTGAGGGCTTGATAGATGGACGTCATCATGCCGCAGCTCGGCGAAACGGTCGCCGAAGGTGTGGTCACCAAGTGGTACAAAAAAGTCGGCGATGCGGTCAAGGCCGATGAAACGCTGTTCGACGTCGAGACCGACAAGGTCAGCACCGAGATACCGGCGCCGGTCAGCGGCGTCATCGCCGCAATACTTGTGCAGGAAGGCGTGACTGCGAAAGTCGGCGCGCCGCTGGCGGTGATCGAAGAAGCTGGCGCAAAAACGGCCCCTGCGGCGCGCGAGACTGCCGTTCCCGCTGCAGCTGCGCCAGCCGTGTCGACGGCGGCGGCGTCACCTGAGCCGCGCTTTACTCCCGCCGCGGCAGGGGACCGCTTGTCGCCGGTGGTGCGCCGGTTGATTGCCGAGCACCAGCTCAACCCGGTGGAAATCACAGGCAGCGGCCGCGACGGGCGCATAACGCGCGAAGACGTGCATGGCTATCTCGCGCAGCGCGGCACTCGCGGTCAGGAAACGACGGGGACGCAGGCCCCCGCCCCGCTAGCGGTGGATGCGGCTCGCAAGCCGCTCAACAGCATACGCAAACGCACGGGCGAACACCTTGCGAAATCATGGGCAACGGTGCCGCACGTGCTGCAGGCGATCGAGGCCGATTTTTTCCGCGTGGACCAGGCGCGGACGGCGGCCGGCGCGGCATGGAAGGCGCGCGATGGATTCTCGCTGACCTATCTGCCGTTCATCGCATATGCCGTATGCAAGGCGCTGGCGAAATTCCCGCTGCTCAACGCGAGCCTCGACGGCAGTGATCTCGTATTGCACAAGGCTGTTAATCTCGGCATTGCCGTCGACCTGAATTTCGACGGCTTGATCGTGCCCGTCGTCACCAATGCACAGGATAAGTCGTTGCCGCAGCTCGCGCGCGCCATCAACGACGTCGCGCAGCGCGCGCGCGGCAACCGCCTGAAGCCCGACGAATTGAGCGGCGGCACTTACACGCTGTCGAATTCCGGCGTGTACGGCACGCTGATCACCGCGCCCATCATCAACCAGCCACAGGTCGCGATCCTGTCGACCGACGGCGTGAAGAAGAGGCCGGTGGTAATTGAAAGCGAAGCGGGCGACAGCATTGCGATACGCCCGGTAGGGGTGCTGGCGCAATCGTTTGATCACCGTGCGGTGGACGGCGCGTACTCGGCGGCCTTCCTGCGTGAAATGAAGACCATCCTCGAAACCACCGACTGGACGCAGGCGCTGAATGCGTAAACATCCGCCGCAAAGGCGCGAAGGCGCAAAAGAAATACAAAGTAAGACAACGAAGCGAAAAGATGGTTGTCTTGGCGAAACCTTGGCGCCTTCGCGCTTTTGCGGTGACGCTTTTTTGAACTAGGAAGGAAATAAAGTGGCAACTGCAAACATGAAACAACACAAGCTCGGCTGGATCGGCATCGGCCGCATGGGCTACGCGATGGCGCAGCGGCTGGCGCAGGGCGGCTGCGATATCGCGGTATGGAACCGCACCAAATCCAAGGCCGAACCGCTCGCCCAGTACGGCGCGAAGGTCGTCGATACGCTGCCCGATCTCGCGGCGTGCGACATCGTGTTCACCATGGTGTCGACCGGCAAGGACGTGAAGGAAGTGCTGTTCGGCGCGAATGGCGTCATGTCGAAAGGCAAGAAGCCGAAAATCGTCGTCGACAGCACGTCGATTTCTCTCGAAGAATCGGCGGAAATCCGCGAGAAGCTCGCCAAGGAAGGCGTGAAGTTTCTCGCCGCGCCGGTATCGGGCAACGCCAAGGTAATCAAAGCCGGCAAGCTGACGGTAGTCGCTTCGGGACCGAAGGACGCATTCGATGCGGTTGCGCCGTACCTCGAAGCGATAGGGCAGGGCGTGAGCTATGTCGGTGAGGGCGAACTCTCGCGCATCGCCAAGATCTGCCACAACGTCATGCTCGGCGTGGTGATACAGAACCTGTGCGAAATCACGGTGCTCGCCGAGAAGGCCGGCATGCAGCGCCATGCGTTTCTCGATTTTCTCAACAAGAGCGTGATGGGTTCGATGTTCACGCGTTACAAAACGCCGGCATTGTCCAATCTTGATTTTCATGTGACGTTTACGCCCGAACTTTTGAGAAAAGACATCGACCTCGGTTTGAGCGCAGGCAAAACGTACGGCGTGCCGATGCCGACCACCGCGATCACGCGCGACCTCGTGCAGACGATGATCGGCCACGGTTACGACCAGGATTTCTCGCAGTTGCTGCTGCTGCAGGCCAAGGCGTCTGGAATCGAACTAAAATCCGAAAATCAGACCATCAGCGACGGGTTGTCCTGAGGCAATGGCCAAGCTGAAACGTCCGCCCCGCAAGTCCACGCGCAACGCGCACGTGCGCGCGCATCCGGTCAAGCGGCGCGCGCGTGCACGCGCACCGGCAGCACCTGCGGCTCCGGAATTTCTGTCGTTGCAGGAAATCATCGCTGCCGCGCGGCGAAACCTTTCGCAGGACCTGTGGAACCATCTGACCGGCGGCGCCGATTCAGAGACAACCCTTAAGCGTAACCGGCTGGCGCTGGACAGCCTGGCGCTGCGCCAGCGCGTGCTGGTCGACGTGCGCAACATCGACATCACGACGACATTGCTGGGCAAGAAGCTGCAAAGCCCGGTGTTTCTGGCGCCGGTGGGCGGATTGGTGGGTTTCATCAATCCCGAGCAGGGCGCGATTCCGGTCGCGCGCGCGGCAGTTGCTCACGGCGCTGCGGCATTCATCAGCACCGCTGCCAAGCCCGGCTTCGAAGCCGCCGCTGCATCGGTGCAGGAACCGCTCATATTCCAGCTCTATGTGCGGGCGGACCGCAAATGGGTGGAGGACATACTCGACCGCGTGAAAGCCGCCGGCTATCGCGCGTTGTGCGTCTGCGTGGACCGTAATTATTACGGCCGCCGCGAACGCGACATCATCAGCCGCGCGGCCGTGCGCGAAGGTTTCGGCGACCCCTCGTTCCAGATGGGACTGCAGTGGAAAGACCTCGTGTGGATGAAACAGCGCATCGGGCTGCCGCTCATCGTCAAGGGGGTCGCCACCGCCGAAGATGCAAAGCTCTCGGTCGAACACGGTGCAGACGTGGTTTACGTCTCCAACCACGGTGGTCGCCAGCTCGACCACGCGCAGGCCACCATCGAAGTGCTGCCTGAAGTCGTCGCGGCGGTCGATGGCCGCGCCGAAATTCTGTGGGACGGCGGCGTGCAGCGTGGCACCGACGTCATCAAGGCCATTGCGCTGGGCGCGCGTGCCGTCGGCTTGGGCAAATTGCTGGGCTGGTCGCTCGCAGCGGGCGGCGAAGCGGGCGTCAAGCGCATGCTCGAGTTGATGGACGTTGAGATCCGCACGGCAATGGGGTTGATGGGAGTCACCTCACTCGCGCAGTTGAACCCATCATGGGTGCGCCCCGCGCAGCCGACCGGCCCCGCCGGCGTCACCAGCGCTTATCCGTGGTTCGAAGAAAACAAATAGCCCGACTATGGCAGCAGACGCAGCAAGTGTTTTAAACCTCGAGCCGCGCCTCGCGACCATCATGGCGCAGGAATACCCGCGGTTCTCCGACGCGGAGTACGCGCGCCGGCACAAATTGCTCGGCGAAGTCATGGAAAAGGCCGGCGTCGATCACCTGCTGGTGGTGACCGATCATCGCGTCGGCAATGCGCCGCAGTGGGTGACTGCGTGGCCAGGCACGGTCGAAGCCTACGTGGTCTTCAAGCCCGGCGTGAAAATGACCATGTTCATGGAGTGGTACAACCACTTTCCGCTCGGCAAGAAAATCGCGCGCGACGTCGACGTGCAATGGGGCGAGCACCAGGGCATCCGTAAAACCGTCGCGGGATTGAAGCGCCGCGGCGCGAAACGCATCGGCGTGATGGGCCCGCTGGTGGTGTCGAAATGGCGCCTGCTCGAAGAGCAGTTCGAGGTGGTCGGCCTCGATGCCGATTACATCAGACTGCGCACCATCAAGTCCGAAGAGGAAATCGACTGGCTGAGGATAGGCGCGGCGTTGTCGGACGCGGGGCTTGCGGCTCTGGTCAATGGCACGCAGATCGGCATGACGGAGCGCGAGCTCGGTAATATGATAGAGCGCGCGTGGGTGGGGCACGGCGGCACGACCATGATTCATTACGTCGGCCGCACCTCGATGGCAAAGCCGCACATCTTCGTGCCACCGCAACATCACTCACCGAACAAGGTCGCGCAGGGCGACGTGATTTTCTGCGAGTTGTCCGCGTTCTGGTGGGATTATGCAGGCCAGGTCTTGCGCACCATGACGGTGGCTGCAGACCCCACGCCTTTGTTCCGCGATTTATATGACACCGCCGAAGCCGCTTTCGACGCGGTGACCAAAGTGGTGCGTCACGGCACCACCATGCAGGAAATCGTCGATGCCGCGGGCGTAATCGAGCGCGCGGGCTTTTCCGTGTGCGACGACCTCATGCATGGCTTTGGCGGCGGTTACTTCCAACCCATCGTCGGCTCGAAGAGCCGGCCCGCGGGCCCGCTGCCGGATATGACGCTGGAAGAAAACATGACGGTGGTTGTGCAGCCTAATGTGATCACGCCGGATCAGACTGCCGGCGTGCAGGTGGGCGAAATGATCCGCGTCACCAAAACGGGGTTCGAACGGCTGCACAAGGCCGAGCGCAGGCTGTTCCGGGTGGGCGGATAACGCCAGTGTCACAATGGCGTCCAGTCTCAGGCATACAATAATCACGTGAATGCACCCATGCAGCCCGCTCCGGGGTCCGCCGTCGTTGAAGTCAGCGGTGTTTTGTTCGAGTATCCGGGCGTGCGCGCGCTCGACGACGTGTCGGTGCGCATAGGGCGCGGCAGCGTCACGGCGCTGGTCGGCCCCAACGGCGCTGGCAAAACCACTTTATTGCGCTGCATCGCCGGGCTCGAACGCCCCATGCTCGGCTCGATCACGGTGGCCGGCATCGACGTGCTGGAAGCGCCGCGCGAATCCCATCGCAAGATGGGCTATCTCTCGGATTTTTACGGTCTGTATGAAACGCTGAGCGTGCGCCAGAACCTGCATCACGCGGCGGCCAGCCAGCGCGTTCCGGAGCAGGACATTGGCGCGCTGGTGACCCGCACGGCCGACCGCCTCGGGCTGGGCGACAAGCTCGATGTCAAAAGCGGCGCACTGTCGCGCGGGCAGCGCCAGCGCGTCGCCATCGGCCAGGCGCTGGTGCACCAGCCCGAATTGCTGATACTCGACGAACCGGCGTCGGGCCTCGATCCGGAGGCGCGACACGATCTCGCGCAGTTGTTCCTGCTGCTCCAGCAGGAGGGCATGACGCTCATCGTGTCGTCGCATATTCTTGCCGAGCTGGATGAATATTCCTCCCACATGCTGGTGATGCAGCAGGGGCGCATCATAGAAAACAAGGCGCTGTCCGCGGCCGC
>CAMBSS010000079.1 GCA_945870465.1 Bordetella parapertussis | reverse complement strand
AACCTCCTCATTGGCTACACCGGCCTGCTCTCGTTCGGCCACGCCGCCTTTCTCGGCATGGCCGGTTACGCAATGGGCGTAGCGGTCAAATTGTGGGGGCTGCCTCCCGAAATCGGTTTGCTGGTCGGTACCGCGGCGGCGGCGCTGCTTGGTTATCTCATCGGCAGCCTTGCGATCCGGCGGCAGGGCATTTATTTCGCGATGATTACGCTGGCGCTGGCGCAGATGCTGTACTTTTTCTGCCTGCAGGCGAAGTTCACCGGCGGCGAAGACGGCCTGCAGGGCGTGCCGCGCGGCCATCTGCTGGGCTTTATCAACCTGGAAAACGACCTGACGCTTTATTATTTCGTGTTCGCGATTTTCGTGCTCGGCTTCTGCATCATCCACCGCGCCATCGATTCCCCGTTCGGCCAGGTGCTGACCGCGATACGCGAGAACGAGCCGCGCGCGCTGTCGCTGGGCTACGACGTCGACAAGTACAAATTGCTCGCGTTCGTGCTGTCGGCGGCGCTGTCCGGGCTCGCCGGCTCGACCAAGACCCTGGTGCTCGGTTTCGAGACGCTGACCGACGTGCACTGGCATATGTCAGGCGAAGTCGTGCTGATGACTTTGCTGGGCGGCATGGGCACGGTGCTGGGGCCCGTGGTGGGGGCGTTCATCGTGAAGACGCTCGAAAACCGCATCGGCGAGTTTGGCCAGTTGCTGGCCAATCAAACCGGCGTCGAATGGTTCAGGACCATCGGCGATTCGGTGACGATCGTGACCGGGCTCATCTTCGTGATCTGCGTGCTCGCGTTCCGCCGCGGCATCGTCGGCGAACTGATTGCGCTGTTCCGCAAACAGCGCGCCTGACCGGCGCGGGGCGCCGCATTACGCGCGACGCCTGAATCCGGTAAAATTCGGCTCTTTCCGCGGCGTAACGCCGCAATTTCCAAACTAGGGGTGGTAATGAAGGTTCTGGTGGCTATCAAGCGCGTGGTCGATCCCAATATCAAGGTGCGGGTCAAGGCCGACGGCACGGGGGTCGAGACGGCGAACGTCAAAATGGCGATGAACCCGTTTTGCGAAATCGCGGTGGAGCAGGCCGTGCGCATGAAAGAGGCGGGCACCGTGACGGAAATCGTCGTCGTGGCGGTCGGAATCACGCAAAGCACGGAAACGCTGCGCACGGCGCTTGCGATGGGTGCCGACCGCGGCATACTGGTAGAAGTCGCGGGCGAAGTGCAGCCGCTCGCGGTGGCCAAGGTTTTGAAGGCCATCGTCGACAAGGAAAAACCCGGCCTCGTGATCACCGGCAAGCAGGCCATCGACGACGATTGCAATCAGACCGGCCAGATGCTGTCGGCACTGCTCGGCTGGCCGCAGGCGGCCTTTATCTCCAAGCTCGAAATTGCGGGCGATCATGCCGACATCACGCGTGAAGTCGACGGCGGGCTTGAAAAAATCTGCATCAAGCTGCCGGCGGTGGTCACCGCCGACCTGCGCCTGAACGAGCCGCGCTACGTGACGCTGCCGAACATCATGAAAGCGAAGAAAAAGCCGCTTGAGGTGTTGAAGCCCGATGCGCTGGGCGTCGACGTGACGCCGCGGTTAACCACTCTGAAAACCGAAGAGCCGCCCAAGCGCGGTTCGGGCGTAAAGGTCGCGGACGTGGCCGAACTTGTCAGCAAACTGAAAAACGAAGCGAAGGTGATCTGATGGCTATCCTCGTCATAGCAGAACACGACAACAAGCAGTTGAAGACGGGTGTCACCAATACCATCGCCGCGGCAGCCAAGCTCGGCGGCGATATCAGCGTGCTGGTCGCGGGCAGCGGGTGCGCGGATGCCGCCGCCGCTGCAGCAAAAGTCGCGGGCGTCACCAAGGTGTTGGTCGCCGATGCTGCGCAGTACGCGGCGCCACTCGCCGAAAACATGGCGGCGATGGTGCTGTCGATCGCGAAGAACTACACGCACATCCTTGCGCCGGCCACCGGCTTCGGTAAAAACTTCATGCCGCGCGTTTCGGCGTTGCTCGACGTTCAGCAGATTTCCGACATCAGCTCCATCGTGTCGCCCGACACTTTCGTGCGGCCGATCTATGCCGGCAACGTGCTCACCACTGTGCAGTCCAAGGACCCGATCAAGGTCATCACCGTGCGCATCACGGGTTTCGACCCGGCGGGTGCGGCGGCCAATGCTGCGCCGATTGAAAACGTTGCGGCGGTTGCCGATACCGGCTTGTCCGAATTCAAGGGGCACGAACTCACCAAGTCGAGCCGGCCGGAATTGACCGCGGCGCGCATCATCGTTTCCGGCGGGCGCGGCATGGGCAACGGCGAAAACTTCAAGTTACTCGAAGCATTGGCCGATAAGTTAGGTGCGGCAGTCGGCGCGTCGCGTGCCGCGGTCGACTCGGGCTTCGTGCCGAACGACTACCAGGTCGGGCAGACCGGCAAGATCGTCGCCCCCGAACTGTACGTGGCGGTCGGTATTTCCGGTGCGATCCAGCATCTCGCCGGCATGAAAGACAGCAAGGTTATCGTCGCCATCAACAAAGACGCCGAAGCGCCGATATTCCAGATTGCGAACTACTGGCTGGTGGAGGATTTGTTCAAGGCCGTGCCTGAGCTCACAGCGCAGCTGTGAGCGGAGAGGGGTGAGGCGAGAGGGGTGAGGCGAAGGGTCTTTCCTTCTTTCTCCTCTCTCCTCTCGCCTCTCCCGGCTTGCCGTTCGATTCCCTCGTCGTTCACGGAGGTGGTACATGTCAAGCTACGTTGCTCCATTGCAGGACATGCAGTTCGTGATCAAGGACCTGGTCGGGCTGGCCGATATCACGGCGATGCCCGATTGCGCGGAGGTGACGGACGACCTCGTCGATGCGGTGCTCGACGAAGCGGGCAAGTTCGCCACGGGCGTGCTTGATCCGCTGAATCGAGTCGGCGACAAAGACGGCGCGAAGCTCACCGATTCCAAAGTAACCTCGTCCCCGGGGTTCAAAGAGGCTTACCGCCAGTTTGTCGAGGGCGGCTGGAATGGCTTGTCGGGCCGGACCGAATTCGGCGGCCAGGGCCTGCCGCACGTCGTCGCCATGCCGGTGCAGGAAATGTGGAACAGCGCCAATATGGCGTTCTGCCTGTGCCCGATGCTGACCTCCGGCGTGCTCGAAGCGCTGAAGCTGAAAGGCTCCGACGCGCAAAAAGAAAAATATCTGCACAAGCTGACGTCCGGTGAGTGGACCGGCACGATGAACCTCACTGAGCCGCAGGCGGGTTCGGATTTGTCAGCGGTGCGCACGCGCGCGGTGCCCGAAGGCGACCATTTCCGCATCCACGGCACCAAGATCTACATCACTTGGGGCGAGCACGACATGGCGGAGAACATCATCCACCTCGTGCTGGCGCGTACGCCGACTGCGCCCGAAGGCGTCAAAGGCATTTCGCTTTTCATCGTGCCGAAGTTCATGGTCAACGACGACGGCAGCCTGGGCTCCCGCAACGACGTGAAATGCGTGTCTATCGAGCACAAGATGGGCATCAACGCGAGCCCGACCTGCGTGCTCGCTTACGGCGACGGCAAGGGTGCTGTCGGTTACCTTGTCGGCGAAGAAAACCGCGGCCTCGAATACATGTTCATCATGATGAACCACGCGCGGCTCGGCGTGGGGCTTGAAGGTGTGGCGCTGGCCGAACGCGCTTACCAGCACGCGCGCGAATATGCGAAGACGCGGGTGCAGGGCCGCGCGATCGGGCAAAAGAGCGGCGACCGCGTGACCATCATCCACCATCCCGACGTGAAGCGCATGCTGCTCACGATGAAGTCGCAGGTCGAAGCGATGCGCGCGGTTGCATATACGGCATCTGCGGCGCTCGACAAGGCGAACCATCATCCCGACGACAAGGAGCGCCGCAAAAACCAGGCGCTGGTCGATTTCCTGATTCCCATTGTCAAAGGCTGGTGCACTGAGCAAAGCGTGGAGATCGCGTCGGTCGGTGTGCAGATCCACGGCGGTATGGGATTTATCGAGGAGACAGGCGCTGCGCAGTACCTGCGCGATTCGCGCATCACGACGATATACGAAGGCACCACCGGCATTCAGGCTGCCGACCTCGTTGGGCGCAAAGTAGGTTTCGAGAAAGGCGCGACCGCGTTCAGCATCATCGACGAGATGCGCCAGCTCGACGCGAAACTTGCAGCGAGCAAAAACGCCGACGTCAGCGCCGCGCGCGAAAGCCTCAAGCGTGCGGTCGATGGCCTTGCGGCCGCCACGCAATGGATAGTCGACACATTTCCCAAAGATCCAAACGCAGTCGCCGCAGTGTCCGTGCCTTTCCTCAAGCTATGGGGCACGGTGGCCGGCGGCTGGCTGATGGCGCGCACGGCGCTCGTCGCCAATGGAAAACTTGCGGGCGGCGGCGATCCGGAGTTCTACCGCGCGAAGATCGTGACGGCGCGGTTCTATGCGGAACACATACTGCCGCAGTCCGCCGGTCTGGTCAGTGTGGTGACGGGCGGCGCTTCCAGCGTGCTCGCGCTGACGGAAGCGCAGTTCTGAGATTCCCGGAGCTTCCCGGATTGCGCGCGGGACGCACATGATCTTGCGCTTGCTGCGATCGGTATGGTCCCGCGCCACTGCGCAGTCGCCCGAAACCGTCGCGGAACTCCCGCGGGACAAGCAATACAGGTTGGCGTCGGCCCACCACCGCGCGCCCCGTGACACTCATCTGCGCATCATGTTCGATGACATGCGTGTAGGCGCCGAGCCGTTGATGGCATTTACCGACGCCTGCGCGCTCGATTCAGACTCTCTCGTGCCGCCGCTCAAGGCGCTACACCGGCCGCTCGCCTCATATTTTCTCGCGCGCTACTTTCTGTATTCGCTCGATCTCACAGGCGCGCGCGCGGAATGCGGGGTGTTCAACGGCATGAGTGCGCTGGTGATGTGCCGCGCCGCAAAAACACGCGTTACGGACTATGACGGCGCAAACCTGCATCTGATCGACAGTTTCCAGGGATTGAGCCGTCCCGGACCGGAAGATCATGTGCAGGTGCAGGCGGCCGCCGCGGGCGCGGGTGGCGGCTCGGCATACGCCGAAGGGGCGCTGGCGACGTCGATACATGCGGTCCAGGAAGCATTGCGCGATTTCCCGCGTGTTGCGATTCACACCGGATGGATACCCGAAGCGTTCGGCGAATTGCCTGATACGAAATGGGCCTTCGTGCACCTCGACGTCGATTTGTACGCGCCGACGCTGGCGAGCCTTGAATATTTTTATCCCAGGCTGACGCAGGGCGGCGTGATCGTCTGCGACGACTATAGCGCCCCACTGTTTCCGGGCGCACACCGCGCGTGGGACGAATTTTGCGCGGAGCACGATTTGCCTTACGTCGTGCTCGACACCGGGCAGTCGGTGATCATCAAACCGTAATAACCGTCAATCGATTTTCGCGCCCGCGATTTCGACGACTTCCGCGAATTTCCTGATTTCCGCGCGCAGGAATACGGTCAGTTCTGCGGGGCTGGACCATTCCGGCGGCGCGCCCATCTTGAGCAGCGTGTCTGATACCTGCGGGCTCTTCAGGCTGTCTACCAGCGCGGCATGAAGCTGCTTGACGATGACTTGCGGCGTGCCGGCCGGCACGACCATGCAATACCATGATGTGATTTCGATAGGCAGGCCGGACTCGATGAACGTGGGCACATCCGGCATGACCGGCGTGCGCGTGACGCCGGATGTGGCGAGCACGCGCAGGCGTCCCGCCTGGGACAGCGCGAGTACTGCCGGTGGGCCTGAGAGCATGATGCCGACGTCGTTGGACAGCAGTGCGGTTAATGCCGGCCCCGAGCCTTTGAACGGAACGTGGGTGAGCATGATGCCGGCGCGCTTTTTCAGCAACTCGCCTACGAGGTGCCCGGTAGTGCCGTTGCCGGCGGAACCGTAATTCAGCTTGCTGCGCGGGTCCTTCGCGAGTTCGACCAGCTGTTTGATATTGGCGGCCGGTATCGACGGGTGTAGGGACAGGACCTGCGGCACCTTGGTGATCAGCGAGACCGGCGCAAAACTTTTGAGCGGGTCATAGGGCAGCTTGGCGCCGTACAGCGACACGTTGATCGCCATCGGCGACACGACGCCCAGCAATATCGTGTATCCGTCGGCCGGCGCGTTCGCCGCCGTTGCCGTGGCGACCGTGCCACCGGCGCCGCCGCGGCTGTCGACCACCACGCTTTGCCCCAGAGTCTCCGATAGCTTTAGCGCGATCACCCGCGCGATCGGTTCGGCAGTTCCGCCGGGTGCTGTCGGGTTGATGAAGCGGATCGGCCGCGTCGGATAGGCGTCCGCGTACGCGGGCAGATGTGCGAGCGTCGCGATAACGCATGCTAGGATTCTGTACAACATCACTCCTCAATCTTTAACCGCAAAGGACGCAAAGGAAAGCGGAACAACAGCAACAATCATGATGGGATAAGCAGCGATGTTGCTATGGAAAAATAACTTTTCGTGTTTGGTTTTCCTTCGCGTCCTTTGCGTCCTTTGCGGTTCATGCTCTAGCCGTATTTGAATCCGCATGATCCTTGATCGAAACGCGCCAGTGGATGCGCTCTTCTTCAGGCGGGTAATCGCCCGCCGCATTGTGGTACGAGCAGCGATTGTCCCAGATGACGATATCGCCTCTGCGCCACTGGTGGCGGTACTGGTCGGGCGGCTGCGCCATGAAAGCTGTCATCTCGTCGATGATGGCCGTGCTCTCGGCTTCTTCAAGACCTTCGATGCTGAGGATCTTGTTCTGGTCGAAATAGAGCAGCTTGCGTCCGGTCTCGACATGCGTGCGGATGATTTGGTGGCGGGCGGGCTTCGCGTCGCGGTCTTCCGGATTCAGCAGGAGATTGGTTTTCTTGCGCCCGCCGTACTTGAACAGGCCGTATCTTCCTTCGAGGCGGTCTTTCAGGCGCTGCGGAAGCTGCTCGTAGGCCGCGTATGCGCTGGAGAAATGCGTGTCGCCGCCCTTGCTCGGGATGGCGATGGCGTAGAGTTGGGTCGCTTTGTACGGAATTTCTTCGTACGAGCCGTCGGTGTGAAAGCCTTCGGCGCCGCGCAGATAGATGTCGCGGTCAAGGGTGCCGTCGGCACGGAACTTGTTCGCGCCGAGCAGCGTGATTTCCGGATAGTCGGGATGGCGCGTGGTCTTGGCCGGGTGCGGACAGACGAACCCGAAGCGCCGGCTGTATTTCAGATAATCGTCGACCCCGAGTTCCTGGCCGCGCACCGCGATGACGTTGCAGTCAAGCCACGTCTGGTAGATTTTGCGAAAGGTCGCATCGTCCATGGTCTTGACGTCCACGCCGGTGATGAGTGCGCCGATCGGCCCCATATGCCGGATTTCCATGCTATTTCTCCTTCTGATTCTTGTCCGGGCATGTTGCCACGGATGAGGCGGCGGGGCAATGCGAACGCCGGTCCTTTCGATCCTACCTGCCTGCCTCGAAATTCAGCGCCCGGGATTGCCGCAGTATTTGTTGAATTCATCGGCGTCCCGCTTGAAGCCTTTTTTCGCCGCCAGTTCCCATGGGCGTTCGCATTGATTGGTGCGTTGGCACCAGGAATAACCGGCGGAAGGGATACAGTCGTGCGCGTCGCGGTCCGCGCCCATCAGATTTGTAGTTGGCACGGAAGCGGGCGCGCAAGCAGACAACAAAATTGCGAGTGCGAGAGACAGGCAGCGACTGAACGTCATGAGAAGGCTTCTGTTCATACCGAATACTCAAGCCGCGGTCATTTTTGTCGATAAATTCATACGTTACGCCAGGAGCTGCCTTAAGGCAACGTACTGTCGGCAACGTACTGCCATGCCTCTGTCATTGCCGGCATCAGCAATGGGCAGGCGGGCCGGTACTTGTAATGCGGCGCTATGGCGGCGCGGCAAATCAGTATAATCAACTTCGCCACACGCCCCAGGAGGATGCCGTCATGATTTGGTGGTTGCTCGCATTGTTCACAATCGGCGGATCGCTCGCCTATCATCGCGCCACTTCGTGGCTGTTCGTCGCCGCGATTGGTGTGTGGTTGTGGCTGTTTACATCAAACGCTCCATTGTCGCCGGCGGCGATTTCGACGCTGTGGTTTGTCTTCATCATCGTATCTGTCCTGGTCGTGCCCACCGTGTTGAGGCGCACCGTGTTGGGCACGCCGCTGCTTGCGTTGTTCCGCAAAATTCTGCCGCAGGTTTCGCAGACCGAGCAGGAGGCGCTCGACGCCGGCACCGTGTGGTGGGACGGTGATCTGTTCAGCGGCAATCCCGACTGGAAAAAACTGCTGGCTTATCCCAAGCCAACACTCACGGCCGATGAGCAAGCCTTCGTCGACGGGCCGCTCGAGGAAGTGTGCGCGATGCTGAACGACTGGCAGATCACGCACGAGCTGCATGATTTGCCGCCGCACGTCTGGCAGTTCATCAAGGACAAAGGCTTCCTCGGCATGATCATCCCGAAGAAATTCGGGGGCTTGGGCTTTTCTGCGCTTGCGCACTCCAGCGTAGTGACCCAGCTCACGACCCGCAGCGGCACTGCGGCGGTGTCGGTAATGGTGCCGAATTCGCTCGGGCCCGCGGAGCTGCTGCTGCACTACGGCACCGATGCGCAGAAAAATTACTATCTGCCTCGCCTCGCCAAAGGCCTGGAGATGCCGTGCTTCGCGTTGACGAGCCCCGAAGCGGGTTCGGATGCGGGTGGAATTCCGGATTTCGGCATCGTGTGCCGCGGCGAATGGGAAGGGAAGTCCGACGTTCTCGGCATACGCCTCACGTGGGAGAAGCGCTATATCACGCTGGGACCGATTGCGACTTTGCTTGGTCTCGCGTTCCGTCTCTACGATCCCGACCACATTCTCGGTCAGCACGACGACGTCGGTATCACGCTCGCGCTGATTCCGACCAAGACGCCGGGCGTGCACATCGGGCGCCGTCATTTGCCGTTGAACGCGGTGTTCATGAACGGGCCGAACTGGGGCAAAGACGTTTTTATTCCGATGGACTACATCATCGGCGGCGTCGATTACGTCGGCCAGGGCTGGAAGATGCTGATGAACTGCCTTGCGGCGGGGCGCTCGATTTCGCTGCCGGGCAATGGCACCGGCATGGCGAAATTGTGCGCGCTGACGACCGGCGCGTACGGGCGCGTGCGCACGCAGTTCAAAATGTCGGTCGGCAAGTTCGAAGGCGTCGAAGAAGCGATCGCGCGCATTGGCGGCCACACTTATTTGATGGAAGCGGCGCGCGTGATGACGGCGGGCGCGATCGATCTCGGCGAAAAGCCCTCGGTCGTGTCGGCGATCGTGAAATACCACCTGACCGAGCTCGCGCGCGTCGTCATGAACGATGCGATGGACGTGCACGGCGGCAAAGGCATCTGCATGGGGCCCAGCAACTATCTCGCGCGCGGCTATCAGAGCGTGCCGATAGCGATCACGGTCGAAGGCGCAAACATACTCACGCGCTCTATGATCATATTCGGGCAGGGCGCGATACGCGGCCATCCGTACGTGCTGAAGGAAATCGCGGCAACCAAAGAAACGGACCACGGCAAGGCGTTGCGTGATTTTGACGCGGCGTTCTTCGGCCACGTGGCTTTCGTCAAATCGAATTTCGCGCGCACGCTGTGGATGGGGCTTACGCGGGCGTTTTTCGTCAGTGCGCCGGGCGATCCGCACACGCATCGCTATTATCAACAGCTCACGCGCCTCTCCAGCGCTTTCGCTCTGTTGTCGGACGCGGCAATGTTCGTGCTCGGCGGCTCGCTGAAACGGCGCGAGCGCCTGTCTGCTCGGCTGGGGGACATCCTCTCCTGGCTTTATCTCGCTTCGGCGGTATTGAAGCGCTACGAAGACAGCGGGCGTCCCGCGGATGATCTGCCGCTGATGCGGTGGGCGATGGAGGATGCGCTGAACAAGATCCAGCTCGCGTTCTGCGGGCTGTTCGACAACCTGCCGAACGTGTTCGTTGCGTTCATATTGCGCAACGTCGTATTTTCCTATGGGCGCGAATTCGATCCGCCGCGAGATAGCTTGGGCCAGGCGGTGGTGGGCACTTTGCTCACGCCGGGCCCCGCGCGCGAGCGTCTGACGGCGGGCGTGTTCATTCCCAAGAACGAGGACGAACCGGTCGGCACGCTCGAAGCCGCGTTGCGCGCCGTCATCGCGGCGGAACCTGTGGAAGGCAAGATACGCAACGCGTCGAAATCCGGCGCCATCAGCGGGCGCTTCGCCGACGATCTTGCACAGCAGGCGCAGGCGAAGGGCGTGATCACGCAGGCCGAGGCCGGCATCCGCGAGCGCGCGCATGCGCTGCGGCGCAAAGTCATCATGGTCGACGACTTCCCGCAGGACCTCGGCAAATCCGAAATATTCCAGACCACGCAGGCGGTCACCTTCGAAGCCCTGCATGGAGCACTCGCCAGAAAATGAGGCCAACACTTCTTGGCCGCAGACAAACGCGGATACATTCTTTTTAATACCCCATTGAGGGGTACGCAGATATTAGACCGCACTGAAAAAACAAGTCGGAACCTCAATGGCGATTCCTTTTTTTGAGTTCATCTGCGTTCATCTGCGTTCATCTGCGGCCAGTAGCTGTTTGGGAAATTTTTGATGAATGCCGAGACTTTAGGCTACGCCGTGGTCGAGGGTGTCGCGACCATAACGCTCAATCGGCCGCAGGTCATGAACGCGCTCGACGCCGGCATGATCAAAGAGCTGCGCGTAGTGTGTGAACAGGCGCGCGACGACAAGGCTGTGCGTGCCATCGTGCTGTGCGGTAATGGTCCTGCGTTCCTCGCTGGCGGCGACGTTGCGTTGTTTCACGCCAACCTGCCCAAGCTGCCGGACATGGTCCTGAGTCTTGCTGGTGAACTTCATCATGCAATCGTCGCGCTGCGCGAAGCTGCCAAGCCGGTGCTGGCGAGCGTGCATGGGGCAGTAGCGGGAGCCGGCGTGAGCCTGCTCGCCGCCGCCGATCTCGCGATTGCAGCAGCGGAAACCAAATTCACCCTCGCATACAGCAAGATCGCCACCAGCCCGGACGGCGGCAGCAGCTATTTCCTGCCGCGCATGGTCGGCACGCGCAAGGCGCTCGAGTTGATGATGTTGTCGGATACTTTCGACGCTACCACTGCGCTCGATCTCGGCCTCGTCAACTGGGTGGTGCCGGCCGCCGAACTCGCGGCGGCAACCGACAAGATCGCGCGCCGTCTCGTCGCCGGGCCGACCGTTGCGTACGGCGAGACCAAGGCGCTGGTCAATCGCACCTTCGAGCGTCCACTGACCGCGCAACTCGAAGCGGAAGCGCATGCATTCGCGCGCTGCGCCGGCACTGGGGACCTTGCCGAAGGCGTCACCGCATTCGTCGAGAAACGAAAGCCGGTTTTTAAGGGCGATTAAATCTTGAACCGCAAAGGACGCGAAGGGCGCAAAGGAAGGCAAGAAGCAAAGTAACAGTAACAATCACACGGCGCGGTCCTTGAGCGTCCTTCAAGTAAAAAATATCTGTTTGTTTTTGGGTTTGTTATTCCTTCGCGTCCTTTGCGTCCTTAGCGGTGAAAAGCTTTAGATGGAGAGAATGAAATGTCGCTGCAAGGTAAGACGATATTCATCACAGGCGCCAGCCGCGGCATCGGCCGCGAGATAGCGCTGCGCTGCGCGCGCGATGGCGCCAACATCGTGGTGACGGCGAAAACCGCCGAACCGCACGCGAAGCTGACAGGTACGATACATAGCGTCGCTGCTGAGGCCGAGGCCAGCCGCAAGCCCGCCATCATGGCCGATGCGGCGTATGCGATTTTCAACCGCGACAGCCGCGGGCATACTGGCAATTTCTATATCGATGAGGCAGTATTGGGCGAGGAGGGTGTTACCGATTTATCGCAATATGCGGTAACGCCGGGGGCCCGTCTGTATCCTGACCTGTTACTGGACTAAAAAAAATACCGCAAAACCGAGGAGCTAGTCATGCCCCCAGAGTCTGGCCACGTAATTTCGTCAGCGGAAGCGGTAACACTCGACGGCCTGTTTGCGGCGCGCGTCAAACGCACACCCGAAACCATCGCGTATCGGGACTACAACCAGCAGCACGCCAACTGGCGCGACTATACCTGGGGGCAGATCGACCGCCAGGTCGCGCGCTGGCAGGCGGCCCTCGAACGAGACGGTCTCAAAGCCGGCGATTGCGTGGCAGTCATGCTGCGCAACTCGCCGGAGTGGGTGATTTTCGATCAGGCAGCGTTGGGACTGGGGCTCATCGTCGTCCCTCTTTATACCCAGGACCGCTGCGACAACGTCGCCTACATACTCAACGACTCCAGCTGCAAGGCGCTGCTGCTGGGTACCAACGAGCAATGGAAAGCGTTCGCGACCGTGCGCGATCAACTGGGCGGGCTGGTGCGCATCCTGACCGTCGAAGCGCAGCCGGCGGCGACCGACGAGCCGCGGCTGAAATCGGTCGAGCAATGGCTGCCCGAAGACGGCGGCGCCACGCGCCACGTTCCGCGCGACCCGTCGGCGCTCGCCACCATTGTTTATACGTCGGGCACCACCGGCCGGCCCAAGGGCGTGATGCTGTGCCATCGCAATATCCTGACCAATTCCGAAGCCTGCCTGAAGGTGGTGCACGTCGATGCCGGTGACGTGCTGCTGTCTTTCCTGCCGCTGTCGCACACGTTCGAGCGCACCTGCGGTTATTACCTGACGATCATGTGCGGCGCGACTACGGCCTACGCGCGCTCCGTGCAGCAACTGGGCGAGGACCTGCAGACCATACGGCCGACCAAGCTGATCTCCGTGCCGCGCATATACGAGCGCGTATACACCGCCATCAAGTCCAGGCTCGACGATGGCCCGCCGCTGAAGAAAAAACTGTTCAAGCTTGCAGTGGATGTCGGTTGGGCGCGTTTCGAGCACCAGCAGGGGCGCGCCGGCTGGACGCCGCTTTTGCTGCTGTGGCCGCTGCTCAGCGCGCTGGTCGCCAGCAAGATCATGGCGCGGCTCGGCGGCAGGCTGAAAGCCGCGTTTGCCGGCGGCGCCGCGCTATCGCCGGATATTTCCCGCGTGTTCATCGGGCTCGGTCTGCCGGTGATCCAGGGCTATGGCCTGACCGAGACCAGTCCGGTGGCATGCTCGAACAGTGACGATGACAACCTGCCGGCGAGCGTGGGCAAAGCCGCGCCGGGCGTTGAGGTGAAAATAGGCGACAAAAACGCGCTGCTGATCCGGGGGCCCAACGTCATGCTCGGTTACTGGAACAACGAGGAGGCTACCCGCGCCATGATTGACGCGGATGGCTGGTTGAACTCCGGCGACACCGCGCGCATCGACGAAGGCGGGCATGTCTTTATCACGGGGCGGCTGAAGGAGATCATCGTCATGTCGAATGGCGAAAAAATCCCGCCAGTCGATATCGAAGCGGCTATTTCGCGCGATACCCTGTTCGAACAGGTGATGCTGATCGGCGAAGGCAAGCCCTACTTAAGCGTGTTCACCAACCTGCAGCACGACCAGTGGAAAAAGCTCGCCGTGGATAACGGCTTCGCGACGGACGAGGCCGCGCTGCATACTCCGCCCGTGGAGAAGCTGCTGCTCGCGCGCATTGCCGCTCAGATGAAGGAGTTTCCCGGTTATGCTCAAGTGCGGCGCATCACCGCCAGGCTCGATCCGTGGACGGTGGAAAACGGCCTGCTGACGCCGACGCTGAAACTGCGCCGTTCGCGCGTGATGGAAAAATTCCAGGCTGAACTGGACCAGATGTATACGGGGCACTAGTCCGAGAGACGCCAGGCGAGAGGCGAGAGGCGTGCTTGCCGAGAGACGCCAGGCGTAAAAGCATTGAAACACCGTCTATCGTCTCTCCAGCTTCTTCGTCTCTCCGCGTTTTGAGGCTGCAACCATGACTGATCAGCAACCCACCGTTCTCCCCGCCGGCAAGGAGCCCACCCTCCGCGTCGTTCCCATGCCGGCGGATTCGAACCCCAGCGGCGACATTTTCGGCGGCTGGGTGATGTCGCAGGTCGACATCGCGGGCAGCATTCCGGCGATCCGGACGGCGCGCGGGCGGGTGGCGACCGTGGCGGTCAATTCCTTCGTGTTCAGGCAGCCGGTCATGGTGGGCGACCTTGTGAGCTTCTATGCCGAAGTCATAAAAATCGGCCGCACGTCGATCACGGTCGAGGTGGAGGTCTATGCCCAGCGCAATCCGGAGAAGGAAGAGACCGTCAAGGTGACAGAAGCGACCCTCACCTACGTGGCGGTCGATGCACAGCGCCGTCCGCGTGTTGTATCTGTGCAACAGTAGTCCAGAATCCCGTTGTAAAAGAGGTCGGGATGAGTAACATGGCAGACATACACCTGCGTTGCTAAAGGCGAAGCGATCACACCTTATCCGGGAGGGGAGCTGTGAAAAAATCAAACCGCATAATTCAGGTGGGTGTTGCTGCCGCGCTGGCGACGCTCGCGGGGGCGGCTGCTGCATCCGGGCTCGCAATAGGCACGCAAAGCGGCAGCGGGACCGGCAATGCGTTCGCCGGCGGTTCCGCCTTGGCGGAAGATGCGAGCACGGTCTGGTACAACCCGGCCGGCATGACCCAGTTGGCGCGCGGCGTGCACTTCGCTATTTCCGCGCACGCCATCAAGCCTTCGTTCAGATTCAACAATACCGGCTCGACCGGCGCGTTCGCCGCAGCCGGGTCAGGAGACGGCGGCGACGGCGGCGACTGGACGGCGATTCCGCAGGGTTATGCCGTAGCCAGCCTCGGCGACAACTGGCGCGTCGGTCTTGGCGTCAACACGCCGTACGGCCTGCAGACCGAATACGATCCGGCGTGGCGCGGGCGCTTCGCCGCGCAGAAATCCGGCCTCAAGGCCTTTAACCTGAACCTCGGCCTCGCCTGGCGGATCAACAACACGATATCGGTCGGCGCCGGCGCCAACTACCAGCGGCTCGAGCTGGATCTCAACAGCGCAAGCGCTGCCGGCACGGTGGACATCAAGGCCAGCGACAACAGCGCGGGCTTCAATGCAGGCGCCCTGTTCGAGGTCACGCCGGCAGCGCGCATTGGCGTGCATTATCGCTCGTCGATGAACTTCCAGCCGACAGGGCGGGTCAATTTCTCGGGCGCGCCCGCGCTCAACAGCAACGTTACGGCCGGGGTGACCGAGCCCGAGACGCTGTCGGTCAGCGCATTTGCGACAATCTCGCCGACCTGGGACCTCATGTGGGACGTCACGTGGACGCGCTGGAGCCGCATCAAGAGCCTTTCTTTCGTGCGCACCAGCCTGGTGCCCGGTGCGACGGTCTCGACTCTCACCTTCAACTGGCGCGATACCATGCGCTACTCGGTCGGCGCGAACTACAACCTGAATGAAAAATGGAAGTTCAGGATGGGCACGGCGTATGACGAATCGCCGACCAACGACGCCGATCGCACGCCGCGCGTGCCCGACCAGAACCGCATCTGGGCGGCGTTCGGTGTGCAGTACAAGCTGACGAAGAACGCGGCGTTCGATCTCGGCTACGCACACGAATTCATCAAGACCACCAACATTAACACCGCGGTGACCGGCGTGGCAGGGCGGCTCATCGGCGAATACACCGGCAGCAGCGTCGACATTATCAGCCTGCAGTACACGCAGTCGTTCTGACCAGCACGCAGCGGCTAAAAAGCCGGGCCTGGCCGCTCGGCTTTTTTATTTGGCCATGCCGGGGCGTGCTAAAATCAGCTTCCATCCGGAGGGACCAATACCATGCCCGCGAGCCAACCATTTATCGTGCGCAAGGCCGCCGTGCTCGGCGCCGGCGTCATGGGCGCGCAAATCGCGGCACACCTCGCCAACGCCAACGTCGAAGCGCTGCTGTTCGAGTTGCCGCCGAAAGAGGGCGACCCTAATGGCAATGTCCTCAAAGCGGTCGACAACCTCAGGAAGCTCGAACCCAGCCCGCTCGCGGTCGCGCGCAAAGCCGCGCTGATTCGTCCCGCGAACTACCACCAGCACCTCGAGCTGCTGCGCGAATGCGACGTCGTGATCGAGGCGATTTCCGAGCGCATGGACTGGAAGTCCGATCTCTACCGCAAGGTCGCGCCATATCTCGGCGAGCACGCGATTTTCGCCAGCAACACGTCGGGGCTTTCCATCAACACGCTGGCGCAGGCTTTCCCCGAAAACCTGCGGCACCGTTTTTGCGGCGTGCATTTTTTCAATCCGCCGCGTTACATGCACCTGGTCGAACTCATCGCGTGCGACCGCACCGACGCGTCGTTGATGGACGACCTCGAAAAATTCCTCGTCACCACGCTCGGCAAAGGCGTCATCCGCGCGAAAGATACGCCGAATTTCATCGCCAACCGCGTCGGCGTATTTTCGATGCTGGCTACCATCCATCACGCGCAGCAGTTCGGTCTCGGTTTCGACGTCGTCGATGCGCTGACCGGCCCGTTGATCGGCCGTCCGAAAAGCGCGACCTTCCGCACCGCCGACGTGGTCGGTCTCGATACTTTCGCGCACGTCGTCAAAACCATGGCGGACACGCTGCCGGATGATCTCTGGCATAAATATTACGCAACGCCCGGCTGGCTGAAAAAACTGATCGACGCCGGCGCGCTAGGCCAGAAAACCAAGCGCGGCGTCTACCAGAAAGTCGGCAAGGACATACAGGTGCTGGACGTCGCCACGGGCGGTTACCGCGTCTCGGGCGCCAAGGTCGACGAAGCGATCGTCGAAATCCTCAAGAACAAGAACCCCGCGGAAAAATTCGCGCAATTGCATGCTTCAACGCATCCGCAGGCGCAGTTCCTGTGGTCGATATTCCGCGATTCTTTCCATTACTGCGCAGTGCATCTTGCGACCATCGCCAACAACGCGCGAGATCTTGATCTGGCGATCCGCTGGGGCTTCGGCTGGAACCAGGGGCCGTTCGAGATCTGGCAGTCCGCGGGCTGGCGCGAGGTGGCGCAGTGGGTGGCCGACGACATCAAGGCCGGGAAAACGATGACGGCGGCGCCGTTGCCCGCGTGGGTCACAGAGCCGCAGCGCGTGGGCGTGCATACGCCACAGGGTTCCTATTCGCCTGTCACGCAGTCCAATGTGGCGCGCTCGACGCTGCCTGTATACAAACGCCAGCTGTTCCCGGACCGCCTGCTCGGCGAGTCGGTGCAATACGGCCAGACCATATTTGAAACTGACGCAGTGCGCTGCTGGCATACCGGCGACGACATCGCGATCGTCAGCTTTAAAAGCCGCATGCATGCCATCGGCGATGACGTGCTCGACGGCGTGCTGCAGGCGATAGACGAAGCCGAGCGCAATTATGCTGCACTCGTCATCTGGCAGACCGAGCCGCCGTTTTCGGTTGGCGCCAATCTCAAGAAAACGCCGGCGGGCGGCGGCGAGCGGTCCAAGCCGTCGGCCGCCGGTGCGCTGTTCAAGAAATTCAAACGTGCCGCCGAGTCCGCGGTGTTGAAGGCTGCGCGCACGCTGAACGTCGCCGACCAGTTGATGGCGGGCAAGCTCGCTGAAGTTGAGCATCTGGTTGAGCAGTTCCAGTTCACATCCCAGCAGTTGAAGTATTCGATGGTGCCGACGGTGGCCGCGGTCGACGGCTTTGCGTTCGGCGGCGGCTGCGAGTTCGTGATGCATTGCGACCGCGCGGTGGCGACGCTCGAAAGCTATATCGGGCTGGTCGAAGTCGGCGTCGGGTTGCTGCCGGCCGGCGGCGGCTGCAAGGAATTCGCGCTGCGCGCTGCGCAGGAAGCCAAAGGCGGCGACGCATTTCCGTTTTTGCGCCGCTATTTCGAGGCGGTGGCGATGGCGCAGGTCGGGCGCAGCGCCGAGCACGCGCGCGAAATCGGCTATTTGCGCACCTCCGACCGCGTGGTCATGCATCGCTTCGAGCTGCTTGCAATCGCCAAGGCGGAGGCGCGCATGCTGGCCGAAGCGGGGTACCGGCCGCCGCTGAAGCCGCGCGACATCCCGGTGCTCGGGCGCTCGGCTGCTGCGACCATCAAGGCCTATATCGCCAATATGCATGCGGGCAAGTTCATTTCCGACCATGACTACCTGATCGCCGGCAAAATCGCCGACGTCATGTGCGGCGGCGACCTCGACGCCGGCAGCCTGGTCGACGAGCAATGGTTCCTCGATCTCGAGCGCAAGAACTTCATGGAATTGCTGGCGACCGAGAAAACGCAGGCGCGCATCGAGCAGATGCTGAAGACGGGCAAACCGTTACGAAATTAAGGATGGAGGCGGAAGGATGAAGGATGAATTTGAACCCTCGCACGACAGCGGTTTTTTTTCATCCTTTATCCTTCATCCTTCATCCTTTTCCAGCGTGATTGGAGAAGGATTATGACCAAGCAGATTCAGGACGCCTACATCGTCGCCGCCACCCGCACGCCGGTTGGCAAGGCGCCGCGCGGCATGTTCAGGAACGTGCGCCCCGACGACATGCTGGCGCACGTGCTGAAGGCGGTGATCGCGCAATGTCCGGGCATAGACACGAAGACCATCGACGACGTGATCGTCGGTTGCGCGATGCCGGAAGCGGAGCAGGGCATGAATGTGGCGCGCGTAGGCCTTCTGCTCGCGGGGTTCCCCAATACGGTGTCGGGCATGACGATCAACCGCTTTTGCTCGTCTGGGGTGCAGGCCGTCGCTCTTGCGGCCGACCGCATCCGGCTCGGTGAAGCGGACGTCATGATAGCGGCCGGCACCGAGAGCATGAGCATGGTGCCGATGGGCGGCAACAAACCTTCGTTCAGCCCCGCCATTTTCGACAAGGACGAGAACATCGCGATCGGCTACGGCATGGGCATTACCGCGGAGAACGTCGCCCAGCAGTGGAACATTTCGCGCGAACAGCAGGACATGTTTGCCGCCGAAAGCCACCGCCGCGCGCTGCGCGCAGCCGACGCCGGCGAATTCAGGGATGAAATTACGCCGTATGACATCGCCGACCGGCAGCCCGATCTTGAGACGCGCGAAATAGCCATCAAGCGCCGCACCGCGACCAGCGATGAAGGCCCGCGCCGCGACACTTCGCCGGAAGGCCTCGCGAAATTGCGGCCCGTGTTCGCCGCCAAAGGCAGCGTGACGGCAGGCAACAGCTCGCAGATGTCGGATGGCTCGGCCGCAGTAGTGCTGATGAGCGCGGCTGCGATGCAGCGCTTTAACCTGTCGCCGCTGGGGCGTTTCATGGGTTACGCGGTCGCCGGCGTGCCGCCCGAAATCATGGGCATAGGGCCGGTCAAGGCCATACCGAAAGTCCTGCAACAGGTAGGGCTCAAGCTCGACGACATCGACTGGTTCGAACTCAACGAGGCGTTTGCCGCGCAATCGCTGGCGGTCATCAAGGACCTCGGGCTCGACCCCGCGAAAGTCAATCCGCTCGGCGGCGCGATCGCGCTGGGCCACCCGCTGGGCGCCACGGGGGCGGTGCGCGCCGCCACGCTCATGCATGGCATGCGGCGGCAGAAGAAGAAGTACGGCATGATAACGATGTGCATCGGCACCGGCATGGGCGCCGCCGGCGTGTTCGAGGCGCTCTGATACACTTTAAGGTAATGATGCAAACCAAAGCACCGATTAAAATTTTTCTCGCCATGCTGCTGCTGACCGGGGCCGCCGGAATTTCCGCGGCGCGCGCGGTCG
>CAMBSS010000078.1 GCA_945870465.1 Bordetella parapertussis | reverse complement strand
CGAGATTTACAACGCCGTGGTGGTGCGGACTGCCAAGGGTATCCGCCGCGCCGACGGTTCGCTGATCAAGTTCGACAGCAATGCCGCCGTCCTGCTCACAGCCAAGCTGGAGCCGATCGGCACGCGAATTTTCGGGCCGGTGACGCGCGAATTGAGAACCGAGCGGTTCATGAAGATCGTTTCGCTCGCGCCGGAAGTTCTGTAAGAGCTCATAGGTAGACTAAGCATGCGCAAGATAAAAAAAGGCGATGACGTGATCGTCATCACCGGCAAGGACAAGGGCAAGCGCGGCACCATTCTGCGCGTGCTCGACCTCGAACACGTGCTGGTCGAGGGGGCGAACCGCGTCAAGAAGCATCAGCGGCCGAACCCGATGAAAAACACCACCGGCGGCATTGTCGAAAAGGAAATGCCGCTGCACGTGTCCAACGTCGCGATTTTCAACCCGGTCACCCAGAAAGCCGACCGCGTCGGCGTCAAGACCCTGGACGACGGCAAGCGCGTGCGTTTCTTTAAATCCAACGGCGAAGTGATAGACGCATGAGCACCCAGGCCAAGGCCGCCGGCAAAGACAAGAGCGCAGCGGCATCCGCCCGTCTGCACACGCATTACCAGCAGGACGTGGTCAAACAGCTCGTCAAGCAGTTCGGCTACAAGTCGGTGATGCAGGTTCCGCGCATCGAGAAAATCACCCTCAACATGGGTGTCGGTGAAGCGGTCAACGACAAGAAGATCATGGACAACGCGGTCGGCGACATGACCAAGATCGCCGGCCAGAAGCCGCTCGTGACCAAGTCGAAGAAATCGATCGCGACCTTCAAGATCCGCGACAACTACCCGATCGGCTGCAAGGTCACGCTGCGCGGCACCCGCATGTACGAATTCCTCGACCGTCTGGTGAGTGTGGCGATTCCGCGCATCCGCGACTTCCGCGGCATCCCGGGCAAATCGTTCGACGGCCGCGGCAACTTCAATTTCGGCATCAAGGAACAGATCATTTTTCCCGAGATCGAATACGACAAGATCGACGCATTGCGCGGCATGAACATCACCATCACGACCACCGCCAAAACCGACGCCGAAGGCCGCGCGCTGCTGGCGGCATTCAAATTTCCGTTCAGGAACTAGCCCATGTCCAAACTCGTATTGAAACTGCGCGACCAGAATCGCCGCAAAACGGTGAAGAAATTCGCCGCCAAGCGCGCGCAACTGATGGCGCTCATTAACGACCAGAAGTTGTCGCCGGAAGACCGTTACGAAGCGCGCCTGAAGCTGCAGAAGCTGCCGCGCGACGCGAGTCCGGTGCGGCTGCGCAATCGTTGCGCGCTGACCGGCCGGCCACGCGGCGTTTACAGCAAGTTTGGCCTCGGCCGCAGCAAATTGCGTGATATCGCGATGCGCGGCGAGATTCCCGGTGTAATCAAGGCGAGCTGGTAGCAGGAAGCTGGAGAGACCAAAACCATGAGCATGAGTGATCCGATCGCCGACATGTTGACGCGCATACGCAATGCGCAGATGTCGGAAAAAGTTTCAGTCGCAATGCCGGCGAGCAAAGTCAAGGCCGCGATTGCCAAAGTCCTCAAGGACGAAGGCTATATCGACGACTTCGCGGTGCGCGCGCTGGATGGCAAACCAACGCTGGAAGTCGGCCTCAAGTATTACGCCGGCCGCCCGGTAATCGAAAAAATCGAACGCGTCAGCCGTCCCGGCCTGCGTGTTTACAAGCCGAGCGACGACATGCCGAAAGTCATGAACGGTCTCGGTGTAGCCATCGTATCGACCTCGAAGGGTGTGATGACCGACCGCAAAGCGCGCGGACTTGGCATCGGCGGCGAGGTTTTGTGCATCGTTGCATAGTCAAAGCTGCGAACGAGGAATAGCGATGTCCAGAATAGGTAATTTTCCGATCGAAGTGCCGACCGGCGTGGAAGTGCAGTTTTCACCGAGCGAAATCTCGGTGAAGGGCCCGCTCGGCACGCTGAAGCAACCGCTGTCGGAGCAGGTCACACTCGAAAAAATAGAGAACCGCCTGCAGTTCAAGGTGGCTAACGAATCGCACGCTGCCAATGCGCTTTCGGGGACCATGCGCGCGCTGGTTGCGAACATGGTGCAGGGCGTCACCAAAGGCTACGAGCGCAAGCTTATGCTGGTCGGCGTCGGCTACCGCGCGCAGGCGCAGGGTGACAAGCTGAATCTGACGCTGGGTTTTTCGCATCCAGTCGTGCACCAGATGCCCAATGGCATCAAGGTCGAGACACCGACGCAAACCGAGATCCTGATCAAGGGTATCGACAAACAGGTCGTCGGACAGGTGGCGGCCGATATCCGCGCCTATCGCCGTCCCGAGCCGTACAAGGGCAAGGGCGTGCGCTATTCCGACGAGACGGTCATCCTCAAAGAGACCAAGAAGAAGTAGAGGCGAGAGATGAAAGAAGACAAAAACCAGGCGCGGCTGCGCCGTGCCCAGCAAACCCGCCGCAAGATCGCGGAATTGCGCGTGGTGCGGCTGGCGGTGCACCGCTCGAACGGGCACATGTACGCGCAGGTCATCGATGCAAGCGGCGCCAAAGTGCTGGCGAGCGCGTCGACCATCGAGCCGGCATTGCGCAAATCGGTCAAGAATGGCGGCAACGTCGAGGCCGCGGCTGCAGTCGGCAAGCTGATCGCCGAAAAAGCCAAGGCGCTGGGCATCGAGGCAGTTGCGTTCGACCGCGGCGGCTATAAATATCACGGTCGTGTGAAGGCGCTGGCGGAAGCCGCGCGCGAGCACGGGCTCAAGTTCTAGTCAGGAAAGCACATGGCAAAACTCCAGGCAAACAGGATGGCGGGCGGCGAAGAACGCGGCGACGGCCTGCGCGAAAAAATGATCGCGATCAACCGCGTCACCAAGGTGGTGAAGGGCGGCCGCGTCATGGGTTTCGCGGCACTCGTGGTGGTTGGTGACGGCGATGGCCGCGTTGGCATGGGCAAAGGCAAGGCGCGCGAAGTGCCGGTCTCCGTGCAAAAAGCGATGGACGAGGCACGCCGCAAGCTGGTCAAGATCAATCTGAAGAACGGCACCCTGCATCACGCGGTGACCGGCCGTCACGGCTCGGCACGCGTTTACATGCAACCGGCGTCGGACGGCACGGGCATCATTGCCGGCGGCCCGATGCGTGCAATTTTCGAGGTGATGGGCGTGACCAACGTGCTTGCCAAGATCATCGGCTCGACCAACCCCTACAACGTGGTGCGTGCGACCCTGAACGGTCTGCAGGCGATGAACACCCCGTCAGACATCGCGGCCAAGCGCGGCAAGACGGTCGAAGAGATCGCGGGTTAATCATGGCCAAGGCAAAACAGTCGGGCAAAACCATCAAGGTGACGCTGGTCAGAAGCCTGATCGGCACCATGCAAACCCACCGCGCGACCGCGCGCGGCCTGGGTCTGCGCCGCATCAATTCGACCGCCGAGGTGATCGATACCCCGGCCAATCGCGGCATGATCAACAAAATCAGTTACCTCCTGAAGAGCGAAGGTTAATTCAATGCAGCTCAATACGATCAAACCAGCCGCCGGCGCCAAGCATGCGAAACGACGCGTCGGCCGCGGCATCGGTAGCGGACTAGGCAAGACGGCCGGTCGCGGACACAAAGGACAATCGTCCCGCGCGGGCGGTTATCACAAGGTCGGTTTTGAGGGCGGCCAGATGCCGCTGCAACGCCGCCTGCCCAAGCGCGGTTTCAATTCGCCCACGCGCGGCGATACCGCCGAAGTGCGTCTGTCGGATCTGAACCGCCTGAAGGTCGATACCATCGACATCCTGGTACTCAAAGATGCCGGCATTGTGCCGATCCACGCTTTGACGGCGAAAGTCATCGTGTCCGGCGAGTTGAAGCGCAAAGTTACGCTGCACGGTCTGCTGGCGTCGAAAGGTGCGCGCGCAGCCGTAGAAGCTGCCGGCGGCAAATTCGAAATGCCCGACAGCACCGGCGGCAAGCCCGTCAAAGAAGGCAAGAAAGTCGCGCGTAAAGCGGCGGCCATCGTGCGCGCTGAAACCCGCGCTGCGACCACGTCCGCGACCATCGCCGAAGAGAACGCCAAGGCAGCGGTGAACGCGGAAGCGAAAGCCGAAGCCAAGAGCAAAGCCAAGGCCGAATCGAAAGAAAAAGCCGAAGCCAAGGCAGAAGCCAAGGCCGCACCTGAAGCCAAAGCCAAGGGCGGCAAAGACAAAGCCCCCGCCAAGAAAAAGAAGGCTGAGTAAAGTTGGCTAATCAGGATTCCAGATTGAGCATGCAGGGCAAGATGGGCGACCTCAACCGTCGCCTGTTGTTCTTGCTGGGCGCGCTGATCGTTTACCGCATCGGCGCGCACATCCCGGTACCGGGCATCGATCCGGTGACGCTGGCAGAGCTCTTCAAGTCGCAAAAAGGCGGCATCCTCGACATGTTCAACATGTTCTCGGGTGGCGCGCTGTCGCGCTTCACGATCCTGGCTCTCGGCATCATGCCGTATATCTCGGCCTCCATCATCATGCAGCTGATGACGGTCGTGTCGCCGACGCTCGAAGCGCTCAAGAAAGAAGGCGAAGCGGGCCGCCGCAAGATCACGCAGTACACGCGCTACGGCACTGCCGCGCTCGCGATGTTCCAGGGCATGGGTATCGCGATAGCGCTCGAATCCCAGCGCGGACTGGTGCTCGATCCGGGCCTGGCTTTCCGTCTCACGACCATGATCACGCTGGTCACCGGCACCATGTTCCTGATGTGGCTGGGCGAACAGATCACGGAACGCGGCATCGGCAACGGTATTTCGCTGATCATATTCGCGGGCATCGCGGCAGGGCTGCCGTCCGCGGTGGTCGGCACGCTCGAGCTGCAGCGCACCGGCGCCTTCAGCATCCTGACCATATTCTTCATCGCGGCACTGGTGATCGGCGTCACTGCACTGGTGTGCTTCGTCGAGCGCGGCCAGCGCCGCATCCTCGTCAATTACGCCAAGCGCCAGGTCGGGCGCAAGGTCTACGGCGGGCAATCTTCGCATCTGCCTCTGAAGCTCAACATGTCGGGCGTGATCCCGCCGATTTTCGCGTCGAGCATCATCCTGTTTCCCGCCACGCTCGCGCAGTGGTTCGGCACCGGCGAGAATATGCGCTGGCTGGCGAATATCGCCTCCACGCTGCACCCCGGCGAGCCGGTCTACGTTTTTCTGTACTCGGCGGCCATCGTGTTTTTCTGTTTCTTTTACGCGGCGCTGATGTTCAATCCGAAGGAAACCGCGGACAACCTGAAAAAAAGCGGAGCTTTCGTGCCCGGCATCCGGCCCGGCGACCAGACCGCGCGCTACATCGAAAAAATCATGCTGCGCCTGACGCTGGTGGGTTCGGTTTATGTGACGCTGGTATGCCTGCTGCCCGAATTCCTGATCGTCTGGAAAAAAGTGCCGTTCTATTTCGGCGGCACCAGCTTGCTGATTATTGTGGTGGTGACGATGGATTTCATGTCGCAGGTGCAGGCATACGCGATGAGCCACCAGTATGAAAGCCTGCTCAAAAAGGCCAATTTCAAGGGCGGCGGCGTGTTTCCGACTCGTTAATGGCGAAAGAAGAGACCATAGAAATGCAGGGTTCGATCGTGGAGACCCTGCCCAACGCAACATTCCGGGTAAAGCTGGAAAACGGCCACACGGTTCTCGGCCATATTTCCGGCAAGATGCGCATGCACTACATCCGCATCCTGCCCGGCGACAAGGTAACGGTGGAAGTCTCGCCGTACGATTTGACACGGTGCCGGATCACATTCCGCGCCAAGTAAGGCAGCAGGTTTAAGGAGCGAAACATGAAAGTACTGGCTTCGGTGAAGAAGATATGCCGCAACTGCAAGATCATCCGCAGGAAGCGGGTGGTGCGCGTCATTTGCAAGGATCCGCGGCATAAACAGCGCCAGGGATGATCGGCGTAATTGCACAGCGCCACGGTTAAAACCGGAGAATTTTGCATTTACTGAGGCAAATTAACAGGTTATAATCGCCGGCTTTCAATTTTTGGCAAACGTTTCAGCGCACGCTTTTTGTATACAAGGTAGAAACATATGGCCCGTATTGGTGGGGTAAACATTCCGAATCATCAGCACGCGGAAATCGCATTGACGGCGATTTACGGCGTCGGTCGCAGCCGCGCGCGCGCGATCTGTTCGTCGGCCGGCATTCAGCACACGACCAAGGTCAAGGACCTGTCGGATACCGACATGGAGAAGCTGCGCGAGCAGGTTGCAAAATTTGCCATCGAAGGCGATTTGCGGCGCGAAGTTTCGATGAACATCAAGCGTCTGATGGACCTCGGCACCTGGCGCGGGTTGCGGCATCGCCGCGGCCTGCCGGTGCGCGGGCAGCGCACGCGCACCAACGCGCGTACGCGCAAGGGGCCGCGTAAAGCAGCGGTGAAGCTCCAGAAAGCCGTCTCGGCCTGATCGACAGATTACTAGCGGAAAGCATATTCAATGGCTAAGGCAAATACACGGGTTCGCAAGAAGGTCAAAAAGAATGTCGCGGAAGGCATCGCGCACATTCATGCGTCCTTCAACAACACCGTCATCACCATCACCGACCGCCAAGGCAACGCCCTGTCATGGGCGACCAGCGGCTCGGCCGGCTTCAAGGGTTCACGCAAATCGACGCCGTTCGCGGCGCAGATCGCCGGCGAACAAGCGGGCAAGCTGGCGCAGGAATGCGGCGTCAAGAACCTCGAAGTCCGCATCAAGGGCCCGGGCCCGGGACGCGAATCCGCCATGCGCGCTTTGAATGCACTTGGCTTCAAGATCACCAGCATCGCCGACGTCACGCCCGTCCCGCACAACGGATGCCGCGCGCCGAAGCGGCGTCGCATCTAAGGAGAACCGGCTGTGGCCAGAAATCTAGACGCAAAATGCCGCCAGTGCCGCCGCGAGGGCGAGAAGCTATTCCTCAAGGGCGACAAGTGCTTTACCGACAAGTGCGCGATCGAGCGCCGCAACTACCCGCCGGGCCAGCACGGCCAGAAGAACAGCCGCCTGTCCGGCTACGGCGTGCAGCTGCGCGAGAAGCAGAAGCTGCGCCGCATTTACGGCCTGCTTGAGCGCCAGTTTCGCAATACGTACCATCGCGCGGAACAGAAGAAAGGCATCACCGGCGAGACGCTGCTGCAGATGCTGGAATCGCGCCTCGACAACATCACGTTCAAAATGGGTTTCGGCGCGTCACGTTCCGAAGCCCGCCAGATCGTGCGGCACAACGGCATCCTGGTGAACGGCAAGCGCGTGAATATTCCGTCCTACCAGCTGCGCCCGGGCGACGTGGTCGAAGTCGCAGCCAAAGCCAAGGAACATCTGCGCATCAAGGCCGCCCTCGAAGCCACCTCCGGCCGCGGTTATCCGGAATGGCTGGAAGTCGACACTGCCGCGTTCAAAGGCACGTTCAAGACCATGCCGCAACGCAGCGATCTGCCCTCCACCATCAATGAATCACTGGTGGTCGAGCTTTACTCCAAATAATTGCCAGAGGATTAAGCCATGCCCAGCAGCACTTTTCTTAAGCCTCGCATCATCGACGTGCAGAACATTTCGCCGTTCCACGCCAAGGTCACGATGGAACCATTCGAGCGCGGCTACGGCCACACGCTCGGCAACGCGCTGCGCCGCATCCTGCTGTCTTCGATGCCGGGTTTCGCCGCGACCGAAGTCAAGATGAGCGGCGTGCTGCACGAATATTCGACCATCGACGGCGTGCAGGAAGACGTGGTCGACATCCTGTTGAATCTCAAAGGCATCGTGCTGAAACTGCACAACCGCGAAGAAGCCGAACTGACGCTCAAGAAGCAGGGCGAAGGCGTCGTGACCGCGGGCGACATCGAGCCGATGCACGACGTAGAAATCGTCAATCCCGATCACGTTATCGCGCATCTGACGGCCGGCGGCAAGCTCGACATGCAGATCAAGGTAGAACACGGCCGCGGCTACGTGCCCGGTGCCGTGCGGACCAGCCGCGGCGAACAGATCGAAGGCGCGGTCAGCCGCGCAGTCGGCAGCATCGTGCTCGACGCTTCGTACAGCCCGGTGCGCCGCGTCAGCTACCAGGTCGATTCGGCGCGCGTCGAACAGCGCACCGACCTCGACAAGCTGATCGTCGACATCGAAACCAACGGTGCTATTGAGCCGGAAGAAGCGATCCGCTACGCGGCGCGCATCCTGGTCGATCAACTGGTGGTGTTCGCCGACCTCAAAGGCACGCCGGTACAAATCGAGCAGCCGAAAGCCCAGCAGATCGATCCCATCCTGCTGCGCCCTGTAGACGACCTCGAACTGACGGTGCGTTCGGCGAACTGCCTCAAGGCGGAAAACATCTATTACATCGGCGACCTGATTCAGCGCTCCGAAAACGAATTGCTGAAGACGCCGAACCTCGGCCGCAAATCGCTGAACGAAATCAAGGAAGTGCTCGCGTCGCGCGGACTCACGCTCGGCATGCGGCTCGAAAACTGGCCGCCGGTCGGCCTCGAAAAGGTCTGACAATAGTTTTACAAAACGAGGGGAAACATCTCCTCGCGCTCCTCTAAGCAAGGCTGGTTTCGGAAGATCCTGAAACCGGCGCGACAAAGGATTTATCATGCGTCACCGTTTAGGCTTAAGAAAACTCAACCGCACCAGCAGCCATCGTCTGGCCATGCTGCGCAACATGACCGTGTCGCTCTTGCGGCATGAAGTCATCAAGACGACGTTGCCCAAAGCGAAGGAACTGCGCCGTGTTGCGGAGCCGTTGCTCACACTCGGCAAATCGCCTTCGCTCGCCAACCGCCGGCTCGCATTCGACCGCCTGCGCGACCGCGAGATCGTGACCAAACTGTTCGGCGAGCTCGGCCCGCGCTATGCCAAGCGCAACGGCGGCTATCTGCGCATACTGAAATTCGGGTTTCGCAAGGGGGATAACGCGCCCATGGCGGTAGTGGAGTTGATCGACCGCCCTGAGGTCAGCGAGGATAAAAAAGAAGAAGCGCCTGCCAAGGCGGCATAATAAAAAAACGGCACCATTCAAAAAGCCGGCCTTGTGCCGGCTTTTTTCTTGTACGCGACTGGCAGGTTAGAATCCCCACATGTTCAACGATCTCGAACTGACCGGCCGCGCGGCCACCCACGTCGTGCAGCGCGATGATCTCGGCGCCGCGATACATCAACGCGTGCTGGAGCCGTTTCTCGCGCTCAAGGCCGCGGCGGCCGAAGCCGGCATCGACGTGCAGAGAGCAAGCGGCTTTCGCGATTTCGCGGCGCAGCTGCGCATCTGGAACATGAAATACCGCGGCGAGCGCCCGCTCTACGACGCGGCGGGCAACGTGCGCGATAACGCCAGCCTGGACGCCGGCGAACTCATCGAGGGCATCCTGTGCTGGAGCGCGCTGCCGGGCGCCAGCCGCCACCACTGGGGCACCGACATCGACGTGATAGACCGCGCAGCCATGCCCGAAAATTACCATTACCGGCTCTTGCCCGAAGAGTACGCGGCGGGCGGGGTATTTCACCGGCTCAACACGTGGCTAGATGAAAACATAGAACGTTTCGATTTTTTCAGGCCGTACGCGGAATTCCGAGGCGGCGTCAATGCGGAACCGTGGCATTTGAGCCATGCGCCGACAGCGTCCGTGGCACTACGGCTGCTAACGCCGGAACTGGTAGCAGCAACGGTGCGCAACAGCGACGTGTTGGGTAAAGACGAGGTGCTGGCGCGGCTGCAGGATATTTACCGCATTTACGTGGCCAATATCTCCACGCCGGCGGGCACGGCGTAAGCCGTGCTCTTTTACCCGCGCGCGAGGCGCGCGTCGAAAGGAACCAGGTTCGCGCCGAACGGCTCGGCCTCGGGATGCTCTTTCTTCCACCAGCCGGCAAGTTCGCGGCAGGTCGCGAAATAAACACCCGGATGACGGGCCATATAGGTGATGAATTCATCCACGGCGCGCGCCCGCGCCGCGCGGCCTGAGCCGTAATCCCCGCGCGGATGCAGCGTGAGATTCACGCAGTGCCCGGCGCTGTACATGGCGTCGAATTCTTCTTTCCAGACTTTCAGCGCGCGGATATGCGAATGGCGCGGATTGTAGAAAGTAGCATCTGTGAGCGCTTCGAAGGTCGGCAGTTCCACCAGCTGTTTACCCGCTGCGCAATCGACCACGTACGGATAATCGTCGTCCTGGAAGCTGCTGTCGTAGAGATAGCCGAGATCGGCGAGGTGGCCGAAAGTGTCCCGCGTCAGCAGGCCAAACGGTGCGCGCCAGCCGACCGGTGCCGTGCCGGTGATTGTGGTCAGCGCTTTGTGCGCGCGTTCGAGTATTGCGCGTTCCTGCGCGCCGAGCTTGCTGTGGTCTTCGAACGCATAGCCGCGCGCGCCGATTTCATGGCCGTCCTTTTGGATCGCGGCGACAGCAGCGGGGTTGTTTTCCGCGTCGAACGCTGGCACGAAAAAAGTGGCCTTGATGTTCTGGCCGCGCAGCACGTCCAACAACCGCCAAACGCCGGCGCGCATGCCGTAGCGGCCGTACGAGTACTTGCCGTAGAGGTTTTCGGGTTTGGTTTCGTGCAGGTCGACGGCTTCGGCATCGAAGTTCACCGTCACCATCACGGCGCACGTTTTGCCCTGCGGCCACATCGATTTCGTCGTCACCGCGGCCTCAGTCAAAATGCTGGCGATTGTCGAGACACCAGCGGGCGAGCCCGCCGACGGTGAAAAAACGCACGCCCGCGTGGCCCTTGATGTAACGGATCATGTCTTCCATGATGCGCGCCCGCGCCGGCGTGCCCGAGCCCCAGCCGCTGCGCGGATGCACCATCAGCATGAAATAGCCGTTCTCGTTGTACAGAGTGTCGAATTCCTGCTGCCAGTGCGCGAGCACTTCGGAAGGCGGCGTCATGCTGAACTTGTAGAACGGGAAATCGTCGAGGCTGAACGCGCTGCTCGGCAGCTCCATCATGCCTTCGACCGGCTTGCCATTTACGCGCACCACGTAGGGCAGGTCATAGTCCTTGTCGCTCGAATCGTAGATGTAACCGAGGTCCTTCAGCACCTGCACCGTGAGTCCCGACTTGCGGCCCGACGGCGAGCGCCAGCCGAGCGGTTTTGTGCCGAGCAGATCGCTCAGAATTTTGTCGGATTTTCTGAGCAGCATTTCCTCGTCGGCGCCGACGTCCCAGCTTTCGTGCAGATAGCCGTGGGCGCCGACTTCAAAACCGCGGCTGTGGATGTCTTTGACCACCTGCGGATAGCATTCGGCGTCGTAGCCGGGCACGTAGAAAGTGCCGGGAATGCCGTGCTTTTCGAACAGGTCGAGATAGCGGTAGACGCCGCGCCGTCCCGAGTAACGGCCGTGCGAATTGACGCCCAGTGGCGTCAACTGGCGCCCGGTTTCGTGCGACGGGCCGTCGAAATCCACGGTCAGCGTGACGACGCAGCGCACACCTTCGGGCCAGCGGTATTTGCCTTGCATGATTTTTCGCGACACTCCCTATGTCCGAAATATACTCGATTCTCGCGCACTGGAAAAGCGCGGCGTGCCAATTGGGGCCGCAGCTTGTCGGTGATGGTCTTCTTGTTATACTCGAAGCGAACTTTGAGGAGACGGGCCTTGCCGCAAAATGAATCCGCCGTGCGCTGGGGAATAATCGGACTCGGCGGCGTAGTCGTGCAGCAGATTGCGCCCGCCATCGCGGGTTCGGCGCATTCGCGCATGGTCGGGTGCACCGGCAGCACGCCGGAAAAGACGCGCGCGTTCGCGCAGCAGTTCGGCATCAAGAACTGCTATTCCAGCGTCGAGGATCTCGCCGCCGCACCCGACGTCGAGGCCATATTCATCGCCACGCCGAACGCCGACCATCACCGGATGGTGCTGGCCGCGGCGCGCGCCGGCAAACACGTGCTGTGCGAGAAGCCGCTGGCGTTGTCGGTCGAACATGGCCGCGAGATGGTCGACGCCTGCCGTGCCGCCGGCGTCATATTCAGAGTCGCGTTCCAGATCCGGCTCGAGGAAATCCTCGGCCGCGTGCGTGCCATCATCCAGTCTGGCGCGCTCGGTGAACTACGTGCGGTAATGTTCGAGCGCATCGCGCCGCTGCGGCAGCATGGGGCGTGGCGCGATGACCCGCGCCAGGGCGGCGTGCTGTTCGACGTCGCCGTCCACCTGTTTGACCAGGTGGAGTGGCTGACTGGTTTGAAAATCCGCGAATTGTCGGCCTACTCGCATCCCGACCGCCGGCTGGGCAAGGCGGACGATACCGTTGCCATCCTCGGCATGCTGGGCGCCGATTGCCATGTCGTGGTGCGCGCGAGCCGCGAAATCGCATATGCCGGTAACGATCTGCGCGTGCAGGGCACGACAGGGATGCTGGAAACTTCCGCGCTGCGTTGGGAGGCCGAACACGTGCTGACCATCAAGACCGGCCCGGCTACGGTCGAAGAGCGGTATGCGGCAACTGCTAACTATGAGCGCGAAATCGAGGCGTTCTCCCGCGAGGTCAGGGGCGGGCCCGGCGTGCTGGCGTCGGGGGAAGACGGCATACGCGGGATCGAACTCGCCAGCGCGGTACTCGAATCCATCCAGACCCGGCGTTCCATCGCAATTTGACCACCCTATACACCATCGGTCACGGCAACCGTCCGAGCGAAAATATCGTCACGCTGCTGAAGGGCGCGCGCATCGAATGCCTGGTCGACGTGCGCGCTTACCCGCGCTCGCGCCGCAACCCGCAGTTCGCGCGCATGGCGCTCGACCCGGTACTGAAAGCGCATGCGATTCAGTATGTGTGGGAAGGCGTGCCGCTGGGCGGCATGCGGCGGCCGCACGGCGATTCGCCGCACCTGGCGCTCGATGACGCGGCGCACCGCGGTTACGCCGAGCATATGGCGACCGCCGAATTCCAGAGCGCGCTTGCACGACTGATCGCGCTGGGCAAGGTGCGCACCACGGCCTTCATGTGTGCGGAAACCCATCCCGAGCATTGCCACCGCTCCTTCATTGCCGACGCCCTGCTCGCGCGCGGCATCGAGGTGCTGCACCTGATGGGGCCGCAGGACGTGCGCGCCCATACGCTGCGCGCGGGGGCGCGGCTCGATGACCGTGCGCAAGTAGTCTATGACGGTTGCGTCCAGCTCGGCCTGGCGCTTTAAATGTTAGGAAAGTAAAAAACACTTTTGTCGTTTCCGCGTAGCCGGGAACCCAGGAATCCAACTTCTTCTGGATACCCGCCTGCGCGGGTATAACGGTAAACCGGGTCTTGCCTGAGAGAGGAGAACGCATGAGTTCACTGGTATCGCTGGCCATTGCCGGCATCGTAATCATTTTTTTCGCACTGCCGTTTGCCCACGGCGCGCAGTATCCCGAAAAATCGGTGCGCGTCATCGTCGGGCTCGCTGCGGGCGGTGGCACCGACATCAGCGCGCGCATCATCGCGCAAAAGCTGTCGGAGACGATGGGCCAGTCGTTCATCGTCGACAACCGTCCCGGCGCCGGCAGCATCCTCGGCATCGACCTCGCAGCGAAGGCGCCGCCCGACGGCTATACGCTGATCATGGTGTCGCCGGAGTTCGCGGTGAATCCGGGTCTGCACCCGAAATTGCCGTACGACGCGGTGCGCGATTTCGCGCCTATCGCGCAGGTCGTATACAGCCAGTATTTCCTGTCGATGCGCGGGGGCGGCGCGCTGAACATGGTGCGGGAGCTGATTGCCTACGCCAAGGCGAATCCGCGCCATCTGAACTACGGGTCGTCAGGCAACGGCAGCGCCAACCACCTGGCTGGCGAGTTGTTCAAGACCATGGCGGGTGTCGAGATGGTGCACGTGCCGTACAAAGGCTCGGGCCCGTCGGTGACCGCGTTGCTGGCCGGCGAAGTGCAGATCGTTTTCAGCAGCACTACTGCCATTATTCAGCACGTGCGCGCAGGCCGCGCGAAAGCGTTGGCGGCCACCGGTCCGCAACGCGCTTCAATAGCGCCGGAAATTCCAACCATGGCCGAAGCGGGTTTGCCCGGTTACGTGGTCACTGGCTGGTTTGGGTTGCTGGCCCCCGCGAAAACGCCGCCCATCATCATCGCGCGGCTGAACGCCGAAATAAACCGCGTACTGCCTTCCTTGCGCGACCGCTATGCCGAACTGGGGACCGAACTGGTCGGCGGCACGCCGGGGGAATTCGGCGCGTTCATCAAGGCGGAGCTCGCCAAGTGGGCGCAAGTGGTGAAAGCATCGGGTGCGAAGCCCGATTAGAATCGGGCAGACCTGTCAGCTACGGACTCAACGAAATACCGGCCTCGCGAATTACACGCGACCACTTCGTCGCTTCCGATTTTATGAATGCAGTGAATTCTTCCGGCGAACTGCCGACCGGCTCGGCGCCGAGCGCGGTAAGCCGTTCGCTCATTTCCGCCGATTTCACATGGCGCGCGGCTTCACGTGAAAACTTCTGCACGATTTCGGGCGGCGTGCCCGCAGGCATCGCAAGCCCCGACCAGCCCGTCACGCCGGCGCCGGGAAAACCGGCTTCAGCCATCGTCGGCGCATTGGGATAAGCTGCGGCGCTTTTTTCGCCGCCGGTCGCAAGCAGCCGCAAGCGGCCTTCCTTGATGTGCGCGAACACGCCCGCCGAAGTCGAGAACAGCAACACGTATTGGCCACCGATCAAATCCGTTACTGCCGGCGTCTCGCCCTTGTACGGCACGTGCACCATTTTCATTTTGGTCTCCATGCGCAGCAGTTCGCCGGCAAGGTGGGTGAGGTTGCCGACGCCGAAAGAGCCGTAGACGAGATCGCCCGGGCGCGATTTGCCGAGCGCCACGAGGTCTTTCACCGAACGCACCGGCAACGACGGGTGGACGACGAGCACAATCACGTTGGCGACGCTCTGCATGACCGGTGCAAAGTCGCGGAACGCGTCGTATGGCAGAGTTTTATAAACGAATGGATTAATCGCGAGCACCGAGGTGAACGGCGCGCCCAGCGTGTAGCCGTCGGGCTTGGCCTTGGCGACAGCTTCCATGCCGATGATGCCGTTGGCGCCCGGGCGATTGTCGATGATCACCTGCTGGCCCCATGACTCGCTGAGTTTTTGCGCGATGGCGCGCGCCACGATGTCGACCGCGCCGCCCGCGGTCTGCGGCACGATGATGCGTACGGGGCGGTTCGGATAGTCCGTGGTTTGCGCGGTGGCTGGCGCCGCAGCAAGAGCCGAAAATATGGCAAGCAGCGCGTTGAGCACATACGACTTATTCATGTGGAACTCCCCCGTTTGCTACTCCATCTTGAACTGCAAAGGACGCGAAGGACGCAAAGGCAAAACTTGAACCCCGACAATGATGCGTTTAAACCTTCAGTTCAGGCGTGGCGGCTTGGTATGGCGCATCCATCTTATTTTTGTTTTGGGCTACCTTTGCGTCCTTCGCGGTGAAAGCTCTTGGCATTTTCTATGCCGCGGCCGACTTGCGGATTCTTTTTTCGCCGCCCGCGCGCAGCAGGTCCATGAGCGTGCGCGTCGACTTGAGGTCCTCGATGCGCGCCACCGATTCGATGACCGCGTCGACGCTGGCCTGCGGCAGCCGGGCCGCGGCATAAGTACGGAACTTGGTTTCGATCTGCGCGCGCGTGAGCGGGTTTTCAGCGGAGCCGCGCGGATGATCGCAGCGCATGCTGAGTGTTTTGCCGTCGGTGGTGTGCGCCTCGACCACGGCCTGCACGCCGGAGAGTGCCGGATCTATCGCGACGTCAACGTTTTCCGCGGCGAATTTGCGCAATTTCGGATCGTCGTAGCGCGCCGGTTCGAACTGCGCGAGCGTCAACTCACGGTCGTGCAGTATCACCGCCGCCGCGTAATGGGTGGACAGCAGTGCGTCGAACTTGCTTTTGTAGCGCGGGAAGATGCCGTGCATGTCGACCGCGGTTTTGCTCATTGTCACGTTGAGTTTTTTCACCTGTTCCGGCCGCAGGTTGTTTTTTTCCACGAGGTCGAACATCGCGGTGATGAAGCCCTGGATGGTGGAGGCCGACGGCCACAGGCGCAGCGCGATCTGTTCCAGTTCCCAGCGCTTGCCGAGTTCCGCGACTGCGTCTGCGGGACGCCCGCCGTTCGAGTACGTGTTGTAGAGGCCGCCGTCCTTGTGCGTGAGGAATTCGCTGGTAGTGAGGAAATCCTGCTGCGCGAGCAGCGCTGCCATCAGTCCCGACAGCGCGCCTCGGCACTGATGGAATTTGACGGTGGGCGTGCCCCACGCGGCGAAGGTGCCGGCCGACTGGCTGCCAGCGAGACCGAAAGCTTTTGCCATGAGCGCGGCATCAAGCCCGATTAATCGACCGACTGCCGCGGCGGAGCCGAACGGCCCAATGACGCCAGGCCCGTGCCAGCCGCGTTTGCGCGCTTCCGGGTAATCGAGACCGAGCCCGACCCGCGTCGTGATTTCGCAACCGGCGGCGATCGCAACCAGCAGGTCGCGGCCCGACAGCCCGTCGCGCTCGGCTATGGCGAGCGCTGGCGGTATGACTTCCGGCGTCACGTGGGTGAGGGTGGAGCGGTGGATGTCGCACATCGTCACGGCGGTGATCAGGTAGCCGTTCAACATTGTCGCGCCGGCGAGCGACAGGCGGTCGCCGCCGATCACGCTGTTTTCGTTGGATTGCGCGAGGCTGGACGCTAGCGCTGCAAGCTGGTGGGTTTCCTCGCCCTGGTGGCCGGCCACGGCGCAGGCCAGCGTGTCGAGCAGGATGTTCTTGCAGTATTCGCGGGTGCGCTCGGGGATGTCTTCGTATTTGAGCGAGGCCGCGAACTGGGCCAGTACCTGGGTCACTTCGCCTGCCATGGGAGTCTCCTTCGGGGTCGCCGTGCCGGTCTCTGCGCCGGCTGGCAGGGCCATGATAAGGCCCGTTACGCTAAATGAAAAGACCTAAACCTGTAACCGCAAAGGACGCATTCGATCTTGAACCGCAAAGGACGCGAAGGACGCGAAGGAAAGCTTCAGAACCGATCGGGATTCCGTTTCGCTATTTTTTGCTTGCGGCGTATAGAAATTGATTCGCGAATCTTTTTCTGTATTCCTTTGAATTTCCTTTGCGTCCTTCGCGTCCTTTGCGGTGAAGCTTTGGATTTTAGAATTTTTGCAGTTCAAGATTTAAATTTTTATTCCGGGCGCAGGCCGGCTTTTTTGATGATTGCGGCGTAACGCGCCATCTCGCTCTTCACCAGATTGGCGAGTTCATCCGGCGAGCCCAGCCACGGGTCGACGCCCGCAGCGGCGAGCCGCTCGCGGAAATCCGGCGCGACCATGGCCTTGGTCACTTCGCGGTTGAGGCGCGCGAGAATGTCGCGCGGCGTCGCGGCCGGCGCGAACATGCCGAACCATATCGGCATCACGAAATTGTCGATGCCGGCTTCCTTCGAGGTCGGCACGTCGGGCAGCGTGGGCGCGCGTTGCTCGGACAGCACGGCCAGCGCACGCACCTTGCCGGCGCGTATCTGCGGCAATGCCGATGCCACGGCGACCACCACTTCATCGACTTCGCCGCCGATCAAAGAAAACACCGCGACCGAGGCGCCTTTGTACGGCACGTGCACGAGATTTATTTTTTCGAGGCTCATCAGCAGTTCATTGGCGAGATGATTGGTGGTGCCGGCGCCGCCCGAGCCATAGTTGAGCTTGCCCGGGTTCGCGCGCGCGAGCGCCACGAACTCCTTCAGCGTTTTCGCCTGCACACCCGGATGCACCAGCAGCACGTTGGGAATCTGCGCCAGCCGCGCGATCGGCACGAAGTCCTTTACTGCGTCGTAATCGAGTTTGGCGTAAAGCGAAGGGCTCACCGCGATCGAAGAAGATGTCACCAGCAGCGTATAGCCGTCGGGCGCCGCCCGCGCAGCGAGCGTAAGCCCTAGGTTGCCGCCGGCGCCCGCGCGGTTGTCGGGCACGAAGTTCGCACCCATCTGCTCGCCGAGCTTGAGGGCGACGGCGCGACCGGTAATGTCGCTCGGTCCGCCGACCGGAAACGGCAGCAGCAGGCGTATCGGCTTGTCCGGATAGGACTGCGCGCCGGCGGCGCAAGCGAGCAACAGCGGCACGGCGACCGTGCATAGCAAACGGAACAGCAAACGCATAGTCTCCCCCGGGATCTGTCGTGCGGCGAAAAGGCAGTCTAGCGCATAGTGCGCGCTTCATCCATCGCGCCGGGCTGTTACACTTCCACGCTCCACGCGAAATGAGGAAGGGCCGGCAATGAAAATCACCAAAGTCGAAACCATCGTCGTCACCATGCCGATGATCATCGAAGGCAGTGTGCTGCCGAAGCAGGGCGGCAAGCCGCGCACCAGCATGGACACGCTGCTGGTGCGCATAGACACCGATGAAGGCGTGATCGGCTGGGGAGAAGGTTTCGGCCACCGCATTTTTACCGCGACCAAAGCGGCGCTTGATTCGTTCATAGGCCCGATGTGCGTCGGCCGCGATCCCACGCAGCTGGCGACCCTCGTCGATGAACTGCAGCGCGGTCTCGGCGGCGTCGGCCGCAATGGTCCGGCGATGTATGCGCTGTCAGCCATCGACATCGCGTTGTGGGACATCGCGGGCAAGCTGGCGAATTTGCCGCTTTACCGCTTGCTCGGCGGCTCTTCGCGCAAGGAACTGCCCGCCTATGCGAGCCTTTTGCGTTACGGCGAACCCGCGGCGGTGACGCACTATGTCGAGCGCGCGTTGAAGCGCGGCTACCGCCATATCAAACTGCACGAAATCACCGTTGCGCCGATCAAAGCCGCGCGTGTCGCGGCGGGACCGGATATTCCGATCATGATCGATTGCAATTGCCCGTGGACCATTGATGAGGCCATCGCGATGGCGCGCACGCTGCAGGAGTTCAATCCCAAATGGCTGGAGGAACCGATCTGGCCGCCGGAAGACCATGCGGGGCTGGCGCGCGTGCGCACGCACGGCGGCATCCCGACCGCGGCCGGCGAGAACGCCATGCTGCCGGAATTCAAAAGCATGTTCGAGCACGCCGCGCTTTCGTATGCACAACCGAGCATTACCAAGGTCGGCGGCGTGACGCAGATGCGCAAAGTCATGGCGCTCGCTGAAGCATACGGCGTGACCGTGGTGCCGCATTCCGCGTACTTCGGACCCGGGTTGCTGGCATCCATTCATTGCATAGCCGCGATGGCGGGCGAAAGCCTGGTCGAGCGCTACGACGCAGACTTTGCCGAGAACCCTCTGCACGATGCGATACACCCTGACAAAAACGGGTGCATTGCGGTACCGCAGGGGCCGGGGCTGGGGGTAGACCCTGATCCGAAAATGATTGAGAAGTTGAGGATGAAGTAACGCGGGTCTCTTGCGGTTGACATGACCGGGGGCGCGGACTAGCGTGACAAATACCTGTTAAACGAAGGCCTGATGCGAGCGCACGGGAGGGCAAGGAATCGAGGTTTGCCATGCTGGCCGCGCAGGGTGATAACCGAAATCACGGGAACGCGGCCGCAGATTCCGGCTCTAATCGTTCAATCACCACTCCTGGGCAATGCATCCGCGATGCAATTAGCTAACGTCGGAATACTCTCGATCGTTCTGTTTGCCGGTTGCGCGACTGATACGGCGGATCTGCCCGCTGTACAGTCCACCTGGCACGGCGCGCGCTATGAGACCGTGGTATCGCGGTGGGGTGCACCCATGCGCAGCACGGTGATGCCGGATGGTCGC
>CAMBSS010000077.1 GCA_945870465.1 Bordetella parapertussis | reverse complement strand
GTGCCGCGCCTTACTTGTCTTCCATCACCCACACCCCGTCCCACACGCCTGCCGGCGGGTTGAGCTTTAGTGTTTCACACCGTTCGATATAAATCTCCGACAGTTTGTCGCCGGGATGCTGCCGCAGTGCCTCGCGAAACGCATTGATCGCCGCATCCCATTCGCCGGCGCGGTATTTTCCCACACCGTCTTTGAACTGGTTGACGACGTACATCAGGTTCGGAAAGCTCTTCTCGTCGTGGTAATCGAGCACCTCGTAAACCGCGACCGGCTTGGTCTTGCCTTTGACGACGACGAGATCGATTTCACGCGTGCGATAGGTGCCGCGCAGCTTTTTGTAAGTGGATTCACTGATCAGAATGCGCGCCGCATACTGCTTGCACGCGCTCTCCAGCCGCGCGGCGAGGTTGACGCCGTCGCCGATGATGGTGAAATTCATCTGCTTTTTCGAGCCGATGTTCCCCGACACCACAACGTCGGTATTAAGCCCGATGCCGATGTTGACCGGCTTCTTACCCTCGTTGGCCCGCGTTACGTTCCATGTCTCGAGGCTGCGGATCATAGCCACCGCGGTGCGCACCGCGCGATCCTCGTCGTCGGCGTGCCCGACCGGGATACCGAACGCCGCCATTATGGCGTCGCCGATAAATTTGTCGACCATGCCGCCTTCTTTTTGAATGCACCCGACCATAATTTCAAAATACTCGTTCAACATACTAACCGTCCCCTGCGGGCCGAGTTCTTCCGTCAGCGTGGTGAAGCCGCGGATGTCGGAGAACAATACCGTCGCCTCGATGCTCGTGCCGCCGAGTATCTCGGCGCCGGCGGCGAGCAACTGTTCGACGATCGACGGGTCCAGGTAACGCGCCATGGTGGATTTGACGCGCTTCTCGCTGGAAATATCCTCCAGCATGATCATCGAACCCAACCGCTTCTGCTCGACACTGATGAGCGGCATCACGGTGACATTGACCGAGTGCCGCTCCCCGCCAAACAGCATTTCCGCATCCATGGTGTGGTCGACCGCCTGCGTTTCAGCGACACGTTTCAGCTTGTCTAGCACCCACGCGTTGTCGCCGCTGAAAAAGTCCTGGGCTGCCTTGTTGATGATGTCGGCTTCATCCGCCTGCATGATGTGCATGCCCGCCACATTGCAGGTGACGATTTTTTCGGCTTCATCGAGCGTCAGCACGCCGCTCGGCATGGATTCAAGCATGCTCTCGTTGTAATTCTTCATGTTCTGCACGTCGGCGAACAGTTTTGCGTTCTCCAGTGCGATCGAAATCTGCGCGGTAAACGCCTTCAGACGCGACTCGTCTTCAGCGGTAAACGGCCCGCCGTGCTTGTTGAGCACCTGCGTCACACCGATGATGTTGCCGCTGTGATTGACGATCGGCACGCACAATATGGAGCGGGTGAAATAGCCGGTCTTCTTGTCAAACGCCGGACTGAAGCGCAGGTCCGCATACGCATACGGAATGTTGATGGTCTTGCCCGAGGTGAACACCGTGCCGGCGATGCCGACGTGATTGGGCAGCCGGATCTGCATCGCGGCGAGCCCCTGGCCGACCTCTGACCACAACTGGTTGGTCTTCTCGTCGTTCAGAAACAGCGTCGAGCGATCGGCGTTCAGCATGCGGGTCGCCTCGCCCATGACTTTTTGCAGCAACGAACCGATCTTGATGTCGGAGGTCACCTCCGAGACGATGTCGAGAAACTCGAGCTCCAGCTTGCGGATCGCCGTTATGCGCTCGATGAACTGCGCGCTTTGCAGCGCCAGCGTGCCCTGCATCGTCATCGCGACCAGCAGCTTCATATCGGTCTTGGTGAAACCGCCCCGCTGCTTGTTGAGCACCTGCGCGACACCGATCGTATCGCCCTTCGCGGTGTGGATCGGCACGCACAAGATGCTGCGCGTGACAAACCCGGTCTGTTCGTCGATCGTGCGATTGAAGCGCGTGTCCGCGTAGGCATCGTCGATGATGACGCTCTCGCCGGTGGTAAACACGTGCCCGGCGACGCCGCTGTTGTTCAGAAGCCGTATTTCGCGATGGGACGTGCCCTGCGCCACCCGCGAATACAATTCGTTGGTCTCGGGATCATTCAAAAACAGCGTGCCGCGCTCGGCGTTCAACTCGGTGGTGGTGACTTCGACCAGACCGGTGAGCACTTCGTCGAGAGAATTCATGCCCGACAATTTTTGCGAAACACTGAGCAGCAGTTCGGCAAACCGCAAACGCCGGTCGCGGCTCGCATGCGAGGTGCCGCTGATCTCACGCGCAGGTGCCGCCACTGTCTTCCTGTCAGGCGCGCGCAGCTCGGCTTTGCTGCTCACTGCAGCGCCTCTGCGCCGGCCGCCGGCCGCTGGCTTTTGGCTCATGCCAGTACTCCGGCGTCTGCTGCTTCCAGCGTGTCGCGCAAGGTGGCGACGGTGGCCTTTAATTGCTGAATTTCATCGTGCGCCATGCGCTTGGCGGTCTGCACGCTGCGCGCCTTGTCCTGACGCTCCAGTTCAAGCGTATCGCGCAAGGTGGCGACGGTGGCCTTTAATTGCTGAATTTCATCGTACGCCATGCGCGTGGCGGTCTGCACGCTGCGCTCCTTGTCCTGACGCTCCAGTTCAAGCGTATCGCGCAACGCGGCGGTGGCGGCTCGCAACTGCACGATCTCTTGGTTTGCGGCGACAACGGCGGCCTGCACATCCTTGTCCCGGTCGATACGCGCCTGCTCGAGCACGTCGCGCAACGCCGCGGCGGTGGCTTTCAGTTGCGCGATCTCGGCGCTGCTCGCCGCAACCGCCTCCTGCACGCTTTTTTCCTTGTCGATGTTTGCCTGCTCAAGCGAGCTGCGTAATGCGGATACCGTATTCTTGAGATCACGGATTTCCGTCAGCCAGGCCTGTATCTCTTCCTGGGTGATGTTGGCAGATTGGGAGGTTGACATAGTTTATTCTGCGGCCCGGAGAAAAAGGCGATCATACTAGCAGAATGGGGGAAATAACGGAGGTTAAAAAAACAACGGAAATGGCGAAAAAGCGATTACATAAGTAGAATAACCGGTTATGTCCAATAAAATGAGCCTCAAGCCAGGTTTTGTAAGCTCCCCCCCTGGCCACCGAGCAGAAGTTCGGGTGGCAATGTCCCATATCGGTAGCTTGAGTAGTCCGGCCACATGGGTTCCCTGTCTCATTCAAGACATAAGCAGCAACGGTTTCCAGATCATCTGCGATGAAAAGCGCGCTACTGGAGATGCTCCGTCAACGGTTGGTGAAACCTTTGAACTGAAATGGTTCCCTTATCCTGATAAGGTTTTGCAGTGCAGGATCGAGATTCGCCATATAACGGACCAATGTATTGGCGCTAAGACGGTGGAAATCTCCGATGACAATCTACTTTTGTGTCGCCGCTATATTCATGATCGTGTCAGCCACAGTTGTGGTTGAATAAGCCAAGAAAGCACGACTGATCATCCCGTGTGGCGCTGATGATTTCTGTGCACCCCTCGGTGCCCGTGAAAACCATACCCGAACTCGTCGCGCTGGAAAAAAACGCGGCGGACTCAATTTCGGCTCCAGCGGCAGCGGGTCGACCAATCAACTGACCGGCGTGCTGTTCAACATTTCCGCCGGGTTCAACAACGTGCACATCCCTTGCAAGGGCGCGGGCCCGAAATTCGCCAGGCGCTCGACGACGGCGGCGCCGAATCCGTCGGCAACACGCCCGCTGAATTTACCGCCATACTGATAGAGAATTTCGACAAGTACGCGAAGCTCGTGAAAATCTCCGGCGCCAAGGCCGACCAGAACGCAAAGGATTCAGCATGATCTCCACCTCGCTGCGCGTTTCACTGTTCATGCTTGCCGCGGCGCTGCCCGCTTACGCCCAGAATTACCCAACCAAAGCGATCCGCCTGATCGTGCCGTTCGCGCCGGGCGGCGGTAACGACGTGCTGGGCCGCATGTTTTCATTGCGCATGAGCGAGTCGCTGGGCCAGGCTATCATCGTCGATAACCGTCCCGGCGGCGGCGGCAACATTGGTACAGAACTGGTTGCACACGCGCCAGCCGACGGCTACATGCTCTTATATACGACGAATTCTTTCGCCGTCGGGCCCGCGCTCTATCCCAAGCTCGGCTACAGCATCAAAGAGCTGGCGCCGTTATCGCAGGTGGCGATTTTCCCCATCGCCATCATCACCCACCCTTCGGTGCCGGTTAAAACCATCAAGGAACTGGTCGCGCTCGCCAAAAAACAGGGCGGTCTCAATTACGGCTCAACGGGGACCGGCTCGACCAATCACCTGACCGGAGTACTGTTCAACAACGTCGCCGGCATCAACAACGTGCATATTCCGTACAAGGGCGCGGGCCCGATGATGACGGCCATCATGTCGGGCGAAGTGGAGATGGCAACGCCGACCGTGTTTACCGCGGCGCCTTATGTGAAGACCGGCCGCCTGCGCGCGATCGCCGTCACCAGCCCGAAACCATCGGCAACTCTGCCCGGCGTGCCAACAGTGGCGTCGGTCTATCCGGGGTTCGACACCAATGTATGGCACGGCTATTTCACAACTGCGGGCACTCCTGCAAGCGTGATCGCGATCCTGCACCGCGAAATCGTCAAGGCGCTCAACACAGCTGAAATCCGCAAGGCGCTCGACGACGGCGGCGCGGAATCCGTCGGCAACAACCCGGCAGAATTCACGGCCATCGTCGCGGCGGACGTCGAGAAGTACGCGAAGCTGGTAAAGATTTCCGGCGCGAAGCCGGACTAGCAGCCGCGCGAAACCGCCCGCCATCCCCGTGTCCGCAGCGATGCGGCATAATACGTGGCCGGTCCCATGTCGGTGCCGGCCGCTTGCGAGGAACCACCATTGTGAACACTGCTGCCGGTTTGTCCCCTGCCGTGCGCCGCCAGCCCGTCACCGCACCTTGTGCGTGGAATGCCAGAGAACTCGCGGCCGATCCCGCGTGGATCTACGAGCTGGCTGCCGGCGAAATTGCCGAAATCGAACGCGCGCTGCTTGAGGTCAAACATTCGGGCATTCCCAAGTATCAGGTGCGCAGCCGCGACTTCCGGCTGCCCACGCTCGCCCCGCGCCTGGCAGCGATGTGGCAGCAGATCGAGGATGGGCGCGGCATCGCCCTCATGCGCGGCGTGCCGGTCGGGCGCTATGACCTCGACGACATCGAACTGCTCTACTGGGGCATCATGATGCACTTCGGCATCGCGATTCCGCAGAACACCAAAGGCGACCTGCTCGGCCACGTGCACGACACCGGCGCCAAATGGGGCGAGCGCAAGGATGGCGAGCTCGTGCGCGGGTATGTCACGAAGGCGATGCTGCCGTTCCACACCGACACCGCGGATATCGTATCGCTGCTCTGCGTACAGAAATCGAAGTCCGGCGGCCTGAGCAGTATCGTTAGCTCGACGGCGATTTTCAATGCGATCCTCGCAGAGGCTCCCGAAGTGCTGGATACGCTGTGCCGCGGCTTCTATTACAGCCTGCGCGGCGAAGGCAGCGGCGGCGTCACCGAAGTGAGCACCCAGCGCGTGCCGGTATTCAGCGAATACGCGGGCAAGCTGAGCGGGCGTTATATCCGCAAAACCATAGAAACTGCGTCGCGCGTCGGCGGCGTGGAGTTGACCGCCGACGACCGGCGTGCGCTTGACGTAGTAGACCGGTATACGGTTTGCCCCGAGCTGCGCTTCGACATGGCGTTCGAGCCCGGCGACATCCAGATCCTGAGTAACTGGACAACGTTCCACTCGCGCACTGAATTCGAAGACTTCGAGGAACCGGCGCGCAAGCGGCGTCTGCTGCGACTGTGGCAGCAGGTTCCCCACGGTCGCGAACTCGCGCCGGCATTGCGCAGCCCTTTTGGCGACAAATCGCCGTTCCTCACGCGCGCGCAGGCGATGGCGAAAGAAGGTTTGAGCGTCGCCGCCTGATCCGTGCAGTCCTTCGCGCCGGCCACCACTGACGATCCCGGCAGGGAAATTTCTTGTACGTTGTAGCGCGTTCACCCGCGCTTGCGCCGCGGCTCGAACTGCTGCGCAATAACGGAGCACGACGATCACAGATGGAGTAAGGAACATGTCTCGCATGCAAGCACCTATTCAGATAACACGAACGGGCCCCGGTTTGTGCCGGCTCGCGCTGGCCACCATCGCAATCGGCGGCGTGGGCTTGCCCGTTGCCGCGCAGCCGGGCGCGCTGACCAAACCGGTGACCGTCATCGTGACGTTCCCGCCGGGTGCGGCGACTGACACCTTCGCGCGGCTGGCGGCCCGGCGCATGACGGAGCTGCTGGGCCAGCAGGTCGTCGTCATGAACCGCGACGGGGCGGGCGGCATCATCGGCACCAACTTCGCAGCCAAGGCGCAACCGGACGGCTACACGCTTTTGTGGGGCACTTCGGGTCCGATGACGATCAGCGCGGCGTGGATGGAAAAACTGCCATACGACGTCGTCAACGACTTCACGCCGATCGGCGTGTTCACCACGATTCCGTTCTTCCTCGTGACGCACCCATCGCTGCCCGTAAAGAACGTAAAGGAGTTGGTCGCGCTCGCCAAAGCACAGCCGGGCAAGCTTAACTACGCCTCGGGTGGTGTCGGCGGCATTTCGCATTTCGCCGCCGAACTATTCAAGGAAATGACCAAGATCAACGTCACCCACGTGCCCTATCGCGGCACCGCCATCTTCGAGACCGAGTTAATTTCGGGGCAGGTGGAAATGGCGTTCGTGAGCCCGACGGTGGCGCAGCGCAACGTCAACAGCGGCCGCCTGAGGGCGCTCGCCGCCACCGACATCAAGCGCTCCAGCGTGTTCCCCGAGGTGCCGACGATGAAAGAAGCAGGCGTGACCAACTACCAGTTCACGCAGTGGTATGGCCTGCTCGGCCCTGCCAAACTGCCGCCGGCGCTGGTGTCGCAATTCAACGCGGCGCTGATGAAGTCGCTGGACGATCCGGAAGTCCGCAAACGCGTGGTAGCCGAGGGCGGCACCATCGCTGCCAACACACCGGAACAGTTCGCCGCCGCGTACAAAGCGGAACTCGCGCAGTATGAAAAAATCATCAAGGCCGCCGGCCTGAAGGTGCATTAGAGGGTCCTGCGAAGCACCCGCAACAGGTCAGACCCTGCAGTAATCCGAGCCGCAACCGAGGTCGCGGTCGGCTTCTGTCAGCAACCGGTCGAACGTTTCCGGCACGCGGATTTCGCGGCCGATCACGCGCGGGCTGTAGCCCTGCAGCCAGTAGCTGTTGGTCGGATGCCCGCCGCCCGCAACGATGATCACGAAGTTGTCAGGCTTAAAGGTAATCGGCCACGGATCGTGCTTGATGCTTTCGCGTGTGAGCGGATTGGCGTCTATTTCTATCCATGCCGGACCGCCATTGCGCTTCAGATCGGCGAGCGGAATCTTCGAGTGCTCCCACAAAAATTCGCGCATCGATTTCTTGGTCCAGCCTAGCCGCGTCATGGTCTGCGCGACGACAGCCGGAATCAGCAACACGCCGGGCGTACCCTTCTCGTAGCCGCCCAGGCTGGTGAGATTGGGCACGCGCATGAAATCGGCCATGCGGTGCATACCCTGCAGCGCGTCTTCTTCCGGCGTTTCTTTTTTGGCGCCGCGGCGCCGCATATTGGTCGCGCCGTTGGCGAACAACAGCGAAACCGAGTTCGCGCCCTGCGCGAAACCGTGGCGATCGGTGCAATGCGGCAGCCAGCCTGCGGGCAGGTTTTCTTCGTCTTCCGCAAACACCAGGTTCGTATTGCGGTTGCCGCCGTAGTTCGCCATCGCGCCTATGCCGGGCAATGCGCCGCCGACATTCTGCTGTATCAGCCGCAACGCGCGTCCTATGCTCGCACCGGCTGGCTGCTGCGGGTCGGGACCCAGACAACCGAAACCTGAATTCAGGCGTATCTGTTTCGCGATCGGACCATTGACGATGACGACCGGGAAAGCGCTGCCGGACGCCGCCTGCAATTGCTCCGCATTGGATTCGGGATCGAGAAAAGCTTCGACCGCGGCGATCAACACCGGCAGGTACTCGGGCCGCCCGCCCGCCATCGCGAGGGCAATCGCACAGGTTTCGACCGTGGTGATGCCGCCGCGCGGCGGAAACTTGCCGATTGCGCGATCGCGCGGCAACACGGTGCCGTGCAGGATGCGGTCGACGCGCTGTTTGGTCGCCGGCCACAACGGCAGGCCATCGCCCCACAGATTGGCGATCAGCAGGTAGTTCGCTTTGTCGAGCGCGTCTTCATGGCTCTCGCCCTCGACGCTCAACAACGGGGTCACGCCAGCGGCGGATTTGCCGAATGCCGGTTTCCATTGCGTGAGCGCGTCGTAGAACTCGTGCTTGCGCTGTTCCAGCGGCGCGATATCGCTGCCGGGCAGGAACATGTCAATCGGGAAATTGATCATGGCCGCGTCGGGCGCCAGCCCCAGGCCCGACACCGCGTTCTTCATGACGCCCACGAAATCCGCCCGCGTCAGCGTGACGGTTGGAACACCCAGCGATTCTATTCTAGCGACTGCACGGCCGCATGCTGTGGCGCAGGACCCTCAAGCCGCGTTGCCGATGATGACGGCATCGACCCCGCTTTTCTTCACCAGCCGCGCGGTTTCTTCGTCGCCGATCAGCGCATTGCCCTGCGGGAAAGCATCGATCGGCAGCACTTCAATGCCGGGAAAATCTTTTTCGAACAGCTGCTTCAGCAGCGGCAGCATGCGAAACGCCTGCCATTGCTCGTTGGTGACAATGCCAATGCGCTTGCCCGCGAGCGAATCGAGGCGCGGCGCGTGCGGCTGCGTGACTTCGATGCCGCCCGAGGGATCGTAAAATTCGAGTTTGACCATGCTTGTTTCTCCCAATGCGATTCTTCTGACCTGCACTGATCTGCGTACATCCTAGCATGCATCCCCGTCTCGGCGTCCGCGCAGCGGCGCGCCGGCAGCAAACTCAATTCAATATTCAGGCCCAAGCGGCAGCCGCACCAGGCCGGCACCGCTCATGTTGCAGGCGAGGACCTCCTGCACGTTGAGCGTTTGCCCCACGTAAGCGCCCTGCACCCGCGCGCAGCCGAGCGCCGACAGCGCGGCCGCTGTTTCGGCGTCATCGACACCTTCCGCCGCCACTGCCAACCCGAGGTCCTGCGCGAGATGGGCAAGCGAGCGCACGATCTTCGCGTGAAACGGCTCCTGCCGCATGTCGTTCACGAACACCGCGCCTATCTTCACTTCGTCGAGCGGCAACTGCGCCAGGTTGGACAGCGAAGACGACGCGGTGCCGAAACCGTCGATGCCAAGGCGCACGCCGAGCGCTTTCAGGCGCGTCAGCGTGTCTTTGAGCGGATCGAGACCGGCGACCAGCGCCGTCTCGTGGATCTCGATCACCAGGCGCTCCGGGGCGACCTTCCAGGTGCGCAACGCGCGTTCCACAAACTCGGTGAAATCGGGTTGCGCGAGCCCGCTCGCGGTCACTTTCAGGGCGATGGGAAGAGCAATCCCGGAGTACGCGATTTCGGCGCACAGCCGCAACGCGTTGTTATATGTCCACCACGTCAGTTCGCGGATCAGACCGGACGATTCGGCGGCGTCTATCGTGCGCGCTTCCGGTACTGCGCCGAGCTCGGCGTCCGTCCAGCACAGCTGGCACTCCAGCCCCGCGATGCGGCCGGTTTTGATGTCGAGCTGCGGCAGGAAACCTATGCTCAACGCACTCTGCTCCAGCGCGTAACGCAACCGCGTTTCGTACTGCATGTTGCGTTCTTCGCTCTCGCCATGCGCTGCGTCGTAAACGGCGACACGTTCCGCGGAGCCGCGCGCGATGCCCGCAGCGAGCTTGCCATTGCGCACCAGCGTCTGCTGGTCCGCGCCATGATCCGGATACATGGCGATGCCGATGACGGCGTCGGGATCGAACGAGCGGTCACCGAGCGGAATCGGCGCTTCCAGCGCTTCGAGAATCTTGTTCGCGGCGAGTATCGCCACGCCTTCGCCGGCGATACGCGGCAACAGGCACGCAAATTGGTCGCGGCTCACGCGGCCCAACTGGTCCTGCTTGCGCAGCACGCCTTCGCGCATGCGGCGGGTGACGCGCAGCATGAATGCTTCGCCCTTCTGCAACCCGAGCACACGGTCGACATGCTCGACCTTGGCGACCTGCAGCACCAGCAACCCCAACTGCTTGCCTTCCTGGCGGTGGGTCTCGATGGTTTTGCGGAAGATATCCATGAAGGCGGCGTACTCGGGCGTCGGCAGCGTGCGCACGACACCGCCTTCAGTCTGGCTGCGCGCCGCCAGCGCGGCGATCAGCGCGATCTGCAGGAAGGTAAAGCGCTGCAACGCAAGCAGGCTCTCCTCGCAGCGGTCGGGATCGCCGGAGTACAGCCGCAGCGCGCTGCGCGTCATTGCGCTCTGGAAACGCAGGCAGTCGCGCCGCATGCGCTCGATCGGCTCGCCTTCGGCGTCGAGCGCCCATTCGCCCAGCGCCAGATAGACCGGTTCCACACCGGCGCCGCCTGCCGCGGCCGCGCCCGCAAATGCAGGCGCCAGTCCACCGGCCACCGGCACAAAAATGTCCGGGGCGCGATGGCGTCCCTCTTCGTACAAAGACGCAACACAGCGCAGCGCTGAAGCATCGGCGCCAAACTCCTCGGCGAGGCGGTCCACCAGCGCCCTCAGGCCAATGCCGGGTTCCTGTTCTGGCGCGGGCGGATTCTGCCCGTCGCCGGTTTCAGAGGAAGTATTCGGAGGTATCAATGTCTACACTCCCCTTGGGCAACGTGCGTTTGATGCCGGCCTCCTCGATGATCTTGGTCGCCTTGAGCTTGTTGCGATGCAGGTCCATCACCACCATGACGCGCGGGAACAGCTTCAGCCGCGGATTGCGCGCGATCACGATGCCGATTTCGCCGGAATGCAGCTCGACCATCGCGCCCACCGGATAAGTGCCTATGCACTGGATGAACTGTTCGACCAGCGGCCCGTCGTACTTGGTATCGCGGTCGTCGTAGAGCACGCGCAACGCCGCCGCCGGCGCCATAACCTCGCCGTAAGGCCGCGCCTCGGTTAGCGCGTCGAAGCTGTCAATGAGCCCCGCCATGCAGCCCATCAAACCGATTTGCGGGCCCTTGAGGCCGGCCGGATAGCCGCTGCCGTCAACGCGCTCGTGATGCAAGGCCGCGAGCGCGGGCAACTCGGCGGGAAGCCCAGTGGTCTCCTTCAGGATATTGACCGAATAACGCACGTGGGCCTTGCAGATTTCGCGCTCGACCTTGTTCAGGGGCTCCACCTTGTTGAGCAGCGCGGACGGCAAACGCAGCTTGCCGACGTCCTGCAGCAGTCCGAGCATCCCCAGCAGGTCGATCTGCTCGCGCGGCAATGACAGAAAACGCGCGAACGTGATCATGTAAATCGACACGCCCATCGCGCGGTCGAGGGTATTCACGCCGGAATTCTTCATTTTCGCCAGCAACATCATGGCGTCGGGATTGCGCACCACGCTGTCAGTCATGTTGGTCACGGCTTCGCGCACGCGCGGCGCATCGAGCGCCTTGCCCACCTGCACCGAGCCGAATACGTCTTTCAACGCACTCGCGGTCCTCGCCTGCGCCTGGCGCGCGGCCGGCAGCTCCCGCTTGACCTCGACCTTTTCCTCGTAAGTGAACGTGACCTTGATTTCGTCGAGGACAGTCGGCCCCCTGAAAATTCCGCCGGGCGGCAGCGCCGCCACGTCGTCGCCCTTGTCGGTGTCGATGACGACTTTCTTGCAGTATTTCTTCAGCGCCTGGAGCTGCGCATTGGAATTGATGACGAATCCCTGGTACATGAACGGCGTTTCCGTCCACGGGCGGTCTAGCTCGTTGACGTACACACCGAATTTGAGTTGTTCGACTGAGACGTGCTTTTTTGGCATGGTATTTGAATGGACTTCGCAGCGGCCGGGTCGATGCCGCTGCGCGTACAAGATGCGATTTTCCGTCGTTCCCGCACCGCGCGCAAACGCTTTTGACGCGGGAAAGCGTCAGAATTCGAATACGTGGTTGTTCAGCAGGGGGAGCGGCCGCGCTATGCCGGTCAGTTCCTCGATTTCCTGCATGGTCAGCTCGATTTCGCTCGGCTTCAGGTGCGTGATATAGACCTCCGCGGGACGCTCCAGCTTGGCCAGCTCCTCGCCCAGCATGGAGGGACACAGGTGCTTGGAGAGTTCCGCCAGTGCGCGGTCCTTGTCCGAAAATGCGGTTTCGATGATGAGAAACCTGAGGTTCTCGATTTCGTTCACCACGCTCCACAGCGCGTCGTTCGGCCCGGTGTCGCCGGTGAATACGAGGCTGCCTTTCCCGCTGTCGAGCAGATAGCCGACGGCGGGGACGGTGTGGACTGCAGGCAGCACCGTGACCTTGCGACCCCCAAGGTCCAAGACCTCGCCGATCTCGATTTCCTGGTAACGCAGCCACGGCTGCTCGGGCGTGGGAATCATGGTGAAATCCGGCCACACGTCCCAATTGAACAGATTCTTCTTCAGGATCTCGATCGTCGCGCCCAGCGCATACACCGTGACGGGATGCGGCCGCAGCGCGCCGACCGAATCGACGAAAAACGCGATCGAGTTGACGTGGTCGAGGTGCGAATGAGTGATAAAGATATGGTCGATGAGCGTCAGTTCGGACAGCGAAAGGTCGCCGACCCCGGTCCCTGCGTCGATCAGGATATCGTCATCGAGCAGAAACGAAGTGGTGCGGTTTTGCTGACCGCCGATACCACCCGAGCACCCGAGTACGCGTAAACGCATCACCCCCCCTACCGGCCGTCGAATGCGGCTGGTGCGTGCGCAAGCTTGACCCCGGCAACGCCGGTCGGCCCACGAAAATCAGGCATGGCCAGGCCCGTTTTTTCTGTTTTGATCATAACGTGCGTACATCCTAGCATGGGGCGGGTTATCCGTCCGTCCGATGCGCCGGCGGTAAGGATTCGGGCGCTGCGGCGACTATCCCGGGTGGCGCATTGAATTTAAGACCGCGATCGCGAGACGCGGAAGCAGCCGGAAGCGCCGCCACGCCGCTTTCCGGCATTAAACCTCAAGAGGAACAATCATGAAAAAGCTGGTGACGATGGTATTTGCAGGTTGTATGGCGATGTCGATGGCGGGCGCTTACGCCGCGGACGACATGAAAAAAGACGGCATGATGAAAAAAGATGAAATGAAGAAAGACGGCATGATGAAGAAAGACGAGATGAAGAAGGACGGCATGATGAAAAAGGACGAAATGAAGAAGTAAACGCCAGCCGCAAAAAAGGCGGGCGGGAAAATTTCGCTCGCCCGCCTTTTCCCGTTTCGGGTCGCGCCACCGCCCCGCCCCGCTTGATTACAACGCCACCATCCCCATCCAGAACATAACTTTGTCGCCGACGTCGACATCATATTCGCGCACGAATTCGAGCTTGCCGTCGGCGGCTATGCGGAACACCGACAATCCGGCGGCGACAGTGCGCACGTTGTCGCCGTCGCGCACGTTCACAGGCAGGTTGTGCTGTGCAACCAGCATGCGGCCGCTCGGGTCGATGTGAAAAGTGCGCGGATGAATTTTCCGCGTCTCGATGTTCTGGATCTGCGTAGGCTCACCGGTGGACTGGTTGAGCGAATACACGACAATGCTGTTTTCGCCGCCTTTGAAAACCTTCTTGCCCTGGAAGTCGATCTTCTCCTGGGCGCGGTTCGCGCCGTATAGATAACGGCCGTTCGGATGCACGTGCACCGCGGAGGCCGCCTGGCGCGCCCTGATGTTCTGCGGCTCGGCCAGCGTCTCCGCGCGAAAAGCGATCTCCGGGTTGATCCGGCCATCTTCCATTTTGAACATGTACATCTTGTTCTGCGTTTCGATTGACACGTACATCCACGGCTTGGCCGGATGAAAATCGAGATGCCGCGGTCCGAATCCTTTGCCGCCATTGGGCGCGATCGCAACCTCGTTGGTCAGCACGCCGTTTTTGTAGTCGAAAACTTTCAGCGCGCCCGGGTCTTCGGGCTTGGTTGGCGTGCCTTCGTTGCCGCGCACGACCAGGATGGCGAGCCGGTTGTCCGGCGTCACGCGTACCTGGTGGGCGTAAATGCCGAAGTCCAGATCCTCTGCCTGTTTGACTTCGTCGCCCAGCGTCGCATCCGGATTGATGCGGTAGATGTGCAGCGCGCTCGGGTTGTTGAATGCAACCAGCACGTGTTCCGATGGAATATCGGTGGTCATGTGGATGGGGCGCATCGGCAGCGGAATCGGCTTGCCATGCGGCTTCAACGCGCCGCTTGCAGGATCTATGCTGAAAGCGCTCACATGGTGGTCGGTGCCGGCCGGGCCGGTGCCCGACGCGCTGCTGCTCGTCGCAACATAAAGATGGCGGCGCGACGCGTGCGGCCACGCGTAATGCACGCCTGCCGGCAAAGTCACGCTCTCGCGCTTGGTCAGCACGCAACCTTCAACATCGACTTCATAGCGCGTAAGTTCGGCGCCCACGCTTGCGTACAACGCTACTTTGCTCATCTGGCTGACCTCATCAACATACGGCGACCCGGCATGACGCTCCTCCTTTATGAATCAGGAATGGGTGATGGGGGAATGGGGAATGGGTAAATTCACTCATCACCCATCGCTCATTACCCATCAATCACTCATCGCTCATCACCCATCGCTCCATTACCCATCACTCATTACTTCGCTTTACCGGTTTTATTGATCGGCGGCCGGCGCGTATGCCAATCGGTCGCGCGCTCGTACGCGGCAGCCGCGCGCAGCACCGTGACTTCATCAAACGCGCGGCCGACCATTTGCACGGCTATCGGCAACCCGGCCTTCGACAGCCCGCATATCATCGCAAGCGCCGGATGGCCGGTTAGATTGAACGCGGCGCGTGCCTGCCGCGGATAGGTGCGCGCGACTTCCGCGACGTCGTCGATGCGGCAGGCGGGATCGAATGAATTGGCGCACAGCAGAATATCGGCTTCACCAAACGCGCGGTTCACGGCGTCCAGCAGTTGCAGGCGGCGCTGCTGCGCGTGCACGTAATCGCCGGCGGACAGGAAAGCGCCGGCCATCAGCTTGCGCCGCGACGTCTCGGCATAGTCGCCGGGCCGCTCGCCCAGCCATTGGGAGTGCACCGCCCACGATTCGGACATCATGTAGACGCGCTGCACCGCGGCGATATCCTGCAGGCGCGGCAACTGTATGTCGCGCACCACGGCGCCTTCGCGCTTCAATACTTTGACTACCTCGTCCAGCGCCGCGGTAACTTCCGGATGGGCAATCTCGTCGGACTCGTGGAAGTGACGCACGAAGCCGATGCGCAGCCCGCGCACGCCGCGGTCGAGATCGGCGCCGAAATTGCCGTGCGTAACCGCCGCACTGCCCGGGTCCTGTGCATCGTGTCCGGCCAGGACGTCGAGCGCCAGCGCGATGTCGCGCACCGAGCGCGTCATCGGCCCGATATGGTCGAGCGAAAACGCGAGCGGAAATACGCCGCGCCGCGACACCAGCCCATAAGTCGGCTTGAGGCCGACCACACCGCAAGTCCCCGCGGGATTGCGAATTGAGCCGCCGGTATCGGTGCCCAGCGCAATCGGCAGGAAGCCTGCCGCGAGCGCGGTGCCCGAGCCCGACGACGAACCGCCGGGATGGTGATTGGTGTTCCACGGATTGCGCGCGGGCGGAAACGGCAAGTCGAACGACGGGCCACCGATCGCAAACTCATGCAGCGACAACTTGCCCATCATGATGGCGCCGGCCGCGCGCAGGCGGCTGATGACTTCGGCATCCTTGCGCGCCACGTTCTTGAGCAGGACTTTCGAGTGGCAGGTCGTCGGCTGGCCGGCCATGTCGATGATGTCCTTGATGCCGACCGGCACGCCGTGCAGCGGCCCGCGTATGCGCCCCGCGGAAATTTCCTGCTCCGCTTGCCGCGCGGATGCCAGCGCTGCTTCGCCATCGACTTTGATAAACGCGTGCATCTGCGGTTCGAGCTTCGCAATGCGGTCGAGCAGCGCTTTGACGAGTTCGACCGGCGAGAGACGGCGCGCGGCGTACTCGGCGCTGATTTCGGCGGCAGTCAGCCAATGCAGTTCTTTCATGGCATGCCCCGCACGCGCATCGGCGGCCACGGTTCGGCCACGACGTCATCCAGTTTGCCCAGCGCGGCGCGTGTCTGCTCCGCGCTTTTTATCGCGACCGCGACGTCCTGCGGAAACTGTTGGGCCGCTTTGCCCAACCCCACTGCGCGCGCAAGCGCACCCGCCTCGGGCCTCGGTTCGGCCGTTTTCTTTACCGCCATGATTTCCTCCGGAAATTCTGCAGTCTGATCGACGACATGATTCTAACCTGTCAACAGCGTCTGCGTACGCAGCCTCGACCCGCAAGACCGGTAGCCCATTTAAAAATAAAAGGATGTCCGGAAAATTCTACTTTCGTCGTTCCCGCGAAGGCGGGAACCCAGGGAATTTAACTGCTTCTGGATGCCCGCCTGCGCGGGCATGACGAGGGCAAGGACAATCAGCGCGCTCGCGCGCCGCGCATCGCGTGCCAGAGTTTCGACGGCGTGAAGGGCATGTCGAGATGGTTGATGCCGAAAGGGCGCAGCGCATCTACGGTTGCATTGACCAGCGCGGGCAACGAACCGCTGCAACCGGATTCACCCACTCCCTTGGCGCCGAGCGCGTTGGTCGGCGTCGGCACCGGATAATCGTGGACTGCGATGTCGCGCAGCATGCTGGCGCGCGGCATCGTGTAATCCTGGAAACTGCCGGTGAGCAGCTGCGCAGTGGCCTCGTCGTAAATCGCGTGCTCGCCGAAAACCTGCCCCGCGCCCTGCACCACGCCGCCGTGCACCTGGCCTTCGACCAGCACCGGGTTGATGACGTTGCCGAGATCGTCGACCGCCGTGTAGCGCGCGATGGTTGCCATGCCCGTCTCGCGATCGATTTCCACTTCAGCGACGTGGCAGCCGTTCGGATAGGTCGCACCGAAGCTGCCTTCCGCTACCGTATTCAGCGGGTGCGGCGTGGCACCCGCCAGCGCGCGCGCGAGTTCGATGAAACCGAGCGAGCGGTCGCCGGCGTGGAATTTCCCTTCGCTGTAGCGCAACTGGCTCTCTTCGACCTTCAGCTGTGCCGCGGCGTGCGGACGCGCAATCCCGATCAGCTTTTCGCCGAGCACGCGAAACGCACTGCCGGTGCCCAGCGCGCCACGCGAACCGCCGGTCCCGCTACCCGTCAACGCGGCGGCAGGCGTCTGCGGATCGAAGCGGATCAACGCCGCATCTATTCCCAGAGTTTCAGCAACGATTTGCGGGAACACCGTTTCATGTCCCTGCCCCGACGCATGCGTGACCGCGAATAATTTCATGCCGCCATCCGCATCGAACTCGACCGCGACCTGGTCCTTCGGCGCGCTGCCACCGCCGCCCGCTTCGAGATAAGTCGCGATGCCTATGCCGCGCAATTTGCCTGCGCTTTCGCTGGCCGTGCGGCGCGTTGCGAAACCGTACCAGTCGGCATGCTTCAACGCGTCCTTCATCACCGCCGAGAAATCCCCGGAGTCGTAGGTAGTGCCGTTCGGCGTGGTGTACGGCATGGCCGCGCGCGTAATGAAATTACGGCGCCGCAACTCGAGCCCGTCGAAACCGTGTTCATGCGCGGCATAATCGACGAGCCGCTCGATGGCATACGCAATATCGGGACGTCCCGCGCCGCGATAAGCCGAAACCGGCGTGGCATTGGTATAGGCGAGGCGCGAGCGCGCATACATTGCGGGTATGCGATAAACGCCGCCCATCGTAATCGTCAGATTCTTGGTCGCGATATACGGCCCGAAAGCCGCCGCATACGCGCCGAGATCGGCACGGTCGTCGAAACGGATCGCCAGCATCTTGCCGTCGGCATCGAGCGCCAGTTCGCCGGTGAGCGACAGCGCGCGTCCCTGGAAATCGCTCATGAAGATTTCACTGCGCGTACCCACCCATTTCACCGGGTGCGCGAGCTTTTGTGCCGCCAGCATCAGCGCGAAATATTCAGGATAGGCGGCACCGTGCACGCCGAAACTGCCGCCGACGTCCTGCGTGACGATATCGAGCTTCTCTTTATCGAGCCCGGTCACCGCCGCAAGCTGGCCGCGCATGCCGCCTATGCCCTGCAGCGGCAGGTGCAAAGTGTAAACACCGCTGGCCGCGTCATACGCGGCGAGACAGGCACGCGGCTCCAGCATATTGCCGACGAGGCGCTGGCTTTCGACCGTAACCTTGCTCACATATTTAGCGCACGCGAACGCAGCGGCAGTCGCCTGCTCGTCGCCGGATTCATATTCGAAGGCGAGATTGCCGGGCACGTTGGCGTGCAGCCGCGGTGCGCCGGCAGCCGTCGCGGCATCGAACGTGGCGACGGCGGGCAGATCGCGGTATTCGATTTCAATGAGATCACGCGCGTCTTCCGCAATTGCCGCCGATTCGGCAACCAGCATCGCTACCGCCTCGCCGACGAAGCGCACGTGGCCTTGCGCCAGCACCGGGTGCAGGGGCTTCAGCATTGCCTGGCCGTCTTTGCCCGTGTAATTGACTACGTTGGGCAATGATTTGAAGCCGGCCGCGCGCGCGTCCTCACCGGTAAACACCGCCTTCACGCCGGGATGCGCCAATGCGCGCGTGGCGTTCAGGCTGACGATTTCAGCATGGGCGCGGTCCGCACGCAGAAATACCGCATGCAGCTGGTCCGGCAGGTTCCAGTCAGCGGTGTAACGGCCATGGCCCGTGGTCAAACGTTGATCTTCGCGGCGCGACATAGGTTTGAGTTCGTTGATGCAGACATGCCAAGTATGCGTGAATAAAATTTTCGCGCAAGCACAAAGGCAGCTCTAATTTATCGTCATGCCCGCTTGCGCGGGAACGACGAACCCGCTGTTTTTCAGACTTCCCTGAATCTACTTGAACGCCGATCGACCACTTACGCCTGCTGGAGGACGCTGGGCGTGATGTCGCTCTACGCCTGCCGGAGGACGTCGGGCGTGATGTAGCTCTACGCCTGCCAGACCCCATAACCCGCTTCCCGCAGCGCGATCGCCAGTTCGACTTCCATTTCGCAAGCGGCGGCGTACGGCATCGGGTTATAGCATTCGTAGAGGCCGGGCAGCAACCGCTGCCCATATTTCTTCACGTAGCGGTTGGCGCGCACGCCCGCCTTGTGCTTGTCGAACCGCGCGTCCGGATCGAGTCCGGTCATGCCGACATACACACAGGGCTTGGCGGGGTCGTAGTCAGGATTGCATTTAACGAGCTTCGGTTCGTACAGCACGTCCTGCGACAGTAGGACGACGTAGACGTGGTGGTGATGGCGGGCTGCCACAATGAATACCCATTATCACTCAATCTTGAACCGCTAAGGACGCAAAGGACGCGAAGAGAAGCTCAGAATGGATGAAGAATAAATTTTCGCTATTTTTCGTGCGTGGCCGGCATTAAATTTACTTACCGATCATTTTTTTGGCTTTCCTTTACGTCCTTCGCGTCCTTTGCGGTGGACGATTTTCAACCTGCGGTAATGCGCGCCTCGCGCACGACGCGCGCCCGCTCACTCGCCGCGCATGCCCGCTTCTTTGGCGACTTTGGCCCATTTTGCCATGTCGAGCGGTATCATTTTTTTAAGTTCGGCCGGCGTCTTGATATCCACTTCAGCACCTTCGGAGGTGAAACGTTTTTGCGTCTCCGGCATATTGAGGTACGTCGTGATCGCCGCGCTAAGTTTGGCAATCGTCGCGGCGGGCGTATGCGCGGGTGCCGCGACCGCCCACCAGTTGCTGGCGTCGTAGCCCGGCACGCCGGCTTCGGCGATGGTCGGCAGGTCGGGCAGCGTGGCTGCGCGCGTGGCGCCGCCGGTGGCGATCGGCTTTAATTTTCCCGAA
>CAMBSS010000076.1 GCA_945870465.1 Bordetella parapertussis | reverse complement strand
TGCGCAGCAGGCGGATGCTGACGTGCTTGCGCGAGGCGAGCTTCTCGTGCACCACCATGTCGCAATTCTCGCCGCGGCCGATGGTGATATTGGGCCGCGACTGGTCGAGCCGCAGGCTTAAATTGCGGTGCGCGACGATCAGGCTGCCCTGGTCGCCGGGAATGATTTTATGCGAGCGCAGATTGACGTCGGTGAGATCGGCGGTGTCTTTGTGCCACACCACCTGGTAGACCGTGGACTCATCCGTGCTGCCTTTCAAAACCGCTTTGAACACCGGGCGCACTTTGGCCTTCAGTTCGGGCGACAGATTGCGCTCGGTCGCTTCGGTCGTGAGTATCTGCTCGGCAGCGGCCACCGCGGTCAGGTAGGCCGCGGCGTTCACGGTGTCGCCGAACACGTCGTTATCCTCGACCAGCACCGGCCCGTAATGCAGTCCGACGTGGATCTGCACGGGGGTTTTACCCGGCCGCTTGGCGTCGACCTGCGCCTGCATTTCGCTTGCCGCCATCACTGCGTCGTCGGCGCGGCGGAACACGCACATCACTTCGTCGCCTATGGTCTTGACGATGCGGCCCTTGTAACGCTCGACGACGCCGCTGATCAGCGACAGGCAGGCGTTGACGACCACGCGCGCAGCGTTGTCGCCCAGCGTGCTGTAGAGCTTGGTGCTGTCGCTGATATCGGCGAACAAAATCGCCAGGTTCTGGGTTTGACGCGTCATATCAAAGCAGATTCTGATGCATCCAGTGCGCCGCCGCCAGTGTGCGCGCGTCGTTGCCGAACGCGCCTATGACCTGCAAGCCCACCGGCAGACCGTTTGCCGCGGTCGCCACCGGTATCGTCACGCACGGCGTGCGCAGCAGCGTCCACATGCGGTTGAATACCGGGTCGCCGGTCATGTCGAGGCCCGCGGGCGCCGCTCCCGGCGCGCTCGGTGCCAGCAGCACGTCGCAATCGGCGAACACGTCGGCGAGCGTGCGGCGGCAGTTGCGCGCGAGCATCTGCGCCGCATCGTAGCGCTCCGGCGTCACTTTCAGGCCTTGCGACAATATCCCCTGCAGCTTGGCGCTGATTTGCGGCCAGTGTTTAAGGCGTTCGTGCGCGAGCGACTGCGCCTGTTCGGCGAACATGATGTCGATCTGCGCCTGCACCAGGTTGGCGTAGGTCGGCGGCAACTTGATTTCATGCACGTCGGCGCCGGCTGCAGCGAGCTGGCGCGCCGCCGACTCCAACGCCTCGACGGTTTCCGGCAGCGCCTGCTTCCATTCGTAAGTGCGGCAGAGACCGACGCGCAGTTTGCCGGAGTACGGCTTGTCCACCATCAACTCGTGCCGCCCGGTGAGCGCCGCCGCGAAGTACGCCGCATCGGGCACCGTGCGCGCGATCGTGCCCACCGTGTCGAGGGTATCGGACAGGGCCTTGACGCCGACACGGCTGATCAAACCAAAACTCGGTTTGTAGCCGACCACACCGCAATACGATGCCGGCCGGATGATGGAGCCCGCGGTCTGCGTGCCGAAAGCCAGCGGCACCATGTAGTCAGCGACTGCCGCCGCCGAACCCGACGACGAACCGCCCGGCGTATGCGCGATGTTATGCGGATTGCGCGTCTTGTTCGGCTGCATCACCGCGAATTCGGTGGTCACGGTCTTGCCGATGACGATGCCACCCGCCGCGCGCGTCAGCGCCACGCATGGCGCATCCCACGCCGGACGATGTGTCGCATAAATCGGCGAGCCGTAAGTGGTCGGCATGTCCACGGTGTCGATCAGATCCTTCACGCCTACCGGCACGCCGTGCAGCAATCCGCTGCCGGCGCTTGTGCCAACACTGGCGTCCGCTGCGCGCGCCTGCGCCAGTGCCGCGTCGCCAGCCAGATGCATCCATGCCCGCACGTCGTCCTCGCGCGCAGCGATGCGCTCGAGGCAATCGCGCACCAGCGCTTCGGACGTGATTTTCTTCGCCGCGATCTGGCGTGCCGCTTCCACTGCAGACAAGGTATTCAGTGCGCCCATCAATGGCTCCAGTCCTTGATCAACTCGCTGTAAATCGCCACCGACTCTTCGATGCGGTCCACCAGGCAATACTCGTCAGTCTGGTGCGCGAGCTGCGGCTCGCCGGGCCCCAGCACTACCATCGGAATATCGCGGTAGGCTTCCTTCAGCACTGCCGCGTCGGTGAAGTAGGTCGCGGTCTTCGCCTGCGGACGCGCGCCAAGCCTGGACTGTGTGACGTCGAATACGTGCTGTATCCACGGTTGCGCGGGATCGGAATAAATGGAAGCCACGTCGAGGGTCGCTGTGACTTCGACCGTTTCGCCCAGCATGCGCTGCATGCGCGACTGCAGCAGCGCATGGTCCTGCCCGGGCACCGACCGGATATCGACGCCGATGACGGTCAAATCAGGCACCGAATTGATATTGAGGCCGCCATGCACGGTACCCACGTTGAGCGTAGGCGCGCCCATCAAAGCGTGCGCCGGCGTTTCGAAATCAAAGTCGCGCAGCTTGGTGATTGCTGCAGCCGCCTTGTAAATGGCGTTGTCCCCCTGCTCCGGCATGGAGCCGTGCGCGGTAATGCCATGCGTTTTTACGTCGAGCCAGAACGCGCCTTTGTGGCCGACCAGCGGATAGTTCGCGGTCGGCTCGCCGATCACCAGCGCACCGACTTCGCCCAGCAAATTGCCCTGCTTGACCATGTACGTGGCGCCACCGCAACCGCACTCTTCGTCGGCGGTGATCACCAGCGTGACACCGGGCCCGTTCTTGAGCTGCTCCACCATGCGCAGCGCCGCGACCACGAACGCAGCGACGCCGCTTTTCATGTCGCTGGAGCCGCGTCCATACAGCTTGCCGCCTTCGAGGCTGGCACCAAACGCATCCGCTTTCCATGCGGCCGAGCCCAGCGGCACGGTATCGATATGCCCGGTGAAGCCGAGCGGCCGCTTGCCTTTGACGCCGCCGATTTTGGCGACGAGGCTGGTGCGCGTGGGCGCGAACTCCGCGTAATCGACCGTAAATCCCGCGCGTTTCAACAGGTCGCCCAGATGCTGCGCGCACGCCTGCTCGGCGCCGGGTGGATTGATGGTGTTGAACTTGAGAAGTTCGCGCGTGAGCTGCAGCGCATCGGGAATTTTGGTCATAAAACAATGTCGGCCACAGACGGTTTTTCTTGAGGCCCCACGCAGGGACCTACGGCGAAAGCAAGTTTAAACCGAAAAGCTGGCGATATAACCGTTTGGAATCAATTCTTACCGGAATCTGACTTTCCGCACACTGGCCGCCCGTACCGGCCGCCGGCCGGTCAGTTGGCCGGCGCCACGCCTTCCCGCAGATGGCAGGCAACAAAATGCCCTGGCCGCACCTCTTTCATCGCCGGCTCCTCGGCGCGGCAGCGCTCGACGGCATACGGGCAGCGCGTGTGAAAACGGCACCCCGCCGGCGGGTTGATCGGGCTCGGCACGTCCCCGCCGAGGATGATGCGTTTTTTCTGCGCGCGCGGATCGGGGGTCGGCACGGCCGACAGCAGGGCCTCGGTATAGGGATGCTGAGGATGCGCGAACAATGAGCGCTTGTCGGTCAGTTCGACGATTTTTCCCAGGTACATGACGGCGACGCGATGGCTTATGTGCTCGACCACCGCCAGGTCGTGCGCGACGAACAAGTACGAAAGCTGCATCTCGTCCTGCAGGTCCATCAGGAGATTGATCACCTGCGCCTGCACCGAGACATCGAGCGCCGACACCGGTTCGTCGCACACGATGAGTTTGGGCTTGAGCGCGAGCGCGCGCGCGATGCCGAGGCGCTGGCGCTGGCCGCCGGAGAACTCGTACGGATACTTGATCATCTGGTCTGCGCGCAGACCCACTTTGTCGAACAGCGCCGCGACGCGCTCGCGGATTTCCGCATTGCTCGCATTTTCGAAATTGCGGATGGGTTCGCCGACGATGTCCTGCGCGCGCATGCGCGGATTGAGCGACGAATACGGGTCTTGGAATACCGCCTGCAGTTCGCGCCGGAATGGCCGCATGTTGGCGGCCGACAACTGGTCGATGCGGCGCCCGCGCCAGTCGATCGAACCGCTGGTCGGCTCGACCAGTTTCAGCACCGCCTTGCCAGTGGTCGATTTGCCGCAGCCGCTTTCGCCGACCAGCCCCAGCGTTTCACCCTCGGCAATCGAAAAACTCACGTCATCAACCGCGTGCACCTGCCCGGTCACGCGCCCGAACACGCCCTTGCGCACCGGGTAATGCTTGACCAGGTTTTTGACTTCCAGCAGCACGCTCATGCGCCGCCCCCGCTCACGCGCGACGACTCCCAGCATGCTGCGAAATGCCCCGGCGCCTTTTGCTCGAGCGGCGGATACTCGCGGCGGCAGCGCTCGGTTGCGTATGAGCAGCGCGGCGCGAACAGGCAGCCGGCGACCTCTTCTTTCAGCGACGGCACCATGCCGGGAATTTCCTCGAGGCGCTGGCGCCCCGTCGCGCCGGCGGTTTCGAGCTTGGGCAATGAATTGAGCAGGCCCTGCGTATAAGGATGCAGCGGTTGCGCGAACAATGCCTCGACCGGCGCCTCCTCGACTTTACGCCCCGCATACATGACGATAACGCGCTGCGCCATTTCGGCGACGACGCCAAGATCGTGCGTGATGAGCACGATGGCGGCGCCGGTTTTTTCTTTCAGCCCACGCATAAGGTCGAGGATCTGCGCCTGTATGGTGACGTCGAGCGCCGTGGTCGGTTCATCGGCGATCAGCAGGCGCGGATTGCACGCCAACGCCATCGCTATCATCACGCGCTGGCGCATGCCGCCGGAGAGTTGGTGCGGATACTGGTCGATGCGCCGCGCCGCTTCGGGAATATTGACGAGGGTCAGCATCTCGACCGCGCGCTCCAGCGCCTGTTTGCGCGTCATGCCCCTGTGCAGCACCAGCGCTTCGGCGATCTGGCGGCCTATGGTCAGCACCGGGTTCAACGAAGTCATCGGCTCCTGGAAGATCATCGAGATTTCGTTGCCGCGCACCTTGCGCATCTCGTCTTCGCTCAAACCAAGCAGATCGCGGCCCTGGAACATGAGGCGGCCGCTGACGATTTTCCCCGGCGGTGATGCGATCAGGCGCAGTATCGACAGCGAAGTCACGCTTTTGCCGCAGCCGGACTCGCCCACCACCGCCAGCGTTTCGCCGGGATAAACGGTCAACGACACCCCATCGACGGCGCGCACCACGCCGTCACGCGTATAGAAATACGTCTTGAGCGCATCAACTTCGAGCAGAGGTTCGGTGGCGGCGGTATTCATCACATCCTGCGCGCCAGGCGTGGATCAAGCGCATCGCGCATGCCGTCTCCCAGCAGATTGACCGCCAGCACGGTGAGCGACAGAAAAATACCCGGAAACAAAATCAGATAGCCGGCGATCTGGAACAGGCTGCGCGCCTCCGCCATGATGTTGCCCCAGCTCGGAATATTCGGCGGCGTGCCAGCGCCGATGAACGACAGGATGGCTTCGGTGATCATCGCCGACGCGCAGACGTAAGTCGCCTGCACCAGCAGCGGCGCCAGCGTATTGGGCAATATGTGCCGTATCAGAATGCGCGGCAACGTAGTGCCGGCCGCCACCGCGGCTTCGACGTACGGTTGCTCGCGCAGCGTCAGCACCAGGCTTCTGACCAGCCGCACCACGCGCGGCACTTCGGCAAGCGTGATCGCCGCGATGACGTTTTCAACGCTGGCGCGCGTCAACGCCATCAGCGCAATGGCAAGCAATACAGGTGGAATCGACATCAGGCCGTCCATGATGCGCATCACGATCGCATCGACCCAGCGGATGAAGCCGGTGACGAGCCCGATGGCGAGCCCGACCAATGTGCTGAACAGCGCGACCGCGATGCCGATGCTCAACGACACCCGCGCGCCATACAGCACGCGGCTGTAAACGTCGCGTCCCAGCATGTCGCTGCCGAACCAGAATTCCGCCGACGGGGGTTTCAGCCGACGCACCGGTGTCACAGCCTGTGGATCGACGGTCCCCAGCCACGGCGCGAATATCGCGATCAATATCATCAGCAGCAGCACGACACCGCCGACGATGGCAGTCGGGTGGCGCCGGAAGGAATCGCGGAAGCGCTGCCAGGTCGGCGACAACGATTTCGTCGTGCTTGTAATTGCAATGGCCGTCATTTTCCTAACTCAAAATCCATTTGAAACCGCCGATGAACGTAGACAAACCCTTGGTCATCATTGGCACTTCTGAACATGCAATGCATTTCATCGGCGTTTATCGGCGGTTACTTTTTTTGTTTTTAAACGCGCTTTAATACCGGATACGCGGGTCGAAGAACATATAACTCAAGTCGACGGCAAGATTGACCAGTACGTAAGCACCCGAAAAAAGCAGGATCACACCCTGGATAATCGGGTAGTCGCGGCGCAAGATCGCGTCCACCGTGAGCCGCCCTATGCCCGGAATCGCGAACACGGTCTCCGTGACGATGGCGCCGCCGATCAGTAATGCGATGCCGATGCCTATGATGGTGAGTATGGGCACTGCGGCGTTTTTGAGCGCGTGGCCTGCCAGCACTGCATTGGACGACAAACCCTTGGCTTGCGCCGTGCGTATATAGTCCTGCGCCAGCACGTCGAGCATGGAAGCACGCGTGATGCGCGCGATCAGCGCAATGTAAACGGTGCCGAGCGCGGTGCTCGGCAGCACCAGGTGGCGGAACCATTCCCACACGCCATCCTTGATCGGGCGGTAGCCCTGCACCGGCAGCCAGTCGAGCTGAATCGAGAAAGTCATGATCAGGATGTAGGCGAGCACGAATACCGGCACCGAAAAACCGATCACCGAAAACGCCATCACCGCGCGGTCAACCCAGGTGCCGACTTTCGCTGCCGCAATCACGCCCAGCGGTAGCGCGACGGCAACTGAGATGAACAACGTGCAAAGTGTGAGCGCAACAGTCGGCTCTATGCGCTGGCCGATCAAATGTGTGACCGGCAGGTTGGTGAAAATCGAAGTGCCGAGATCGCCGTGCATCAGCGCCCACACCCAGCCGCCGAAGCGCACGAAAAACGGATCGTCGAGACCGAGCTTGGCGCGGATGCGCCGGATATCGTCGTCGGTCGCCGCATCACCGGCGAGAATGGCCGCCGGGTCACCCGGCGTCAGATACAACAGCGAGAAAACCACGAACGCGACCACCGCCATGACGACGATGGTCGCGAAAAGCCGCCGAACTACATAAGCAAACACTTAAACTTAAGCCGGCCGTGCCGGAATCGAATTTTTCGGGGGTCGCCAGGCAACAGCCACGTTGCCACGAACAAGGGGAGCCTCCCCTTGTAGATCCCCCAAATCCGCGTCCCTCAATTTCGCCATAGGTGCGAAGAAGCTGCTATTTCTTTTCCACGTTCCACAGCAGGTTGATCGGCGCGATGATGAGCCCCGTGATGTTGGAGCGGTACGCGGTGGGCAGAATGAAGCGTCCGGTCGGAATAATGGGCACGAACTCGAATGCGCGCTTCTGCACTGCGTCGGCGGCTTTCTTGGAGCTCGCCGCATCCGGCGCGTTGAACCATGCTTCGCGCAGTTCTTCCATTTTCGGATCGGTAGGCCAGCCGAACCAGCCCTTCTCGCCCGTGCCGCGGATGGGGAAATTCACTGCCGGGTTGACCATGTCGGGGCCGACCAGCCAGGTGTGGAAGATCGACCAGCCGCCTTTTTCGACCGGCTCCTTGACCGCGCGGCGCGTAATCAGCGTGCCCCAGTCGCCGGCCTGAATTTCGGCGTTAAGGCCGATCTTCTTCAGCATTTCCAGCGTCAGCAACGATTGTGCGTGCACGATGGGCTGGTCGGTAGCGTCGATGATGACGATCTTCTCGCCCTTGTAACCGGACTCTTTCACCAGCTGCTTCGCCTTCTCGACGTCGCGTTTGCCTTTCAGCGGCTCCGCGCTGATTTCGGACGACAACGGCGTGCCGCAGGTGAAGTAAGAATAGCAGGTGAAACCGTTTTTCACGTCGCCGGCGATGCCGATCACGTAATCCTGCTGATTCACCATGTAGAGCAGCGCCTGGCGCATCTTCTCGTTGTTGAACGGCGGGTGCAGGAAGTTAAAGCGGATCATGCCCATCGAACCGAGCTGGTCGATGTTCTTGACCGTGATGTCCTTGTTCTTGGCGAGCACCGGGATCAGATCGGGCGGCAGTTGCTCCCAGATGTCGGCTTCACCGGCATTGAGCGCTGCTGCGGCGGTAGCCGAATCAGGAATATAGATCCACTCGACGCGGTCGACTTTGACCACTTTGCCGCCGGACGCCCACGATGGCGCTTCCTTGCGCGGCACGTAGTCGGTGTTCTTGACGTAGACCACCTTGCTGCCCGGCACCCATTCTTCCTTGACCATCTTGAACGGGCCGGAGCCGGTGGCATCGTCGATGTTCTTGAACGCATCGGTCTTGGCGACGCGTTCCGGCATGATGAACGGCACGTTCGACGAGGGCTTGGCAAGCGCTTCGAGCGTCAGCGGGAACGGCTTCTTCAGCTTCAGCTTGAACGATTTATCGTTGACCGCGGTCCAGCCCTCGCTCGCCTCGGCAAGTTTCTGGCCCAGCGCGTCACGCTTCGACCAGCGCTCAATGGACGCAATGCAATCCGCCGAGCGCACCGGCTGGCCGTCATGAAACTTCAACCCGTCGCGTAACGTAAACGTGTAGGTGAGCTTGTCTTTGGACAGTTCCCACTTGTCGATCATTTGCGGCTTGACCTGGAACTTGGCGTCCATCGCAAACAGCGTGTCGTACACCATGTAACCGTGATTGCGCGTGATATACGCGGTCGTCGCAATCGGGTCGAGGATGCGCAAATCGGCTTGCGGTATGAACTTCAGGACTTTCTGCTGGGCAATGGCGGCCCCTGACAACAGCGCGGCAGCGAGCGTCATTGCAGCGGCTACGGCAGTCAAACGAAAAGGCTTCATCATGGCAATTCCCCTCAAATGTCGAAATACGGCGGTTGCACGGGTATTAGCAATTTAAGTGCCCGCACAGACTAAGTGCCCGCACAGACGCAGCAGGTTACGTCAACTTCAGCCCGCATTACAAGCCAGCATTGCAAATTAGGCGTCGGCCGGGGGGCATCATGGTGCACTGACCGGGGGCATGTTGCGCCGCGATGGTGCACCTGGGAGCTAGGCGTCCAGCGGGTAAATCGGCCGCCGCAGATTCCGATAATCGAACAGCGATAAGTCCGACGAACACACGCCGGCGCTCGCGCACTCGATGATGGTAGCCGCCATCGGCGCAAACACCGGGCGGTAATACATGCGCGACTTCAGTATCAGGTACCGCCGCGCCTCCGGGTTGAGTCCGGCACAGGTAAAGACGCCGGTGTCCCACGGTTCCTGCGTCTGCTCGGTGACCACGATCTGCGCGGCGCCGGTATCGAATAAAACCGTGCGCCCCATATAGCAACGCGTGCCGGTGTAGATCGGGCCGCTGATCGTGTATTCGCCGTTGCCTATGGTGCGCACCTTGCCCGTGAGCCGCAACGGCTTGCGCGCGGCCATACCGATTTTCGGCATCGGCAGCTTGTTGCCAAGCTCGATGGTGACCGTCGCGCCGACGCCCGCGGCAATCAATTGCCCTACCGCCTGCGGATCGCATACCGGTCCGGCTCCAATATGCGTGAGTCCGTGATGCAGGCAGGCTTCGAGCACGTCCATCGTATCGCAGGTGCCACCCGACATGCAGTTGTCGCCATGGTCGAGCAGCAGCGTGAGGCCATGCTTGGCCGTTTTCGCGCGAGCCACGGACTCTGCCAGCGGCGTCTGCTGAAAAACGAACTCGCTCTTGCGCGCGCGCAGCAGCGCGCTGCAGTCTTCCGCCCAGCCGGTTGCTTTTTGCGCATCGCCATCGGCCACCACGACCACGCTCATGCCGGCGTCGGCAATGTCGGCAAGATAGAACCCGCCGAACACCGTGGCCGCCAGCGCGCCGTGGCGCTCCAGCCCGCGCGCGAACTCGACGCCGTCCCGCATCGCGCCCGGGATTTCGGTGTTCTGGCACAGCGTTTGCGCGAGCACGCCCGGCCGCGCGATGGCGATGACCGGTTTGCATTTGCCGTCGAGCATGTTGAACAGCAGCCGTGCCGCGTGCGCGCCGGTGTCATACATATCGACGTGCGGGTAAGTCTTGAAGCCGACGAGAACGTCTGCGTGCCGCACCATGCGGTCCGAGACGTTGCCATGCAGGTCGAGCGCCAGAGCAAGCGGCGTGTCCGGCGCGACCTTGCGTATAAGTTCCAGCAATTCGCCTTCGCCGTCTGCGCTGTTTTCCACCACCATCGCGCCATGCAGATCGAGCATGATCGCATCGCAACCCGCCACAACGGCATCCACTATTGCGCTGCACATCGTACGGTATGCCGCCGCGTCCACCGGGCCGCTCGGGTTCGCCATCGCGAACAGCGGCGTGACTATGGTGCAATGAAGACGCTCGGCAAAATCGATAAAAGCGCCCATTGCCGTGGCGGAACCCTTGCCCGCTTCGTAAGCATCTGCACCAAACGCCGGCCCGCGCGGGTCGCCCGCGCCAAATGCCGCCAGCGGCGTCGGCAGCGGAGAAAACGTGTTGGTTTCGTGGTTCAGACGGGCGATGACGACTTTCATATTGCGGATTCTAGCGCGAACGTTGGCAGCCGAATCGCCGTCATGTTTTAATTGAACATGCCCGATACCATATCAAGCACCAATGTACATAGCACCTGCCCGCACGACTGCCCCAGCACGTGCGCGCTAGAAGTCGAGAAACTCGACAGCCACCATATCGGCCGTATCCGCGGCGCCACCGCCAACCCGTACACGGCGGGCGTGATCTGCGAGAAAGTTTCGCGCTACGCCGAGCGCGTCCATCATCCCGAACGGCTTTCCCAACCGCTCAAGCGCAAAGGCGCCAAGGGCGGCGAATTCACACCGTTGTCGTGGGAGTCCGCGCTCGACGAAGTTGCCGAGCAGTTCACGCGCGCGGCGCAGCGTTTGGGGAGCACAACGGTGTGGCCGCTCTTTTACGCCGGCACCATGGGGCTCGTGCAGCGCGACGGTATCGATCGTCTGCGCCACGTCATGCGTTATTCGCGCCAGCACCCGACCATCTGCACCGCGCTGGTTGACGCCGGCTGGATGGCCGGAGTCGGCGCAAAAATGGGCCCCGATCCGCGCGAGATGGGCGAATCCGATCTCATCGTCGTGTGGGGCGGCAATCCGGCATCCACTCAGGTCAATGTCATGACCCACGTCGCCAAGGCGCGGCGCGAGCGCAAAGCGCAGTTGATCGTCGTCGATCCCTATCGCACCGGGACTGCCAAAGTCGCGGACATGCACATCATGCTGAAACCCGGTACCGATGGCGCCCTTGCCTGCGCGATGATGCACGTCATGTTTCGCGACGGCTATGCGGACCGCGCTTATATGCGCACTCACGCCGATGTGCCGGACGAACTCGAAGCACACCTCGTATCGCGCACGCCGCAATGGGCCGCCGCCATCACCGGACTCTCTGTTGAGCAGATTGAAAGCTTCGCCAAACTGTACGGCACGACCCAGCGCGCTTTCATCCGTGTCGGTTACGGCTTTTCGCGCTCGCGCAACGGTGCGGCCAACGTGCACGCGGTCTCATGCCTCGCTACCGTAGGCGGCAAATGGCAGCACCGTGGGGGCGGCACGTTCTACAGCAATGGCGACATCTACAAAATCAAGGATGCACTGATCAAAGGCACCGATCACCTCGACACAAGCATCCGCGCGCTCGACATCTCGCGCGTCGGCCCGGTCCTCACCGGCGACAAAAGCGACCTCGGCGACGGCCCGCCGGTCACCGCCATGCTGATCCAGAATATGAACCCCGCATCCGTTTGTCCGGATTCGAAAGCGGTGCGCGCGGGTTTCATGCGGGAGGACCTTTTCGTCTGCGTGCACGAGCAGTTCATGACCGACACCGCGAAGCTCGCGGACATCGTGCTGCCGGCGACGACGTTTCTCGAACACGACGACATGTACCGCGCCGGCGGACATTCATTCTTCCAGGTCACGCGCAAAGTCATCGAACCGTACGCCCAGGCGCGCGAAAATCATTACGTGCACTGCGAGCTCGCCAAGCGGCTCGGTGCGAAACATCGTGGTTTCAAAATGACGGCGTGGGAACTCATCGACGAAACCCTGAAACTCTCCGGCTATCCGGATGCCGCGACACTCCACCGCGACCACTGGATCGACCGTCAACCCGATTTCGACAAGTCGCACTTCATCAACGGCTTTCCGACACCTGACGGCAAGTTCCGCTTCAAGCCCGACTGGAAAGCACGCGGCAAATACCACACAAAGATGCCCGCCCTGCCCGACCACATGGCAAGCATAGAAATTGCGGACGAACAACATCCGTTCCGCATGGTCACAGCCCCAGCGCGCTCCTATCTCAACAGTACGTTCACCGAAACCCCGACATCAAAGAAACGCGAGCAACGCCCCACCGTATTAATTCATCCCGACGATTGCGCCCAGCTCGGCATTGCTACAGGCGATCGCGTAGAGCTCGGCAATGCACGCAACACCATAGTCGTGCATGCGAAAACATTCGACGGCGTACAGCGCGGCGTCATCGTCCTCGAATCGATCTGGCCCAATTCCGCTTTCGAAGGCGGCATCGGCGTCAACAGCCTCATCGGTGCCGATTCCGGAGCGCCGAACGGTGGAGCGGCGTTTCACGACAGCGCAGTGTGGATAAAGCGGGCGCTTTGAGCTGTTACATTTTGGCGGATAAATTCTGCCTGGCAATATGTCACGAATAATTTTTACCAACGAATTCTAATTGGTGCTCAATGAAAATTTTTCTTTTGATTATATTGACACTGTTATTTGCCGCGCTGTTCGCGTTCGGATACGGGTCACTCTTTGACTCCGTTCTGCCGAACTTTTCTCTACACATCGAAGCAATGCTGAAGTGGCTATTCGCCGGAGGTCTCATCGTTTATCCTACTTGGCTCCTTCTCTTTGCTGCCGGTATGTGCGCAGTCGGGCCGGCAGACGACTCAGCACTTACAAATTTCGCTATGGAAAATCTGAAGGCAACGGGTCGTTTCAGGTTGCCCCTAATGGAGAGCACAAGCTCTTTACCGCTTCTGATGGAAAGACGTGCTCTGCAAATATAATCCCGCTCAACAATTACAGCGCTCAAGGGTTCGAGATCAGGCAAATGGAACAGATCGGATCAAAGGCCCCCAGCGAATGCAACTTCAGAAACGCCCGCTAAGTGCGCAGCTAAATTTAGCTGGCGCGGCCGGGCGTTCGGCGCTGCACCTCGTTGCAAAGTTGTGCGCGCCCGCCGCACAGAAAGACGTTACTTGCTTTCTGCCATCATTCGAAAGCCTTCAACCATGTTGAGTCGTGCCGCATTTATTGTGTTTGGTTACGCAGCTTCGATGTCAATGGGCGCCGCATGGGCCAAACAACCGGATGGCGCATATCTTGACGGCGGGTCATCAAAGGTTGGCGTAATCCTGGTTCACGGTCGTTTCGCAAGAGGAAACGCAAGGTCGCCAGTAGTAAATCCGTTGCGCACCGCTATTCATGAGCGACTTGGTTTTCACACACTGTCGCTTAACTATCCAGCACCTCGCTTCAGCAGAAACGCCCCTGACGGGATTGTAAATTTTACGGCCGCTTACCAGCGGCTTAGTTCGGCGATTACGTTTCTCGGCAAGGAAAAGGGCGTAACGCAAATTTATGTCGTGGGTCACAGTCTCGGCACCCAAATAACAATCTCCTACATGGCAAAAAACGCGGGGAGTGGTCTGCGGGGTTACATCGGCGTTGCGATCTATGGTAGCGGGGAGTGCCCGAAAGGCGCTGCGAACCCACTCAACTCTTTTTGCAATTTGAAAACCATTCTGAGGAACTCGCCAACTTTGCCCGTCATTGATGTAGTTGCAATGGATGATGAGACGGATGTCAGCTTCGCCAACGAAAGAAAAGAACTGGTCTCGCCAACGTATCGGCAGGTTCATATCGAGGGCGCTGATCATTCGTTCCGCAGAAAAGAGGATGATTTGGTCAATATCGTGGTTGATTGGCTGAAACTGCAACAAGCCAGATAGTGGCTGACACCCCGCTCAACGCTGACGTGCGCAAGAATAGCGCGCGCCGGTTATAGGCTTGACCCTTGGCTGGTGCGGACAGGCGGGCATAGTGCGAGAATCGCTGCTCTATGCTAAATTTCACCCCGATAACTAAAAACGAGGAGACCCCATGAAACCGCAGTTTACCGGACAGGCCGTTGTCGTAGCGTTCTTGACGCTGGCTGCGTGCGTTGCGCACGCGCAGCAGTACCCAACCAAGGCAGTGCGCGTGATCGTGCCTTTCGCCCCCGGCGGCGGCAGCGACATCACCGCCCGCCAGTTCTCGGCCAAGCTCACCGAGTACCTCGGCCAGCAGTTTGTCGTGGACAACCGCGGCGGCGCAGGCGGGCTGATCGGCATGGAAATGACCGCAAAGGCACCGGCAGACGGCTACACCATCATGATGATGTCGGGCAGCTTCTCGGCGACGTCGGCAGTGCAACGGCCCGCCTTCGATCCGATCAACAGCATCATCGCAGTCGCGGAGTTTGGCTACACCCCATTCGTGCTGGCCGTGCATCCTTCGCTGCCGTCGAAGTCGGTCAAGGAGCTGATCGCGCTAGCCCGTACGACGAAGGGTGGCCTGAGTTATGCCGGCACCGGCACCGGCGGCGCCACCCATCTAGCCACCGAATTGTTCTCGAGCATGGCGAAGATCAAAATGGTTGCCATCCAGTACAAAAGCACCGGTGCTGCGATGTCCGATCTGTTGGGCGGCCAGGTGCCGGTGATCATCGGCAGCCTGTTGCCGGTCACGCCGCATCTGCCCACCGGCAAGTTGCGGGCGCTGGGAGTAACAACCGAGAAACGCTGGCACACGCTGCCCAACGTGCCCGCCATTGCCGAGACGATCCCCGGCTACGACGTCGTGCTCTGGTTTGGCACGATGACGCCGCGCGGCACACCGCCGGCCATCATCCAGGCACTCAATGCCGCCATCAACAAGGGGCTGCAGGACGACGGCATCAAGCGCACCCTGGAACGTGACGGCATGACCGCCAGTGGCGGAACGCCGCAGGATTTCGACCAGCGCATCCGCAAGGATTACGAACGGTGGACGAGGGTCGTCAAGGAAGTCGGGCTCAAGCCGGGTGAGTAAAGCAAGACAACGGGCAGTCTGACTGGCCAATCCAACGCGGCGCGCAAATAGCGCGCCGCTTTTTTTCTACATCAACCGTCATCACCCATGCACTTCATTCAGGCTGAATCCCACGCCCACGGGCTTTGTATCGCTCGCTGGGTTTGCGCGGATGGCCGCGTACCGGTTCAATCCGGTGCCGGGAACCGTATACATGGAGTTAACACTGTAAACCTTGGAAGCGGGCTCAATAGACTCCCTCTCCCCGCAAGCGGGGCGAGGGGATTTTTTGAGATGCCTTCTAGTCGGCTCTGGCGCCCGACGCCTTGACGACCTTAGCCCATTTGCTGATTTCGGACTGCAGGAAAGCCGTGAATTCTTCGGGCGAATTCTGGGCGACGGGTTCGAGGCCGAATGCGGCCAGCGCCTGGATCATCTCATCCAGCGCAAGCGCCTTCGTTATATCTGCGTTCAGGCGGCTGACGATTTCCTTTGGCGTGCCGGCCGGTGCCATTACGCCGTACCAACCAGTGACCTCGTAGCCGGGCAATCCCGCTTCGGCAAAAGTCGGCAGCTCCGACATCAATGCAGAGCGTTTAGCGCTGGTAATCGCCAACGCCCTCAGCCTTTTCGCTTTCAACTGCGGCACAACCGATGAGAGGCTCAGGAACGCCAGATCGACGTGGCCGCCCAACAAATCAGTGACCGATGCGCCGGCGCCTTTATAAGGTATGTGGACGATCTTTACTCCTGCCATCGCGTTGAAAAGCTCGCCGGCCAGGTGCGGACTGGTGCCGTTGCCCGACGAAGCGTAATTGAGCTGCCCGGGTTTTGCCTTGGCCAGCGCGATGAAGTCCTTCAACGTATAGGCCGGAACGGATGGATGGACCACCAGGACATTGGCGCCGGTCGCGGCCAGCGTAACCGCGGTGAAATCACGGATTGGATCGTAGGCAAGCTTTTTGTAGAGGCTGACGTTCACCGTGAAGGCCGGCTGCGCCATCAGCAACGTATAGCCATCGGCTGCCGATTTGGCGGCAACTTCAAAACCGACGTTGCTGCCGCCCCCGGGGCGGTTATCGACCTGCACCTGCTGCCCCCAGGCAGATGTAAGCCGCTGCGCAAGCGCTCGCGTGAGTATGTCGGTCGCGCCACCAGTCCCCACCGGCACGACGATTCTTACCGCCCTTGTCGGATAGCCTTGTGCGCTCACCAGCGAACAGAAAAGCGCGAATGCGACTCCTGCAATTGGTCCGTACGCATACCGCGGCGAGGCATGAAAACGCATATTGAAAACCCCTGTACGGTGGACAACTTATTGCCCACGCCGAAAAACTCTGCAATTGCTTGGTCACGATTGCAATGGACCGCGTTTACCGCGTGGGCAACCAGTTGCCCACCCTAACAGCTAAGTCTTGGATATCAACGCAATCTTTTCCTGCATGCGCTGATCGAAGCGCTCGAGATTGATGATGATGCGCTCGTGCACGCCCCCGCCTATGCGCTCTTTCTCGTCTTCGGCATAGACGTTAAACGTCAGCGTGCGCTTTTCGACTTTGGTCACTTCGGCATATGCACGCACGCGCATGCCGACCGGAGTTGCGGCAGTATGCGTAATATCGAGATGAGTGCCGACGGTCTGGTGGCCGGCAGGCAACAAACCTTCGACCGCCTGCAGCGCCGCCGCTTCCATCAGATTCACCATCACCGGGGTGGCGAGCACGTGCACGCGTCCGCTGCCGACGTGGGGCGCGGTATGCTCTTCGCCGACGACGATCTCGACGCTGCCTTTAAGGCCGGGTTGCAGAGTGCCCATGATTTGGTGTACCCGTGAAAATGAAAACGGCCATCGCTCGATGGCCGTTTCGCAAGTCCGTAACCGGACCGGCGTTATTGTTTAACGGGCTCGAAGCCTGTGCAAGTGCCGGACTCGACAATTTCTTTGGCCAATTTGGTGTTATCGCCATCGAGCTTGCCTTCGCTCAGCAATTTTTTGGCGGTAGCACAACCTTCGCGTCTTTCCGCTTCTGTCGCGGTGAACGCAAGCAGGCTGGTCGAACCGCGGACTTTCCGCAGGATGCCGCCGGGGTAACCGCTCTTGATCATCATATCCATCAGTTCGCGCGCGCGATTGGGGTCGGCGTAAGAGGACATGCCCAGAAACCCGGTCTTATTGTACCAGTCGTAAGCGCGGCCGCGGGCGAGGTTGCTGCTGTCCACGCCGCGCTCGAGTAACCGCAATGCGAACTTGATCCGCAGGTCTTCGCTCACCTCGCGATAGTCGTCGGGAATATCGCCGCTCACCAGCAACATGGCGGCCTCGACGCAGATATCGCCGTTCGCCTTGCCGGATGGGACTTCGGTCTCGCACTGCGCCCGCACTTTTTTGAAAGCGTCGTTATTGGCGCTGGGGCCTGACGGCTGGAGTAACGGCCCCGGGGACATCGGCTTTCTGTCGTAATCGACGGTATCCGCGCTGGCGGTCATCGACACGCAGCACGCTGCCGCCATCGCGGCCAGCAATAAACGAAACGATAATTTTTGGGCAAACATACTCAACTCCCTGGTTGGTTGGTCATTTATCGTGCTTATAGCCGCCAATTGTACTACGCCGCGGGCGCAGGCTGCATCCCTATCCTGCAGGGGCGGATCAGCGTGGCACGCCCTCTTCCGCCAGGTCCCAGAACAGGCCCGTCATCATCTGCAGGCCTTCGCGCAGTATCGGCGCCAGCACATGCTCGTCGGGCGCGTGCTGCGAGCACCCCGCGTAGGAATGCGGCACCCAGATCGTCGGCAGCCCCAGTGTGTCGGCGAAACATTCGTTGGGCAGCGAGCCGCCGATATTAGGCAGGATGGCGGGCCGCGTGCCCGTCGTGCGCGTGATCGAATCCGCCGCCCAGCGCACCCACGGATGATCGGGATCGAGACGGGTAGCATGAAAGAAACCTTTTTTCGCCTGCTCGACCTTCACTTTGTCGAAGCCATGCGCATCGAGATGCTTGCGCAATGCAGGCACGAATGACGTTGGCTCAGTACCGGCGACGAAACGTATCTGGCAATGCGCGGTGGCGCGGCCGGGAATCGCGTTCACGGGATTCTCCGGGTTGCCGGTTCTGAATGCGAGGATTTCAAACGTGTGCCAGCCGTAGACTTTCTCCGCCCGCGTGAAGCCGGGTTCCCCCCACCAGTCGTCGACCGACGGTTCATCGACGCCGGGCTCGACCGCGCAATCGGCGAGCGCCTTGCGCACCGAATCCGGAATGTTTGCCGGCAATATTGCTGGAACGAGGACTTGGCCTTCGCGAGTAACTATGCTCGCCAGCGCGTGCGCGAGTATCACGCCGGGATTCGCCAGCAGCCCGCCCCAGTTGCCCGAATGGTGCGCGCCTTCGCGCAAGTCCACGCTGAAATCCATGTTGATGGCGCCGCGCGAGCCCAGGTAGATCGTCGGGCGGTGCGCGGAGAGGCGCGGGCCGTCGGACGCAATCAGCACGTCCGCTTTCAGCCGCTTGCCTTCACGCGCGCAGAACTCCTGCAAGCCGGGAGAGCCGACCTCCTCGCCGGTTTCAACCAGGAATTTAGCATTGAAACCAAGTTTGCCGCGTTCGGCTATTACGGTCGCCAGCGCCGCGATATTGATCGAATGCTGCGCCTTGTTGTCGGCGGAACCGCGGCCGTAATAACGGCTGCCTTCCTGCTTGAGTTCCCACGGCGACAATCCCGTGCGCCATTGCTCGGCGAGCCCGCGTATCACGTCGCCGTGACCGTACGACAACACGGTCGGCAGGTTCTCACCCTCGATGCGCTCGGCCACCAGCAGCGGCCCTCCGCTGGCGACGGGGTTCTCAAAGATCTCGACCTTGAAACCTATGCGCTCGAACGAAGGTCCAATCTCCTGCGCGAGATATTCAGTCAGATGTGGGCGGCTATCGGCGACCTGGCTTTCGGTGCGATAAGCGACGCGGCGCGCAAGGTCGGCGATGAATGCGCCTTCATCGAAATGGCGGGTAGCGCGGGATATGGCGGATTCGCGGGTCATGGGGGGTATTTTAAGCAATCTTGCGTAAATGGTTTAAAACGATCCGTCGTCCCTGCACAGGCGGGGACCCAGAAGCTCATTATAGAAACGGACCCAAAAACAATTTGGAACCGCCGATGAACGCAGATAAGACTGGGGACCTGACCCTGGTTCGAGGCAAGGTCTGGACTTTTATCGACGTCAATCGGCGTTCATCGGCGGTTGCTTGTCGGTGTTGTATTTTCGAGATTAGTTCTGGATTCCCGCCTGCGCGGGAATGACGATGTCCAAGACATCCTGCCGCTTACTCTTTGTAATCCGGGTAATTCTTTTCCACCAGCGCCATACTGGCGCCCCAATCGCGGCTCTTCACGTCGTACTGGCCCATGCGGCCGAATTTCTTGACGCGCTCCTCGCATACGCTCGCCGCCGGAATATTGAGCGGCGTGCCGCCCGCCAGTGCACCGACCTGCGCGCGGCACGCGAGTTCGCAGCGCAACTGCCACTCGGCATCGCTGACGCGCTCGCGCGTCAGCGCGGGCTTGCTCTTCAGAGGAACGGCGCGGGTGCTCATGGTGATTGCTGCGGATCCGCACGTGCTGCGCTACCCCTGCATCAGACCTCGTGCACCTGCATTTTCGCGCTGGTGCCGGACGGCAATTCTGGCGGCGTTTCGGTCGCCGGGAAATTGAATTCGAGCTTGGTGCCGACCGGGTCGTGCA